>NZ_JAYKSL010000099.1:0-579 GCF_035481585.1 Salipiger marinus | reverse complement strand
AGAAGATGGCCCGCCTGCCGGTCGAGGTCGATGTCGCCTCGGAGTTCCGCTACCGCGAGCCGCCCATCCTGCCCGGCACCGCCGCCCTGTTCGTCAGCCAGTCGGGCGAGACCGCCGACACGCTGGCCGCGCTGCGCTACTGCCGCGACAAGGCTGACACCATCCTGTCGGTGGTCAATGTGGACACCAGCTCCATCGCGCGGGAAAGCGACGTGGCGCTGCCCATCCATGCCGGCATCGAGGTGGGTGTGGCCTCGNAGGCTGACACCATCCTGTCGGTGGTCAATGTGGACACCAGCTCCATCGCGCGGGAAAGCGACGTGGCGCTGCCCATCCATGCCGGCATCGAGGTGGGTGTGGCCTCGACCAAGGCCTTCACCTGCCAGCTCAACGTGCTGCTGCTGCTGGCCATCAGCGCCGCCTGCGCGCGCGGTCACATGTCGGAGGCCGAGAAGAGCCAGCTTCTGACCGAACTCCGGGCGCTGCCGGGGCTGTTCAACGCGACGCTCGACCGCTCCGCCGACATGGAGGAAGCGGCCCGCAAGATCGCCGAGGCGCGGGACGTGCTGTTCCTCGGGC
>NZ_JAYKSL010000098.1:0-610 GCF_035481585.1 Salipiger marinus | reverse complement strand
AGAAGATGGCCCGCCTGCCGGTCGAGGTCGATGTCGCCTCGGAATTCCGCTACCGCGAGCCGCCCGTCCTGCCCGGCACCGCCGCCGTTTTTGTCAGCCAGTCGGGAGAGACCGCCGACACATTGGCCGCCCTGCGCTACTGCCGCGACAAGGCCGACACCATCCTGTCGGTGGTCAATGTGGAAACCAGCTCCATCGCGCGGGAAAGCGATCTGGCGCTGCCCATCCATGCGGGCATCGAGGTGGGCGTGGCCTCCNACATTGGCCGCCCTGCGCTACTGCCGCGACAAGGCCGACACCATCCTGTCGGTGGTCAATGTGGAAACCAGCTCCATCGCGCGGGAAAGCGATCTGGCGCTGCCCATCCATGCGGGCATCGAGGTGGGCGTGGCCTCCACCAAGGCCTTCACCTGCCAGCTCAACGTGCTGCTGCTGCTGGCCATCACCGCCGCCTGCGCGCGGGGCCACATGTCGCAGGCCGAGAAGAGCCAGCTTCTGGCCGAACTGCGCGCGCTGCCGGGGCTCTTCAACGCGACGCTCGACCGGTCCGCCGATATCGAGGCTGCCGCCCGCAAGATCGCCGAGGCGCGGGACGTGCTGTTCCTCGGGC
>NZ_JAYKSL010000097.1:0-639 GCF_035481585.1 Salipiger marinus | reverse complement strand
CTGAAAGCTTCGGCAGGCTCGGATTGTTGATGGCCGTGTTCAGGCGGATAAGGGTGGTCATGTTTTACGCTCCTTTGACGTAGGGGATGGGCTTCTGGAAGGTCTCAGCCCAATTCCAAAGATTGGTGGATCCGTCTGCACCGACGGTAGGGTCGCTGTCGCGCAGGCAGCCACGCGCGCCGGTGATCGGGCCGCCGCCATTGCCGCCGATGCCGTAATAAGCATAGCCTAGCTTCGGATTGGTCCCGATGTCGGTGGAGGTCGTGATCCGGACCGTGTCGCTGTTGATCAGATCGACCGAGGCGATGCTCACAAAGCCGCTGTCATCCTCCACGGTGAACCCGTAGTCGCCGGGATCCACCACATTGGTGGTGTCGAATAGGAGCGGCGCCTCCGGCACGTGGAATTTGATCGTGATGACACGGGCGCTGTGCTTCGTGATGCGGCGCGGCTCGACGGGACGCCAGTCTTCGCCCCGATAGACCCGCTTGTAGAGCACCTTGCCCCATTGCATCCCCACGAGCTGTTTGCCCGCACTTGTGGGGTGGAGAGCGTCAGCATGAGGCGCCTGATACATCGGCGCAGCGATGATGATACGCGGGTCTTCCTCGCTGGCCTCAAATATCGCCTGCGCGATGG
>NZ_JAYKSL010000096.1:0-639 GCF_035481585.1 Salipiger marinus | reverse complement strand
CTGAAAGCTTCGGCAGGCTCGGATTGTTGATGGCCGTGTTCAGTCGGATAAGGGTGGTCATGTTTTACGTTCCTTTGACGTAGGGGATGGGCTTCTGGAAGGTGACAGCCCAATTCCAGAGGGCTTCGGACCCGTCCGCGCTGATGGTCGGGTCGCTGTCGCGCAGGCAGCCGCGCGCGCCGCTGATCGGGCCGCCGCCATTGCCGCCGACGCCGTAATAGGCGTAGCCGAGAAGCGGGTTCGCGCCGATGTCGGCGGCGGTCGTGATCCGCACGGTATCGCTGTTGATCAGATCGACCGAGGCGATGCTCACGACGCCGCTGTCATCCTCCACGGTGAAGCCGTAGTCGCCGGGATCCACCACATGGGTGGTGTCGAATACGAGCGGCGCCTCCGGCACTTGGAATTTGATCGTGATGACACGGGGGCTGTGCTTGGTGATGCGGCGCGGCTCGACGGGACGCCAGTCCTCGCCGCGAAAGACCCGCTTGTAGAGCACCTTGCCCCATTGCATCCCCATGAGCTTGCCGCCCGCGCTGGCGAAGTGCAGATCGTCGGCATGAACCGCCTGATACATCGGCGCAGCGACGAGGATGCGCGGGTCTTCCTCGCTGGCCTCAAATATCGCCTGCGCGATGG
>NZ_JAYKSL010000095.1:0-667 GCF_035481585.1 Salipiger marinus | reverse complement strand
AAGACAGGTGACGAAGCCGGGCTTCGCCACGCGGCTGCGCGACGCGCTGCGGGCGAAAAAAGCAAATATTGGCAAGGAGTAAATCCCATGTGCGGGATCATCGGCGTTCTGGGCGAACATGAGGTCGCCCCTATTCTGGTCGAGGCGCTGAAACGGCTGGAATATCGCGGCTATGACAGCGCGGGCATTGCCACAGTCAATGACGGCCATCTGGACCGTCGCCGCGCCGTGGGCAAGCTGGTCAATCTTTCGGACCTGCTGGTGCACGAGCCGCTGGCGGGCAAGGCGGGGATCGGTCACACCCGCTGGGCCACCCATGGCGCGCCCACTACGCGCAACGCCCATCCGCATCGCGCGNTTTCGGACCTGCTGGTGCACGAGCCGCTGGCGGGCAAGGCGGGGATCGGTCACACCCGCTGGGCCACCCATGGCGCGCCCACTACGCGCAACGCCCATCCGCATCGCGCGGGCCGGGTCTCGGTGGTGCATAACGGCATCATCGAGAATTTCCGCGACCTGCGCGCCGAACTGGGCGAGGCCGGTCTGCAGCCGGAAAGCGACACCGACACCGAAACCGTGGCCATGCTGGTCTGTCACCTGCTCGACAGCGGCAAGACCCCGGTTGAGGCGGCCCATGGCGCGCTGATGCGGCTGGAGGGCGCCTTTG
>NZ_JAYKSL010000094.1:0-691 GCF_035481585.1 Salipiger marinus | reverse complement strand
AAGACAGGTGACGAAGCCGGGCTTCGCCACGCGGCTGCGCGACATGCTGCGGGCGAAAAAGGCGGCACAGGGCAAGGAGTAAGCGGTATGTGTGGGATCATTGGCGTTCTGGGCGATCACGAGGTTGCGCCCATGCTGGTCGAGGCGCTGAGGCGGCTGGAATATCGCGGCTATGACAGCGCGGGCATCGCCACGGTGAATGGCGGGCGGCTCGACCGCCGCCGCGCCGTGGGCAAGCTGGTCAACCTGTCGGATCTGCTGGTGCACGAGCCGCTGGCGGGCAAGGCGGGGATCGGCCACACCCGCTGGGCCACCCATGGCGCGCCCACCACGCGCAACGCCCATCCGCATCGCGCTNGCGCCGTGGGCAAGCTGGTCAACCTGTCGGATCTGCTGGTGCACGAGCCGCTGGCGGGCAAGGCGGGGATCGGCCACACCCGCTGGGCCACCCATGGCGCGCCCACCACGCGCAACGCCCATCCGCATCGCGCTGGCCGGGTCTCGGTGGTGCATAACGGCATCATCGAGAATTTCCGCGACCTGCGCGCCGAACTGGCCGAGGCCGGGCTGCAGCCGGAAAGCGACACCGATACCGAAACCGTGGCCATGCTGGTCTGCCACCTGCTCGACAGCGGCAAGACCCCGGTGGAGGCGGCCCATGGCGCGCTGATGCGGCTGGAGGGCGCCTTTG
>NZ_JAYKSL010000093.1:0-780 GCF_035481585.1 Salipiger marinus | reverse complement strand
TCTTCATTGGCCTTGGCTTTGCGCATGTCGACCTGCCGCTTGAAGCGGGGACAAGCCGGAGCCACAAGCTCGCCCCATCAGACAAGGGCGCTGGCGACTAACCTTGTCTGTCTCTGGCTACTCGCCGCGCCAGCCTCAGCGCAAATGGTCCTGGTCATGGAGAGCGACGGCTCTCTGACGCCTTCCCAATCCCAAAATAGCTTCGCGCGCAATTACAATGACGGCATCGGTCAGGGATCGGCAGCCGATGAACTTGCGATTTTCGGCAGCGATGCAACTGTGCCAGAGCGTGAAGCGATGCGCTTTGCAGCCCGTGTCGGTCCGGCACCCTTGCCCCGCGTCGATGTCTTAAACGCCATAGAGACCACGGCCCTGCGCTATGCCAGCCACCCCGGCCTAAGGCGCGCGGAGCTTTCCGTCACGGACTGGCTGAGCCTCTACCGGGCCAATATCGAAGTGGAGAGCGCCTATCGGCAGGATGCGATCTCACACGCGGGCGCCATTGGCCTTGGTCAGCTTATGCCCGACACCGCGCGCGACCTCGACGTCGACCCGCTTGACCCCCAACAGAACCTCGACGGCTCTGCCCGTTACCTTGCGATGATGCTGGAAAGCTTCGGCGATCCGCATCTGGCGCTTGCCGCCTACAACGCTGGGCCGGAAGCCGTGCGCCAACACGGCGGCATTCCCCCTTACCGAGAAACCCAGAACCACGTGGCCCGCGTCATGGCCGTTGTGTGTTGATTTCCACCCAGAACTGAGCCGGGTTTTCCATCGAGA
>NZ_JAYKSL010000092.1:0-827 GCF_035481585.1 Salipiger marinus | reverse complement strand
TGTAAATGCTGGATCAAAATTCCCCAGAAGTGCTGGCGCAAAATTCCCCACCTAACGGGTTCGGGGATCAGCCGTGCAGGTGATTGGCACCTCCGCTTTTGGGTGGCCGTCCGCGCCTCTTCTGGGGCGGAGGCGGGGTGATGGTGGCGTGCGACCTGGTGTGTTCCGGCATCAGGTCGGCGTGGCCGCGCAGGCGGTAGCTGGCGCCTTCGATTTGCACGACGACCGCGTGGTGGAGCAGCCGGTCCAGCAGTGCGGTGGCGACAACGGGATCGCCGAAGACCTCGCCCCATTCGGCGAAGCCGCGGTTCGAGGTAAGGATCATTGCCCCTTTCTCATACCGCGCATTGACGAGCTGGAAGAACAGGTTGGCCCCGCCGCTGGTGATGGGGAGATAGCCGATCTCGTCCACGATCAGCAGCGAGGACCGGGCGTAGAAACGGATTTTTTCAGGCAGGCGCCCCTCGCGTTCAGCCTGCGCCAAGGCGTCGATGAGTTCGGCCAGGGTGCAGCGGTAGACGCTACGGCCCGCCTTTACCGCAGCGACGCCCAAGGCTGTTGCCAGGTGGCTCTTGCCCGTGCCCGGCGGGCCGAGAAAGTGCAGCACCTCGGCCCGGTTGATAAACTCCAGCTGGGCGAGAGCCATGATGCGGTGCCGGTCCAGCGAGGGCTGGAACGAGAAGTCGAAGCTTTCGAGCGTCTTGATCGGAGTGAGCCGGGCCGTGCGCAGACCGACCCCGACGCGGCGCCCTTCGCGCAGGGTCAGTTCCTCTGCCAGCAAAGCGTCGATCGCCTCGATCGCGGTCATCTCGCCCTTTTCCAGCCGG
>NZ_JAYKSL010000091.1:0-851 GCF_035481585.1 Salipiger marinus | reverse complement strand
CACCTGAGGAGGAAAGAGGTGTAGTATGAACGCAGATCGTTGTAGGCCATTACCAACCCGCTCCCGTCCCAGAACGGGATCTTCAGCCTGTCAGCGCGCTTCGCCCGGAACAAAAACACGGTGCCGGTGAAAGGGTCTTCCTTCAGCACCGATGCAACCTGCGCGGCAAGCCCGTCATGGCCCTTCCTGAAGTCGACCGGCTGTGTCGCCACCAGGATAGGGACCGTGTGGGACGGTATCATCACGAGGACGCCCGAGCGCATGCACGATCTCGGCAATCCGCGCCGCCGGGGTCTCGGCGGCGAGCTCGATCATCACGTCACCGAAGATCAGCGCACGCATCCGGTATTTCCTGTGGAACCAGGCCTGACGCGGCGGCCCAAATAATAAACGGAAGCATGGCAATAATCGCCCACCGCTGTGGAACGTCCAAGAATATCATGCCGGCGAGAGCCGTCATCCCGAAGGGCAAAGCCAGTCGCAATGCCACACACAAAGCCGACGCGTGACTCATTAGCTGCTCAATAACCGAGCCCTTTTGTGATTTCTTGACTTTACGCATATTGCATTTCAGTCATTTTGCCCTGATGAACCTGATGTGACAAAATCATATGGTAAAGCAGGATGCTAAATTTTTAGTTGCGAGATTTCTTCCCGCAATTCCTTGGCAGCTCCTGTAATCCTGTCCAATAACCAACTGTCGATACATTCGAACTGCTCTGACCCCCAACGTTGGACCGCCCGGAGGCAGAGTTTTTCGGCTTTATCAGGGTGGCAGGCTGGTGATGCCCCCCGATTTCGTCAACATGATCGGGACCTTGTTGCAGATCGCGCCGTGTGGCCGTTCCTCG
>NZ_JAYKSL010000090.1:0-903 GCF_035481585.1 Salipiger marinus | reverse complement strand
GAGGCGCTGAACGGCAGGTATCCGAGCTCGTCGAGGATCACCAATTCGGTTTTCACCAACGCCTCGGCGATTTTCCCGGCCCTTCCCAGCGCCTTTTCCTGTTCCAGCGCGTTCACCAGCTCGACTGTGGAGAAGAAGCGCACGCGTTTGCGGTGATGCTCGATTGCCTGGACACCGAGGGCAGTCGCAACATGGCTTTTCCCGGTGCCGGGCCCGCCAATCAGGACCGCGTTCTCGGCAGCATCCAGGAACTCGCATCGGTGAAGCTGCCGAACGAGGGCCTCGTTGACCTCGCTGGCGGCGAAGTCGAAGCCCGACAGGTCCTTGTGAGCCGGGAAGCGCGCTGCCTTCATGTGATAAGAGATGGACCGCACTTCACGTTCGGCCATTTCGGCCTTCAGCAGCTGCGACAGGATGGGGATCGCCGCTTCGAACGCAGGCGCACCCTGTTCCATGAGGTCATGCACGGCCTGCGCCATGCCTGGCATCTTCAGACTGCGGAGCATGATGACGATAGCAGCGCCGGCGGGATCATGACGCATGGCGTTTGCCTCCGGACGTGCGCAGCCCATCGTAGCGTGCGACATTGGCCTCGGGCTCCTTGCTCAGCGTCAAGGCCGGAGGTGGCGTCACATCTGGTAGCTCGACTGAAGTGCCGCTCACCAGCCTGTGCAACAGGTTCAGCACGTGGGTCTTGGTCGGCACGCCGGCCTTCAGCGCCATGTCCACCGCGCACAGGACCGCCTGTTCGTCGTGATGCAATACCAATGACAGGACATCGACCATCTCCCGATCCCCGCCAGGCCTGCGCAGCATCTGGTCCTGCAGCTCACGAAAGCCCTCCGGCATCTCAACAAACGGGGCGCCGTTGCGAAGCGCGCCCGGCTTGCGCTGGACCACGGC
>NZ_JAYKSL010000089.1:0-970 GCF_035481585.1 Salipiger marinus | reverse complement strand
CCCGGTCTGGTGCTGATGGGCAAGCAGGCCATCGACAACGACATGAACGCCACCGGCCAGATGCTGGCGGGTCTGCTGGGCTGGGCGCAGGCCACCTATGCCAACAAGCTGACGGTGGAGGACGGCGCCGCCGTGGTCGCGCGCGAGGTGGATGGCGGGCTGCAGACGGTGAAGGTCACCCTGCCCGCGATCGTCACCGCCGACCTGCGGCTGAACGAGCCGCGCTATGCGTCGCTGCCCAACATCATGAAAGCCAAGAAGAAGCCGCTGGACGAAAAGACCGCTGCGGATTTTGGCGTGGATGTCAGCCCCCGGCTGGAGGTGATCGGCACCGCCGAACCCGCCACCCGGGCTGCGGGCGTCAAGGTCGGGTCGGTGGATGAGCTGCTGGCGAAACTCAAAGATGCGGGGGTGCTGTGATGGCCGTTCTCCTTCTTGCTGAAATCACCGAGGGCACGCTGGCGCTGGACGCCACCTCCAAGGCGGTGACCGCCGCGCAGACGCTGGGCGAGGTCACCGTGCTGGCCGTGGGCGCGCAGGCGCAGGCTGCTGCCGAACAGGCGGCCACGATCACCGGCGTCGCCCGGGTGCTGGTGGCCGAGGATGCGCTTTATGGCCACCGGCTGGCAGAGCCGGTGGCGGCGCTGATCCAGTCGCTGGCGGGGGAGTATTCCCATATCGTGGCGCCCGCCACGACGGATGCCAAGAACATCCTGCCGCGCGTGGCGGCGATGCTGGACGTGATGATCCTGACCGATGTCACCTCCGTGGTGGATGCGGATACGTTCGAGCGCCCGATCTATGCCGGCAACGCCCTGCAGACGGTACGGTCGAAGGATGAAAAGAAGGTTATCACCTTCCGGACCTCGACCTTCGAGGCGGCGCCGGGCGGCGGCGCGGCCCCGGTAGAAAGCATAGCTGCGGCGGAAAATCCCGCGCTTTCCGAATGGGTTGAGGACAAGGTGGCGGA
>NZ_JAYKSL010000088.1:0-1031 GCF_035481585.1 Salipiger marinus | reverse complement strand
CGGGCAAGCAGGGCTTCGTCCTCGCATTCGGCCATGACCCGGATCAGCGGTTCGGTGCCGGATTTGCGGATCAAGAGGCGGCCATGGCCGGTGAGCGCGGCCTCGGCCTCGGCGATGGCGCTGCGCACGCGGGTGCTGTCGAGCGGCGCGCTGCCCAAGGCGAAGCGCACGTTCTTCAGCAGCTGCGGCACCGGTTCGAAACTGCGGGTCAGCGTGCTGGCGGGCTGGCCGGTGCGGACCATTTCCGCCAGAAACTGCAACCCGGCCATCAGCCCGTCGCCGGTGGTGGCGTAATCGGTCATCACGATATGGCCCGACTGTTCGCCGCCCAGATTCCAGCCATTCGCGCGCATCGCCTCGACCACGTAACGGTCGCCGACCTTGGTGCGTTCGAGCCGCAGGCCGCGCGCGTCCAGAAAGCGCTCCAGCCCGAGATTGGACATGACGGTGGCCACCAGCGTGCCGCCGCTGAGGCGCCCCTCTTCGGCCCAGCGGGCGGCCATCAGCGCCATGAGCTGGTCGCCATCGGCCACGGCGCCGGTCTCGTCGATGAGGATCACCCGGTCGGCATCGCCGTCAAGGCAGATGCCCACATCCGCGCCATGGGCCAGCACCGCCTCGGCGGCGGCCTGCGGGCGGGTGGAGCCGCAATTGTCGTTGATGTTGAGCCCGTTGGGCGTGGTGCCCACCGGCACCACCTCGGCGCCCAGTTCCCACAGCACCTCGGGGGCGGCGCGATAGGCGGCGCCATTGGCGCAGTCGATCACCACCTTCATGCCGTCCAGCCGCATGCCTTGCGGAAAGCTGGATTTCACCCGTTCCTGATAGCGGAAGCGGCCGTCGTCGATGCGGCGGGCGCGGCCGATATTGCCGGCCTGCGCGGGCTGCACCCCGGCCTCGATCAGCGCCTCGATCTCGGTTTCGGCCTCGTCGGAGAGCTTGAACCCGTCGGGGCCGAAGAACTTGATGCCGTTGTCATGGGCAGGATTGTGCGAGGCGGAGATCATGATCCCCACATCGGCCCGCATCGA
>NZ_JAYKSL010000087.1:0-1106 GCF_035481585.1 Salipiger marinus | reverse complement strand
TGTGGCCGTTCCTCGTTGTAGTATCTACGCCAAGCCTCCAACTTTTCGGCTGTGTCCGCAAGCGTCAGGAACCAGTGCGCGTTCAGGCATTCCGCCCTGAACCGGCCGTTGAATGCTTCTATGAACGCATTGTCCGTCGGCTTGCCTGGCCGTGAGAAGTCGAGGGTAACGCCGCGCTGATAGGCCCAGAGATCCATGTCGCGGGAGATGAACTCGCTGCCCTGATCGACCCGGATTGTCTTGGGATAGCCGGTTCTACGGCACACCCGATCCAGCGTCGCGACCACATCCTCACCGCGATAACTGAACCGTGCGTCGAGCACAGGCACGTATCGCGAGAAGGTATCCACGACCGTCAGAATCCTTAGCTTCTTGCCGGTCGCCAGTTGGTCATGAACGAAGTCCATCGCCCAAACGTCGTTCGGGCCAACAGCTTCGGCACGATCGTCGCGCAGCTTCGCCTTCACCCGCCGCTTTGGTGTCTTGTTCCTGAGTTGCATGCCCAACCCCCTGTAAATGCGATAGACCTTCTTGATGTTGATGCCCCAGCCCTCACGGTCCATAAGCACGTGAACCCGGCGGTATCCGTAACGAACCCGCGTTTCGCAGATCTCCCTGATCCGCTTCTCCACGGCAGCCTGGTCGGCGCGGCGGGATTTGTAATGGAACGTCGAACGGTCAAATCCGATGGCGCCACACGCCGTCCGGATCGAGACTGCCCAATCGCTGCACATCCCGCGAACCAATTCGCGCATCCGACCAGGCTTCAAATCTTTCGCCGGATGACATCCTGCAACATCTCACGATCCAGGGTCAGGTCCGCTACGATCTTCTTCAACCGGCTGTTCTCGTCCTCGAGCTGCTTCAGCCGCTTCATCTCCGTCGGCAGCAGACCCGCATACTTCTTCTTCCAATTGAAGTAGGTCGCCTGGCTGATCCCAGCCTTGCGGCAGATCTCCGCAACTGGTGTGCCTTCCTCGCCCTGCTTGATGATGAACGCCTTCTGCGCGTCCGAAAACTTCGATGCCTTCATGTGATTCCGCTCCTCTCCCAGCCGGGAAATCGTAGCGAAAAACTCCGGCTTCAAACGGTCCAGTTCTCAGGGG
>NZ_JAYKSL010000086.1:0-1117 GCF_035481585.1 Salipiger marinus | reverse complement strand
GTCGATCGCCTCGATCGCGGTCATCTCGCCCTTTTCCAGCCGGCTCAGGACCTGGTCCAGCGTTTCCAGGGCGCGGGCCATGTGCAGACTGACCAGGCTCTGGCGGATCCGTTCCGTGACCGGGATCATGGGCGTCCCTCCGGTTGTCTGGCCAGCCGCTGGCCAACGGCCTCGTAGAATGCCAGTGGCCGGCGCAGGACCGCGGTGTCCGCAGGGGATGGTCGGTCGAGCACGGCACGACGCGCAACGGGTACCGGCTTGCGATGGCTGGGATCGACGCGCTTCTGGTTCTTGCCCTCGAGCACCGGGTGACTTGCGATCAACTCCCCGTCCTCGAAGATGCGCACCTCGGCCGGATGGTTCTGGACCTCGACGATCCGGCGCCGGGTGGTGTCCGGGACGCTGTACTGATTGCCGCCAACGGCAACCATGCCCTCATGGCTGATCCGCCGCTCGACGGTCAGCACCGCGTCGTAGGGCCGAGTTGGCAGGGCTACGAGGTGCGGCTGCTCATCCGCAAAGTGCTCGTCGACAACCTGCTGCGTGGTTGCATGGACCCGGGGGTTGGCTATGGTAATTCGCCACTCCTCAAACTGGGCATTGAGGTCGTCGAGGTCACGGAAACTGCGCCCCAGAAAGAAGTCCTGCCGCACGTAACGGAATGGGCGCTCGACCTTGCCCTTCGTCTTCGCCCGATACGGCTGGCAGGCGCGCGGCGCCGAGCCGTAATGCGCCAGCAGCGCCACGAGCGAGGCGTTGTAGGTCACGACACCCGCCGCATCTTCGCCGATGACCGCAGTCTTCATCCGGTCGTAGAGCACCTCGCCACACGCCCCGCCCATCGCGTCAAAGGCCGCGATGTGGCAGCGCATCACCGTCTCCAGCGTCTGGTTGGGGCAGAACCGCCCCCAGAGCCAGCGGCTGTGTCCCAGCACCATGCTGAACAGCCAGACCTTGCGGGTGATGCCGGGCTCCAAGGTGAATGCTACTTGGAACTCGGCAAAGTCCACCTGGGCCTGCTGGCCGGCGGGCGTCTCGAAGCGCCGCTCGAACTGGCGCGGGGCGACCGGGCGTATCAGCCTCAGGTACTCCGTCAGTGTCGAATAGGCTCCCTCGA
>NZ_JAYKSL010000085.1:0-1136 GCF_035481585.1 Salipiger marinus | reverse complement strand
ATGGCTCAGAATTCCACCACGGCGCGGATGGATTTGCCTTCGTGCATCAGGTCGAAGCCGTGGTTGATCTCCTCCAGCTTGAGTTTGTGGGTGATCATCGGATCAATCTCGATCTTGCCGTCCATGTACCAGTCGACAAATTTCGGCACGTCGGTGCGGCCCTTGGCGCCGCCGAATGCCGTGCCTTTCCAGACGCGCCCGGTCACCAGCTGGAACGGACGGGTCGATATCTCTGCCCCGGCGGGCGCCACGCCGATGATCACCGACACGCCCCAGCCACGATGCGAACATTCCAGCGCGTCGCGCATCACCTTCACGTTGCCGGTGGCGTCGAACGAATAATCCACCCCCCCGATCTGGTCCGCGCCGCGTTTGGTCAGGTTGACGATCTCCTGCACCACCGACCCTTCTATCTTCGAAGGGTTAACAAAGTGCGTCATGCCGAACTTTTTCGCCATCTCGGCCTTCGAATCGTTCAGATCCACGCCGATGATCATGTCCGCGCCCGCCATCCGCAGGCCCTGGATCACGTTCAGACCGATGCCGCCCAGACCGAACACCGCCGCCGTTGACCCAATCTCAACACCTGCCGTGTTAATCACCGCCCCGATGCCGGTGGTCACGCCGCAGCCGATATAGCAGATCTTGTCGAACGGCGCGTCGTCGCGGACCTTGGCCAGCGCGATTTCGGGCATCACCGTGTGATTGGCAAACGTGGAGCAGCCCATGTAATGATGAATAGGTGTCCCATCCAGCATCCGGAACCGGGTGGTGCCGTCGGGCATCAGGCCCTGACCTTGGGTGTTGCGGATCGCGGTGCAGAGGTTGGTCTTGCCCGACAGGCAGGACGGGCACTGGCGGCATTCCGGCGTGTACAGCGGGATCACATGGTCGCCCGGCTTCAGCGTGGTCACGCCCTCGCCGACCTCGACCACCACGCCCGCGCCCTCATGCCCCAGAATGCACGGGAAAATCCCTTCCGGATCCGCGCCGGAGCGGGTGAACTCGTCGGTGTGGCACAGGCCCGTGGCCTTGATCTCCACCAGAACCTCGCCCGCCTTAGGGCCGTCAAGCTCAACCTCCATGATCTCCAGCGGCTGACCCGCTGCAAGGGCTACGGCTGCACGTGTCCGCAT
>NZ_JAYKSL010000084.1:0-1168 GCF_035481585.1 Salipiger marinus | reverse complement strand
ACCGATCTGCCCGACGCGCTGCGGGTGAGCTTTGCCGACGAGACCAATGGCTGGGAGGTGGCGGAGATCGTCATCCCGCGCCCCGGTCTTGTCGGGGAGCCGCAGCTGACCGAGGAGCTGGGGCTGCCCGGCAAGACTGATCCTGCCGAGATCTGGCGCGAGGGGCGGCGGCGGTTTTACGAGGCGATGCACCGGCCCGACACATTTACCTGTGTCATGGATNTGCCCGGCAAGACTGATCCTGCCGAGATCTGGCGCGAGGGGCGGCGGCGGTTTTACGAGGCGATGCACCGGCCCGACACATTTACCTGTGTCATGGATGGGGCGGCCCGGGTGGCGACGCGCGGCGATCTGGTCATGGCGAGCTGGGACGTGCTGGCGCGCAGCCAGATCTCCGCCCGGGTGCGGCAGGCGCTGGACCGGTTTCTGGTCTTCGACGAGGAGCTGCCGCTTGAAGAGGGCATTGAAGGCCCCGCTGACTGGGGCCTGCGCTGGCGGGTGTTTGATACCCCCGAGGATACGGTGGGCCGGTCGGTGGTGGCGAAGGTCACCGGGCAGGGCCGCAGCCTGCTGGTGGCGGGGGACGAGCCACTGCCCGAGCCCGGCAGCCTCGTCCACCTTGGCCCGCTGGCGCAGGTCAGCGAGCCCATGGTGGTGGTGGATGTGGAGCCGGGCGAGGGGTTTTCTGCCCGGCTGACCCTGGTGGCGGAGGCCGCGATCATCGACGAGCTCACCGATGCCGAGGAGGTGCCCGCCTGGGACAGCATCGTTGGCGAGGTGATCCCGCAGCTGAGTGCGCCGCCGCAGATGCCGGTCTGGCGGGGGCTGGAAAGCGGGCCGGACGAGGAGAGCGGCGAGATCCTGCTGCGCGTGCTGCTCGGGGCCGCGGCGGGCGAACTGCGGCTGCTGTCGGGCTTCGTGCTGGAGCATCGCCTGACCGGCGCGCCCAGCTGGACCGCGCTGCAGATCGCCGCCGCCGAGGGCGGGGCCGAGATCGCGGGCTACACGCTGGGGCAGGAGGTGCAGCTGCGCGCCAAAGCCGTGGCCTTTGACGGCGATGAAAGCCCCACCAACACCACGCTCACGCATGTCATCGGCGCCAGTGCCGCGCCAGTGCCTGCCGCCCTCGATCCCGAGGGCATCGTGGTCAGCGGCGGGCTCGGCCATG
>NZ_JAYKSL010000083.1:0-1177 GCF_035481585.1 Salipiger marinus | reverse complement strand
ACCGATCTGCCCGACGCGCTGCGGGTGAGCTTTGCCGACGAGAGCAATGACTGGGACATCGGCGAGATGGTGATCCCGCGCCCGGGGCTGGTGGGGGAGCCGCAGCTGACCGAGGAGCTGGTCCTGCCCGGCAAGACTGATCCGGCCGAGATCTGGCGCGAGGCGCGGCGGCGGTTCTACGAGGCGCAACACCGGCCCGACACATTTACCTGCGTCATGGACNCCGGCAAGACTGATCCGGCCGAGATCTGGCGCGAGGCGCGGCGGCGGTTCTACGAGGCGCAACACCGGCCCGACACATTTACCTGCGTCATGGACGGGGCGGCCCGGGTGGCGACGCGCGGCGATCTGGTCATGGCGAGCTGGGACGTGCTGGCGCGCAGCCAGGTCTCCGCCCGGGTGCGGCAGGCGCTGGACCGGTTCCTGGTCCTCGACGAGGAACTGCCCGTTGAAGAGGGCCTTGAAGAGGGGGGTGAAGGCCCCGCTGACTGGGGCCTGCGCTGGCGGGTTTATGACGGTCCGGAGGATACGGTGGGCCGGTCGGTGGTGGCCAAGATCACCGGGCAAGGCCGCAGCCTGATGGTCGCCGGAGACGAGCCGCTGCCCGAACCCGGCAGTCTCGTGCATCTCGGCCCGCTGGCGCAGGTCAGCGAACCCATGGTGGTGGTCAATGTGGAGCCTGGCGAGGGGTTTTCCGCCCGGCTGACCCTGGTGGCGGAGGCCGCGATCATCGACGACCTCACCGAGGCCGAGGAGGCCCCCGCCTGGGACAGCATCGTCGGCGAGGTGATCCCGCAGCTGAGTGCGCCGCCGCAGATCCCGGTCTGGCGCGGGCTGGAAAGCGGGCTGGACGAGGAAAGCGGCGAGATCCTGCTGCGCGTGCTGCTGGGGGCCTCGGCGGGGGAGTTGCGGCTCCTGTCGGGCTTCGTGCTGGAGCATCGCCTCACCGGCGCGCCGGACTGGACCGTGCTGCAGATCGCCGCCGCCGAGGGCGGGGCCGAGATCGCGGGCTACACGCTGGGGCAGGAGGTGCAGCTGCGCGCCCGCGCTGTGGCCTTTGATGGCGACGAGAGCCCCACCAACACCATGCTCACGCATGTCATCGGCGCCAGTGCCGCGCCGGTGCCTGCAGCACTCGATCCCGAGGGCATCGTGGTCAGCGGCGGGCTCGGCCATG
>NZ_JAYKSL010000082.1:0-1177 GCF_035481585.1 Salipiger marinus | reverse complement strand
CTCAGACGAGGATTTTCGACACGACGCCGGAGCCGACGGTGCGGCCGCCTTCGCGGATGGCGAAGCGCAGGCCGTCTTCCATGGCGATCGGCGCGATCAGCTCGACGACGAACTTCAGGTTGTCGCCGGGCATCACCATCTCGGTGCCCTCGGGCAGCTCGACGGTGCCGGTCACGTCCGTGGTCCGGAAGTAGAACTGCGGGCGGTAGTTCGCGAAGAACGGCGTGTGACGGCCGCCTTCTTCCTTGGTCAGGATGTAGACCTCACACTCGAACTTGGTGTGCGGCTTCACCGAGCCGGGCTTGCACAGGACCTGCCCGCGCTCCACGCCTTCACGGTCGATGCCGCGCAGCAGCGCGCCGATGTTGTCGCCCGCTTCCCCACGGTCCAGCAGCTTGCGGAACATTTCCACACCGGTGCAGGTGGTGGTCTTGGTGTCGCGGATGCCCACGATCTCGATCGAATCGCCGACGTTGATCACGCCGCGCTCGATACGGCCGGTCACCACGGTGCCACGGCCCGAGATCGAGAACACGTCTTCGATCGGCATCAGGAACGGCTGGTCGGTGGCGCGCGGCGGCTGCGGGATGTATTCGTCCACGGCGGCCATCAGTTCGCGGATCTTGTTCTCGCCGATTTCCGGATCGCGGCCTTCCATCGCGGCCAGAGCCGAGCCCGCGATGATCGGAATGTCGTCGCCCGGGAAGTCATAGGCCGACAGCAGCTCGCGGACTTCCATTTCCACCAGCTCGAGCAGTTCCGCGTCGTCCACCTGGTCGACCTTGTTCAGGAACACCACCATGGCGGGGATGCCCACCTGACGGCCCAGCAGGATGTGCTCGCGCGTCTGCGGCATCGGGCCGTCAGCCGCGTTCACCACGAGGATCGCGCCGTCCATCTGCGCCGCACCCGTGATCATGTTCTTCACATAGTCCGCGTGGCCGGGGCAGTCGACGTGGGCGTAGTGACGGGCTTCGGTCTCGTATTCCACATGCGCGGTCGAGATCGTGATGCCACGGGCCTTCTCTTCCGGCGCGCCGTCGATCTGGTCATAGGCCCGGAATTCGCCGAAATACTTCGTGATCGCCGCCGTCAGCGTCGTCTTGCCGTGGTCAACGTGACCAATCGTGCCGATGTTGCAGTGCGGTTTGGACCGCTCAAACTTTGCCTTTGCCAT
>NZ_JAYKSL010000081.1:0-1205 GCF_035481585.1 Salipiger marinus | reverse complement strand
GTTCGAGGAGGCGGCGGTTGTTGAACCAGTCCACCCATTCGAGTGTTGCGTATTCGACGGCCTCGAAGCTGCGCCAAGGTCCGCGGCGGTGGATGACCTCCGCCTTGAAGAGCCCGTTGATCGTCTCGGCAAGAGCGTTGTCATAGCTGTCGCCCACGCTGCCGACCGAGGGCTCGATGCCTGCATCAGCGAGGCGTTCGGTGTATTTGATCGACAAATACTGGCTTCCGCGGTCGCTGTTGTGAACCAGCCCCATGCCCTTGACCGGGCGGCGTTCATGGACAGCCTGTTCGAGCGCATCGAGGACAAACCCGGCATGAGGGGTCGTGCTGACACGCCACCCGACGATGCGCCGAGCATAGGCGTCGATGACGAAAGCCGCATAGGCGAACCCCTTCCAGGTGGCGCCATAGGTGAAGTCCGAAACCCACAGCATGTTCGGCGCTGGCACCCGGAACTGGCGGTTCACCTTGTCCAGCGGACAGGGCGCCTTCTTGTCCGGGATCGTCGTCCTGTGTGGTTTGCCGCGGATAATGCCTTGAATACCCATGACCTTCATCAGCCTCGCGACTGTGCATCGGGCAACGTCAAAGCCCTCACGGCGAAGCTGCCGCCAGATCTTCCGGACGCCATAGTCCCGCCAGTTCTCTTCGAACACGCGACGGATCTCGGGTCGCAGTGCCTCATCCCGGCGCGCCCGCTCCGACCGCCGGGACGGATCGGCCCGCTTTGCCAGATGTTTATAGTAGGTGGACGGGGCGATCGGCTGAACCGTGCAGATCGGCTCGACCCCGTGCGCATCTCGATGCGCTTCAATGAAGCCCACCATCACTTCGACCGGCGGTCGAGCTCCGCCATCGCAAAATATGCGCTGGCCTTGCGCAGGATCTCGTTCGCCTGGCGCAGCTCGCGGTTCTCGCGCTCCAAAGCCTTCATCCGCTCGGCCATCTCACTGGAAACACCCGGCCGCTTGCCGCTATCGACCTCAGCCTTCTTGACCCAATCGTTCAGGGTCTGCGGCGCACAGCCGATCTTCGCGGCAATCGACATGACAGCCTGCCAACGCGATCCATGCTGCCCCTCATTGTCGAGGACCAGCCGCACAGCACGTTCGCGCACTTCAAGGCAAAACTTGTTCGTTGTCTTGCTCATGATGCTCCATCCTACTCAGGAGTTGGAGCCTCCGGCAAACCCGGAGCAGTTCA
>NZ_JAYKSL010000080.1:0-1231 GCF_035481585.1 Salipiger marinus | reverse complement strand
TGGACTTGCCCGGAAAAAGTGGAGAGCACCAACTGAGGAACCAGGAGGTGTTCTATGGGAAACGGAAACAGGCCGACGCCGGAGTTTCGGAGGGAAGCGGTTAGGCTTGCACTGACAAGCGGCCGGACACGGCGTGAGATCGCAGAAGATCTGGGCATCGGGCTCTCGACGTTGACGCGATGGCTCAGTCGTGAACGGGACGCTGGTGAGCCGGTCGAGGCATCGGTCGACCTGCACGCCGAGCTGAAGCGGTTGCGCCGCGAGAACGCGGTTCTGAAGCAGGAGCGCGATATCTTAAAAAAGGCCGCAGCCTTCTTCGCGAAAGACGCAAGTCGATGAGCTTCGCTTTCATAGAGGCGGAGAAGGCCAGCTTCCCTATCCAGCGAATGTGCAGGGTTCTCGGAGTCAGCCAGAGCGGGTTCTTCGCCTGGAGGGACCGCCCTGCCTGTCATCGCCAGCGGCAGGACATGATCCATCTTGCCCACATCCGAACGGCCTTTGCGCTGTCGAACGGGACCTACGGCAGTCCCCGCATGCACCGTGATCTCGTCGATGAGGGACACCAGATCGGGCGGCATCGCACGGCACGATTGATGCGCGAAAACCAGTTGATTGCCCGCCAGAAGCGCCGGTTCAAGCGGACGACCGACAGTGAACATGCCTGGCCTGTCGCGCCCAACCATGTTGCACAGGACTTCTCGGCGGAAGCCCCTGACAGAAAGTGGGGCGCTGACATCTCCTACATCTGGACTGCTGAGGGTTGGCTCTACCTGGCCGTGATCATCGATCTCTTCTCTCGACGGGTTGTCGGCTGGGCCACGAGTGATCGACTGAAGCGCGGCCTGGCGGTCGAGGCCCTGCGCCGTGCTCTCGCGGCTCGCAATCCGCAGCCTGGCCTGGTCCACCACAGCGACCGCGGCAGCCAATACTGCTCTGTCGAATACCAAGCCGAACTCCGAAAGCGCGGCGTCCTGATCTCCATGAGTGGCAAGGGAAATTGTTATGACAACGCCATGGTCGAGACCTTCTTCAAGACCATCAAGTCGGAGCTGTTGTGGCCAGTCGCCTGGCAATCACGCCAGCAGGCGGAAAACGCCATCGCCAGATACATCGACGGGTTCTACAATCCCGTCAGACGCCATTCATCGCTCGACTTCCAGAGCCCGATCGCCTTCGAGCGAAAGGCTGGGGAAGTGAGCTAAACGCTCTCCACTAAAGCCGGGCAAGTCCA
>NZ_JAYKSL010000079.1:0-1249 GCF_035481585.1 Salipiger marinus | reverse complement strand
GCAGGGGCAGCAGGGTTCGAACCCGCGACCTACGGTTTTGGAGTCCGTTGAAGGTGCCTATTTTCCCTGCGAAAAACTTCCAATCGAGTCACTTCAGGCCGAAATGATAACAATGGGTTACAGCGCCTTTCCCAAACGACAGGACAGCCGCGAATCGCACCTCGCCAAAGAGCGGCACCTCGAAATTTCCCCCCAGAGCAGCTGATGTGCTGATCCCGGCAGGACTTAGGAGAACCCTACAAATTCAAGGGCTTGGCGCGCAATTATCAAATAATTGGTGCCCAATAAAAACAGGAGGTTACGAATGGACCTCCAACTATAGCGTTGGGCGCCGGTCACCTCCCCTTCACATCGGAATCAGGCAGATCATCCGTGGCCTCTTCACGGACGCGCTCCAGCGCCTCCTCCAGCGTCGGCGCATCGCCATGCGTGGCCGGATAGGTCCATGTCCCCCACCACCATACCAGCTCACTACCCCCGACGCCCATGCCCAGACGCTCGGTCATCACGCGGCCCACGTCCCTTCCGTCCCGCCGCACGACATAATCGTCGGGGCGGCTGGTGCCTGCGATGAGGGTTGGCCGGTAGGTCCATCTGGTCATGGTGCGCGAGGTAGGGCGCGAGCAAGAAAAGGAACCCACACCGGAGCGTAGGTCACTACTTTTTCGGCTTGAATGTTTCTGCCGATGACTTCACATCTTTGGCATTGGAAAAAGGGAGTGAAAGATGAAGTGGTTAGTCATACCCGTTTTATTGGCATTGAATGCTTGCGCTGCCTCGCCTGAAGATATTGCAGCCGTTGATGTGGGGCCTCGCGCATACAACGGTTTCAATTGTGCTCAGCTTGCGGACGCCAAAATTAAGTATCAGCAATCTTTGGAGAATCTCAGCGCACAACAGAGAAGCGCGCAGAGTGGCGATGCAGTAGGAGTCTTCCTGCTAGGACTGCCCTTGTCGAGCATGAGCGGAGGCGATCAGGAAACGCAAATCGCACTGGCCAAAGGGCACATTCAGGCCGTCGAACTGGAACAAGCGCGACGGAAGTGTCAGTGAGCCGATAAAAAATCCCCGCGCCATCCCGGCGCGGGGTTTGACTTGACAGGGATATGCGGTCAGGTCTGCCCGCCGAGAGCCTTGGCCCACCGCGACCACGCGAAGGTGCCCCCGCTCAAGAGGCCATACAGCACCACCGCCGCTGCAACCGATGCCGCATTGACATCGATGGTGATCAGCCCCGCCGCCTTGTCAA
>NZ_JAYKSL010000078.1:0-1307 GCF_035481585.1 Salipiger marinus | reverse complement strand
TTGACAAGGCGGCGGGGCTGATCACCATCGATGTCAATGCGGCGTCGATCGCGGCGGCAGTGGTCCTGTATGGCCTCGTGAGCGGCGGCACCTTTGCGTGGTCGCGGTGGGCCAAGGCGCTTGGCGGGAAGACCTGACCGCATATCCCCGCTCTGCAGAGCCTCGCGCCCGACCGGCGCGGGGTTTCGCTTTAGGGCCAGTTCCGCACGGTGCCAGACGGACATGTGCTTGATCGCCTAGCGTTCAAACATCTTCCCTTGAGCGAGTCTCGCGAAGGCTTTCGCGCTCATTCAGGGCAAATGTGACACCTCCACCCAAGCGCGCGAGAGCGACTTCAAATCCGGAAAGAAGCTTCTTCCAGTGCTCATCCCGTTCAACCTTTGAGCTCGTCGAACTGCGCATTCGATTCCCCCCGATCATATGCAACGGCTCCGCACCCCACCCAGTAACTTGGTGATGCTCTAGCGGAAGCCCGACTGCATCCATGATGCTCGCCAACGAGGTCTCCGGAGCGGAACAAAGCTCGTCGTAGGCGAGCGTAACCGAGCTCGAACTGCGTGATGTTTCTGCACGACAGTCCCGACTGCGGGAAATGTATTTCCCAATTTCGGCGTACAGTGACCGCTGCTTGCGCTTGGCTGAAGCCAGCTGGGCCATCGGGGTCTTGAAGATGTGGATCGGAACAACTCTGATGGACGGAGATTGCTTCAGCAAAGCGCCCCAAGTCGAGTCACGCGAAGCATCAACGATTAAGGACATGCCGCTGGCTGCCGAGATCGCTTCCACTATAATCCGCGCCGCATCTCGCGCGAGCGCAGGATTTCGGCGGTGCGCGGCTAGCTCGGCTGCAAGAGTTTGAGGGTCGTTGCCCCTGCTTCTGATTTCTTCGAGGACCGAAGTCCAGAACACGCAAGTTTCAGGCGTCTCGCCGCAGGAGCACGCCTTTCTGCCTTCGGCGAAAGCCGTGAAATTTTTCAGGCCACCTATGGCAAATGCTTTGGAATGGGCTCCTAACATGCGTGCTAAAAGCGTCGTTCCACTGTGCTCTAAGCCCAAAATTGTAGCAACCGTGATCATCTATTCTAGTTCCCGCGTCGGCAGACCGCTCGCCTGCTCAGGCGTCCCAACCTAGTCGCTCCCAACGCAGTCTTCCACAGGTGTTCTATGCTTTTTCCGGACTGGAACGCGGCTCGATCTTTGGACTGCATCGGCCATGACGCCTTCCGCTTTTCCGTTGCTGTCGATCTGGCGGCGGAGAAGGGCGGTAAGCGGGTAGCCGAGACCGTTCAGGCTTTGTGATTCCAGGG
>NZ_JAYKSL010000077.1:0-1314 GCF_035481585.1 Salipiger marinus | reverse complement strand
TGTTGGATGTCACTGAGAACTGACCCAGCGGCGATAGGAAATGTCACTGAGAACTGACCCATGTGGAACCCTCCCCCTGACGGGATTTGTCGGGGGTCATTGGAGTGATCGACATGGATATTTTGAGCGTCATTCGACGTTGGGCACTTCGGGATAAGTTGCCCATCCGTGAGATTTCGCGGCGGACTGGTCTGTCGCGCAATACTATCAGGCGTTACCTGCGTGCCGGGATCGTCGAGCCCAAGTTCAACGTGCCGTCGCGGCCGAGCAAGCTCGACGCATACGCGGAGAAGTTGTCGGGCTGGTTGCTGGCCGAACAGCGCAAGTCGCGCAAGGAGCGGCGGACGGCAAAGCAGATGCACGCGGATCTGGTTCAGCTGGGATTCGACGGCTCCTACGAGCGGGTCTCAGCCTTTGTCCGCGCCTGGAAATCGGACCGGCAGCGGGCGCAGAGCACGACGGATCGCGGGACATTCGTGCCTCTGGTGTTCAAGCCGGGCGAGGCCTTCCAATTCGATTGGAGCGAAGATTACGCGATCATCGGGGGCGAACGGACCAAGCTGCAGGTCGCACACGTCAAGCTGTCGCATAGCCGCGCGTTTCTGGTCAGGGCGTATTTGCTGCAGACACATGAGATGCTGTTCGACGCGCACTGGCATGCGTTCAGGGTCTTCGAAGGCGTGCCGGGCCGTGGGATCTACGACAACATGCGCACGGCGGTCGACCGCGTGGGTGTCGGCAAGAAGCGCGACGTGAATGCGCGCTTCACAGCGATGACCAGCCACTACGTGTTCGAACCCGACTTCTGCAACCCGGCGGCGGGATGGGAGAAGGGCCAAGTCGAGAAGAACGTCCGCGATGCGCGCAGCCGGATGTGGCAGGTGATGCCCACCTTCCCTGATCTCGATGCGCTCAACTGCTGGCTGGAAGAACGGTGCAAGGCGCTGTGGGTCGAGACCGTACATGGCGGCTTGCCCGGGAGCATCGACGATGTCTGGCAAGCGGAGAAGCCTTCGCTGATGCCGTTGCCCACGGCGTTCGACGGCTATGTCGAGCAAAGCAAGCGGGTGTCCCCAACCTGCCTGATCACGTTTGATCGCAATCGCTACTCTGTGCCTGCCAGCTTTGCGAACCGGCCCGTCAGCCTGCACATCTACCCCGAACGGCTGGTTGTCGTTGCCGAAGGACATGTCGTCTGCGAGCACCAGCGCATCATTGAAAGGTCGCACCGGCAACCGGGCCGCGTCATCTATGACTGGCGCCATTACCTTGCCGTGGTCCAGCGCAAGCCGGGCGCGCTTCGCAACGGCGCCC
>NZ_JAYKSL010000076.1:0-1352 GCF_035481585.1 Salipiger marinus | reverse complement strand
GGTCGATACCAGCTGCACCATACATCTGCCGTTTCAGCATCTTTAGCCTGTTGATCTGGCCTTCAGTCTGGCCGTTGGACCAAGGCTCGCGAAGCGCCGCCGCAACGGCGTCGAGATCGGCAGAGAGCCCGCGCGAAAAGGCCGCCAGTCCAGACGCCTTCGCCTGATCCAACCAGTCAGCCAGCCCGTCCTCCTCGCCGTTGCGGACCATTGAGGTGAAGGCATCGAGGAGCCGACGGTCCTGCGCCAGTTGCGGCAGAGCGTGCTCGACCTGCGTGACGAATATGCTGTCGGCCTTCGAGAGATGGTGCCGACCAGAGGCCATCATGCGGGCAATCTTGCGGCTCGGAGGACACTTGCCTGAGCCGTGGGGGATGGCGGCCTCGGCGCGGCGTTGACGCGTGACCCATTCACCGACGACCCGGAGACTTCCTTGGAAGCCGTTCGACCGCAGCCGGCGCCAGAGTTCAGCGCCATTGCGACATCCGTCCAGCCAATGCTTCTCCAAAAGCGGGAACCAGGGAGTAAGGCTGCTTTGTCGCAGCCGGAAGACGTCTTCTCGTTCGCCACGGAGGACGCGCCGGACCAGACCCCGGCTCAGACCAGTGATCCGGACGATCCGCTTGATGGGCACACCTTCGGACCGCATGCGCTGGATCATCACGTTGGTTTGCTGGCGCCGCTGAAAACCTTCGAATTGCAGGCGCTCCGCCGCAGTCAGAATGCCGGGATCCAGCTCGGCGCTGCAGGCCGTTCTTCTTATGATGGGCATTGCGCGACGGACGGCGGCCAGAAACGCATCGCTCGCATTCTGCAGGAGGTGCCAACGGTCGGCAACCTGGGTCGCATCAGGAAGCGCTTCGGAAATCGCTTGCCTGTATCCGCCATTCCGATCTCGCGCGACGACTTCGATCTGCGGATGTCGCCGTAGCCAGGCGGCGACGGTCGCAGGTTCGCGGTCTGGCAGCAGGTCGATGACGGCACGGCGTTCGAGATCGCAGATCAGCGTTCCATAGCGTTGTCCCTTGCGCCAGGCCCAGTCGTCGATCCCGATGACGCGCGGTTCACAGCCCATGGTCCGCACACCTGACGCAGCCCCGCGGAGGAAGGTATCCTTGCTCAAGCCGAACCGCAGTCGGCGCCCAAGTGCCTGGGCTGGCCGACCGCCCATCGCACGGCCGAGGTAGGCGACAAGGTCCTGAAATCGCCCGGTCCGACGACCATGCCGGCACGCAAGGCAATTCGGGACTTTCTCGCTGAAAGTTATCGTGGGACAGTGCGCCTCAACACAGCGGAACCGCTGCACTGACAAGCGTACCTGCACGGAACGACCATGCGCTGGAAAATCCTTG
>NZ_JAYKSL010000075.1:0-1354 GCF_035481585.1 Salipiger marinus | reverse complement strand
GTATGAACTGCCTTCCCCTGCAAGTGATTTGTCGATGCGCCGCTGACCCTGCTTCTATGTATTCGGTCTTTCTTCGGGGCCGTTCGATTTGCCCCTGACCAAGATGGGAAGTCGCGCGTCCTGTGTCTCGTTAGCTCATCGGCACTCAAGGGCCATGCCCCCCGTCAGACTTGCAAGACGCCGATCGGTCGTTGGTCCATCTCCTCCTCGCTCGCAGATTCCTTTGTCCGGTTGCGCCTTTGTGCGACTACAGGCCGCTCATGGCATTCGGCCGATATCTCTCACCCTTCGTCAGCACAGCCCATGCAATACGTGCCATCTTGTTGGCCATGGCGACCGCCGCGACGTTCACATGCGCTCGCTCCTTCAGAGCGTCTGCCCAACCCGTTATTGGTGACGTCCTGTCACGCACGAGATGCAGCACCGTTCGAGCTCCGTGGATGAAGAGCTTCCGCAAATATCGGTTACCGTGCTTCGAGATGCCGATCAGCTTGGCCTTGCCGCCTGTCGTGACCTGCCGTGGCACCAGACCAAGCCATGCGGCAAGATCACGACCTTTGCCAAAGGAGGTGCCGGTGCCGACAGCTGCTACGAGCGCTGTCGCGATCGTGGGACCGATGCCGGGGATCTCCATCAGCCTCTGCATGTCAGCATCCGTTCTGGCCAGCGCCTTGATCTCGGCATCGATGGCTGCGACCCGATCATTGATCACGTCCAGTTCGGACGCCATATCAGTCACGAGCAGGCGCATTCGGGGTGAAAGATCGGCAGCGCCCTCTACGGCCAATCTGGCCAGCTCCTTTTGAAAGACATGGCGCCCGGTTCCTACCCGGATGCCGCGCTCCATCAGGAAACCGCGGCCCTGGTTGATCAAGCGCGTCCTGTCTGACACCAGGCGCTCTCGCGCACGGTGCAAGGCCTGAAGATCGAGCTGTTCCTCCGATTTGATCGCAACGAAGGACATCGTGGGGCGCGTCGCGGCTTCAGCAATCGCCTCTGCGTCACGGTCGTCGTTCTTGTGGACCTTCACATATGGCCGGACGTAGAGCGGCGACATCAAACGAGGCTCATGTCCTTTCTCAAGACAGAAACGCCCGATGTGATGCGCCCCGCCGCAGGCTTCCATCGCAACCACGCAGGGCGGCAGCGTAGCAAGAAAGTCCAGCAGCCGATGCCGCTGGAGCCGTTTACGAAACACAACCGCTCCCGCTTCATCCAGCCCGGCAAGACTGCAAACGGTCTTGCCCAAATCAATGCCCAGAACCTTGATGTCCATCTGATGCTCCTCTCTCCACCTATGCACGCCACCGTAGCAGCGGTTTGGTGGGAAGGCAGTTCATCCCATTAGCTCATC
>NZ_JAYKSL010000074.1:0-1362 GCF_035481585.1 Salipiger marinus | reverse complement strand
GACCGACAAGGCCACGATGGAATTCGAGGCGGTCGATGAAGGCATCGTCGGCAAGCTGCTGGTGGCCGAGGGCACCGAAGGGGTGAAGGTCAACACCCCCATCGCGGTGATGGTCGAGGAAGGCGAAAGCGTCGAGGACGCCGAAGCGGCCTCGGGCGACGCCGAAGCCAAGGCGCCCGAGGCGCCCGCCGAGGAGACGCCCGCTGCCCCGGCGGAGGCGGCTCCCGCCTCTGCCCCCGCGACACCCAAGGCGCGCGCGGTGGAGCCGGACTGGCCCGAAGGCACCAAGCTGAAATCCCAGACCGTGCGCGAGGCGCTGCGCGATGCCATGGCCGAAGAGATGCGCGGCGACGCGAATGTCTTCGTCATGGGCGAAGAGGTCGCGGAATATCAGGGCGCCTACAAGGTGACGCAGGGTCTGCTGGATGAATTCGGCGACCGCCGGGTCATCGACACGCCGATCACCGAACATGGCTTTGCCGGGATCGGGGTCGGGGCCGCCTTTGGCGGGCTGAAGCCCATCGTGGAATTCATGACCTTCAACTTCGCCATGCAGGCGATTGACCAGATCATCAACTCCGCCGCCAAGACGCTGTACATGTCCGGGGGCCAGATGGGCTGTCCGATCGTGTTCCGCGGTCCGAACGGCGCCGCCGCCCGCGTGGGCGCGCAGCACAGCCAGGATTACGCGGCATGGTATTCCATGGTGCCGGGCCTGAAGGTTGCGATGCCCTATTCGGCCTCGGACGCCAAGGGCCTGCTGAAAAGTGCGATCCGCGATCCGAACCCGGTGATCTTCCTTGAAAACGAGATCCTCTATGGCCGGTCCTTCGACGTGCCGGAGATGGACGATTTCACCGTGCCTTTCGGCAAGGCCCGCATCTGGCGCGAAGGCACGGACGTGACCATCGTCTCCTTCGGCATCGGCATGCAATACGCGCTCGAAGCCGCCGACAAGCTGGCCGAAGAGGGCATCTCTGCCGAGGTGATCGACCTGCGCACGCTGCGGCCCATCGATTACGGCACTGTCATCGAGTCGGTGAAGAAGACCAACCGCTGCGTGACCGTGGAAGAGGGCTGGCCGGTGGGATCCATCGGCAACCATCTGTCGGCCTATATCATGATGAACGCCTTTGACTGGCTTGATGCCCCGGTGATCAACTGCACCGGCAAGGACGTGCCCATGCCCTATGCGGCCAATCTTGAAAAACACGCGCTGGTGACCACCGCCGAGGTGATCGAGGCCGTGAAGCAAGTCACCTACCGGTAAGGAGCGCGTCATGCCCACGGAAATCCTGATGCCCGCGCTGTCCCCCACGATGGAGGAAGGCACGCTGGCCAAATGGCTGGTGAAGGAAGGCG
>NZ_JAYKSL010000073.1:0-1646 GCF_035481585.1 Salipiger marinus | reverse complement strand
ATTTCGACGGCGCGGTGACCGCAGCGCTCCTTTATCTGCGCACACCCGCCTGCGCCCCCGCAGGCCCGGCCGAGTACCGCCTCGCGCCCCGCAACGCCGACACCGTCTCTGGCGTCCCCGCCGGACCTTTCCCCACCCTTATCTTCTGAGGAAAAGCTCATGCCTGACAATGGTGTCAGAACCATCGATCTTACCCAGCTCACAACTGCCGAAGATCTCCTTGGCCATGACGGCGGCACGCTCGGCGTGGTGCCCCGCGAGACGCTGGCCCTGCTGCTGGCCGCCAGCGGCGCGGTGGCCGATCGGCTGGCCGAACTGGACCGCGCCACCTCCTATGCCAGCGTCCTGCGTCCGACCTGGACCGCCCTCGCCGCGCTCGCGCCCGAGGCGGNGCCAGCGGCGCGGTGGCCGATCGGCTGGCCGAACTGGACCGCGCCACCTCCTATGCCAGCGTCCTGCGTCCGACCTGGACCGCCCTCGCCGCGCTCGCGCCCGAGGCGGTCGGCCAGCAGGCCGAGGTCAGCCCCGAGGATACCGGCAGCCACACCGATCCGCAGTCGGGCGAGCCCGTCGCCAATGCCGGGCGCTATACCGCCTTCGGCACCGGGGCCGGGCAATGGGCTTGGGTGGATGGCGGCGGGCTTGGCGCAAAGCTCAGCATCACCGGCGCGCTGCAGGAGCTGTCGGGGCCGTTTGCCGGAACCGCCCGCACCAATATCGGTGCGGCCTCGCAGGAAGACATGGACGCGGCAGAGGCGGCGATTGCCACCAAGGCCTCGCAGGCGGCCATGTCCGCAGCAGAGGCGGCCATCGCCACCAAGGCGGGGCAGGATGACCTCGACGCGCTGACAGGGGTGGTGGACGGCAAGGCCGATGCCGCCGCCGTGCAGGCGCTGGACGTGCGCACGGGGTCCCTCGAAGGAGTAGTGCAGATCCTCGATCCGGACTTCAGCACCTTCTCCTACGCAGTGGTGGATGCGGACGGGACGGCGCTGACCATCTACGACCTTGAAGGCCAAGCTGTGGGCGGGGCCTCCGAGGATGCCGACGGCTTCGATCCCGACTTCTCGGAAGCCATATGGGCCATTGTTGGGCAGAACGACAGGGTGGCTCAGATTCTCCGCCAGGATGGCAGCATGGCGTTTCCGGGCGGCATGGGCACCGACACCTATCGCGTGACGGACATCGATGGCGATTTCTCTGAAAACGTCTTCACCGTGGTCGATCAAGAGGACAAGGTGCTGCAGCGGATCGACCGCGCGGGGAACGTCTATTTTCCGGCGAGCGATCAGGGCGAAGTCAGCAAACCGGCGCCCACCGTGCGGCGCCCGCGTGTCCACGAGACGCTGGCGCTGGACATCAACCACCATGTGATGAACGGCCAGTCCAACTCGGTGAGGAGCGGTCTCTACCTCCCGGTCAGCGATCCGCAGGATGTGGCGTTCTCGGGGGGCATCTTCCTTCAGGCGGAGGAAACTGCAAACACGCTGGTCGGTATCGGCACCGTGTCTGCAGAACAGTGCATCATCTGGAATGCTGTCCAGCAGCTGAAGTTCCTGATCCAAGGGAGCGCTGACTATTCCGCCGACGAAAATTATGAGGATGGCGATTACGTCATCCTGCCGTCCTCGCACGGCACCAGCGGC
>NZ_JAYKSL010000072.1:0-1727 GCF_035481585.1 Salipiger marinus | reverse complement strand
GTGGATGCGTCCGGGTATGAGGCGATGTATGCGCGGTCGCTGTCGGACCCCGAGGGGTTCTGGGCGGATCAGGCGGGGCGGCTGGACTGGG
Organism: Salipiger marinus; assembly: GCF_035481585.1. Lineage (NCBI taxonomy): Bacteria > Pseudomonadati > Pseudomonadota > Alphaproteobacteria > Rhodobacterales > Roseobacteraceae > Salipiger > Salipiger marinus. The sequence continues at coordinate 1,636 of NZ_JAYKSL010000072.1, read as the reverse complement.
TCAGCGCGCCGACGAAGATCAAGAACACCTGCTTCGATTTTGGCGCGGTCTCGATCAAGTGGTATGAGGATGGCCTGCTGAACGTCGCCTATAACTGCGTCGACCGGCATCTGGCCACCCGCGCCGACCAGACCGCGATCCTGTTCGAGCCCGACAACCCCGAAGAGCCGGCGCAGCACATCACCTATGCCCAGCTGTCGGACCGGGTGAACCGCATGGCCAATGTCCTGCTCAGCCAGGGGGTCATGCGCGGCGACCGCGTGGTGATCTATCTGCCGATGATCCCCGAAGCCGCCTATGCCATGCTGGCCTGCGCCCGCATCGGGGCGGTGCATTCCATCGTCTTTGCCGGGTTTTCCCCCGATGCGCTGGCCAACCGCATCAATGACTGCGGCGCCAAGCTGGTCATCACCGCCGACACCGCCCCGCGCGGCGGCCGCAAGACCGCGCTCAAATCCAATACCGATGCCGCCCTCCTGCATTGTTCCGACAAGGTGCGCTGCCTTGTGGTCAAACATACCGGCGACCAGACCACATGGGTCGAAGGCCGCGATGTCGACGTCAAGGCGATGATGGATCTGGCCGCGCCGGACTGCCCGCCGCGCCCCATGAATGCCGAGGATCCGCTGTTCATCCTCTATACCTCGGGCTCGACCGGAAAGCCCAAGGGGGTTGTGCACTCAAGTGGTGGATATCTGGTTTACGCCGCCCTGACCCATGAGATCGTTTTTGACTATCACGAGGGCGACATCTTCTGGTGCACCGCGGACGTGGGCTGGGTCACCGGGCATTCCTATATTGTTTACGGGCCCTTGGCCAATGGCGCCACGACGCTGATGTTCGAAGGCGTGCCGACATGGCCCGATGCCAGCCGGTTCTGGCAGGTCTGCGAGAAGCACAAGGTCACGCAGTTCTACACCGCCCCCACCGCGATTCGCGCGCTGATGGGCCAGGGTGACGATTTCGTAACGAAATGCGATGTATCCTCGCTGCGACTCCTCGGCACGGTCGGGGAACCCATCAATCCGGAGGCCTGGACCTGGTATAACGACAAGATCGGACAGGGGCGCTGCCCCATCGTCGACACCTGGTGGCAGACCGAGACCGGCGGCCACCTGATGACCCCGCTGCCCGGCGCCCATGCCACCAAACCCGGCGCCGCGATGAAGCCGTTTTTTGGCGTGCAGCCGGTGGTGCTGGACCCGACCAGCGGCGAGGAGATCACCACCCGCCCCGCCGAAGGCGTGCTGGCGATCAAGGACAGCTGGCCCGGGCAGATGCGCACGGTCTGGGGCGATCACGAGCGGTTCGAGGCGACCTATTTCCAGCAATACAAGGGCACCTATTTCACCGGGGACGGCTGCCGCGCCGATGCTGACAGCGATTACTGGATCACCGGGCGCGTCGATGACGTGCTGAACGTGTCGGGCCACCGCATGGGCACGGCAGAGGTCGAATCGGCGCTGGTCGCCCATGCCAAGGTCGCCGAGGCGGCGGTGGTGGGCTATCCGCACCCGGTCAAGGGACAGGGCATCTACTGCTATGTCACGCTGATGAACGGCGAAACACCTTCGGAGGATTTGAAGAAGGAACTGCGCGCCTGGGTCCGGACCGAAATCGGCCCCATCGCCTCCCC
>NZ_JAYKSL010000071.1:0-1916 GCF_035481585.1 Salipiger marinus | reverse complement strand
GCAGGGGCAGCAGGGTTCGAACCCGCGACCTACGGTTTTGGAGACCGTCGCTCTACCAGCTGAGCTATACCCCTGTGGCCGGGCTTCCGTTTACGAAAGGGACCGTGGCTTTGCAAGGGGGAATCGTGGTCAGATCCAGCGCAGACGGCGCAGCACAAAAAGCTGCAGCCCGGCCACGCCCGCCAAGACGCCGCAGAACATCCAGAAGGCCTTTGGATCGCCCGCACCGGGCAGCCCCGCCACGTTGATTCCGAATAGCCCGGTCAGGAATCCCAGCGGCAGGAACAGCGCCGACAGGATCGACAGCAGATACATGTTGCGGTTCAGCCGGTCGGAAAGCTGGCTGGCCAGTTCATCGCGCACCAGCGCCATGCGGTCGCGCATGGCATCGGCATCTTCCACCACCCGTTCCAGCGCATCCAGTTCCTCGGCCAGATGGCGCAGGTCATCCTCTTCCACCCAGTGCGGATGCGCCGCCTGCAGGCCGCGCAGGGCATCGCGCTGCGGCATCAGATAGCGGCGCAGGATGATGGCCTGACGGCGCAGTTCGACCACCTGCTGCCGCATCTCGGCGCCGCCGCCCGCCAGCACATTCTCTTCGAGCGAGTCGGCCTGCTCTTCGAGGCCGGACCAGAAACCCTCGATCCGCTGGGTCAGATGCTCAACCAGCAGGGTCAGGAACTGCGCGCAGTCACGCGGCCCCTGCCCCGCCTCGGTCGCCTCCGCGATGCGTTCGATGGCGCGCACGCGGCGGCGCGACAGGCTGACGATGCGCTGCGGATCGATCCACATCCGGACCGAGACCATGTCCTCCGGATCCTCGCCCGGATTGGTGTTGATGCCGCGCAGGATCACGATCAGCCCGTCCCCGACCCGCGTGACCCGGGGCCGGGTTTCCTCGGCCACCAGCGCGTCGATGATCGTGGCGTCCAGATAGGACAGGTTTTCCACGATCCAGCCCGGCGTGTCGGGGTGCTGCGCCCTCAGATGCACCCAGCCCAGCGTGGCGCTGCGCAGCACCTCGGGCGCCTCCGACGGAGAGAGGCGGCGGCAGGCATCGGGACCGTCCAGCACGAAGCCGGTATCGATCAGGTCATCGGGGCTGGGAACAAGATCTTGCATGGCCAAGAACTACATCCGGCAGGGCCTGCGGCAAGGGCAAATGGGGGTGTTTGCGGCAGCGTGCAAAATTGCACAGAGATGGCGCCGAAGCCTCGCGCGGGGGAAAAACCGGGGGACGATCACGCAAAATCTGGCTCTCTCACACGGCCGTGACATTATAAAACCTCAGCGTTTCCAAAGGTGATCCGCGCTATTGGAAAGCCGCTGTTCACGTTCAAGCACACAGGTTCGCGATCCGCCGTGTTTGTTTCCGTGATTTGAAAAGCGGCGCGATAACAACGATTTACAACTCATCCCGCCAACAAGACGGGGCGCGGCACCGGGTTCGGGCCGCGTTTCACACCACATGAAGGATACACTCACATGACACGCATTCTTGCCGCCGCCCTGATCGCCAGCGCCGCTCTGACCGGTGCCGCTTCGGCTCTGACCTCGACCTCCGCTGTTGCACAGCAGCAGATCGAACGGGTCCTGCCCGGCGCCGACCTGTCGGGTCTGAGCGCGTCGCAGCTGGCCGCAGTCGCGCAGGAGATCGACAACACCGATGGCGCTGCCAACAAGGAAGCCGCTGCCGAGGCGCTGATCCGCGCCTATCGCTGACCGCAGCCGCGCGGCGTCAATTCCGCGCGTTTCGGCAAAAGGCCGGTCCTTCGGGACCGGCCTTTCTGCTGTCGGGCTCGCGCCACAAAAAAGGGGCCGTCCGCAGACGGCCCCTGATCTTCTGTCACCCCGCCCAAGGGCGGCGCGGTACCTCAGACGAGGATTTTCGACACGACGCCGGAGCCGACGGTGCG
>NZ_JAYKSL010000070.1:0-1942 GCF_035481585.1 Salipiger marinus | reverse complement strand
CATGTCCGAAATGCGCCTGCATGATCCCGCCGGAAACCGGCTCTATCTGAACGCCGAGGAGCGCGCCGCCTTCCTGACCGCGGCCCGGCGCCAGCCCGCGCGGGACCGCACGCTTTGCGAGATGCTGCACTGGACCGGCTGCCGGCCGTCCGAGCTTCTGGAGATCACCCCGGCCCGCATCGACCTCTCGGGCGGCAGCATCACGCTCCGGTCGCTGAAGAAGCGCAAGGATGCGTCCGGGCGGCAGAAGGTGATCTTCCGATCCGTCCCGGTGCCGGCGGAATTCCTCGACACGCTCAACACCGCGCATGGCATTCGCGAGGCGCAGCGCTCGCGGAAGAAAGCGGCGCAGCCGATCTGGAACCTCGGCCGGGTGCGGGTCTGGCAGATCGTGAAGGGCGTCATGATCGAGGCGGGTGTTCCCGATGCGCCGCACCGCAGCCCAAAGGGCTTGCGTCACGGCTTTGGCGTGCATGCGACCGTCCAGGGCGTGCCGCTGCACATGCTGCAGCGCTGGCTCGGCCATGCCCAGCTCAGCACAACGGCGATCTACGCCGATGCCGTCGGGAAAGAGGAGAAAGACATCGCCGCGAGGATGTGGCGCTAGGTGAGGCCAGGTCATGGTCGTTGCGCCAGAATGCGAAAATCCTTCTTCCTGTTCTTCTTGTCATAAAGCCAGTCTCGGTCGACGGCACGGCTGCGCCAATGAAACAAAGANGTCGGGAAAGAGGAGAAAGACATCGCCGCGAGGATGTGGCGCTAGGTGAGGCCAGGTCATGGTCGTTGCGCCAGAATGCGAAAATCCTTCTTCCTGTTCTTCTTGTCATAAAGCCAGTCTCGGTCGACGGCACGGCTGCGCCAATGAAACAAAGAGCCTTACGGCATCACGTCCGAACAATACGATCCTTCCCCCCCCCCGCACCTTTGGATTTGCGAAAATAAAACCTTATAATTCAATGANAGCCTTACGGCATCACGTCCGAACAATACGATCCTTCCCCCCCCGCATCTTTGGATTTGCGAAAATAAAACCTTATAATTCAATGGCTTGAGATCATTTTTGGGGGTTGTGCCCGGTGGCCGTACCGAGTAGGGCGCGCCCGTCTCAAGGAGCGCAATATGATCAATACCCTTCCCCCCGATGACTATCCTCCCGCTTGGCTGCCATATGCCGTCACCCTGATCCGACGCCTGAGTGAAAGCGTCGACAGTGAAGCCGTCGCCCCGGTCGAGGTCTGGGATGGCGACAGCGGCGGCACGCGGTCTTCCCGGACGGAACGCAGCATCATAACCACCCACTCTGGCCGCCTCCTCATGCTCATTCGCATGGCCGCCAGCTTCGGACCCGAGGAAAGCTTTCAGGATCGGGTTCTGCGCCCTGGGGGCGTAACCATGTGGGCCGGCATCAAGCCGCGCGAGCTGACCCTCATCGAGTATCTTCTGAAACATGGCGTGGTGCCTTCGAACGTGCAGGTCTACACGCGCAGTCCGCACCGTCCGAGCGGACCGGTCCTCCAGCTCTGCAAGCCTGACACCCAATACACAGGGGAAATTTCCAAGGCGATGCAGGCCGCCTTTGAAAATCGCATCAGCGAAGCGCTACCCTTGCCGGCCCCCATTTTGATCTTGCTACCCGACGGGTTGGAGCTGTCTGAACCTCTCCAGCGCATCCTGCCGGACCCGGAACGCCTCGCACCCATTGATCGCATCATCATGCTCGTCCTGCTCTGCGAGCTCTACAACGTTTCGGACGCGCCGGAGCGCGAGGCCGTCCTGCGGCTCTTGCCGGATGATACGAGCTTGGCCGCCCTCGAGTATACCTCCCTCCTGATGGCCCTGCGGGCGCCTTCGGCCTTCGAGGCGGCCCAAGCGCTCCACAGGATGGCGCAACCTGCTCGTGCCATGCGCCAGAACGGCCTCACCCTCGAAGAAATTGGCGGGT
>NZ_JAYKSL010000069.1:0-2142 GCF_035481585.1 Salipiger marinus | reverse complement strand
GCGATCGACCGGTCCGTGGTGCGCAGAGACAGCTGCCAATGTCTGGTTTTTGTGGAAAACCCGGGCACGCGCCGACGCCAGCTCCAGGTGGAGCCGCGTTGCAGGAGGTAACCGCGCTTGCCTGGTGGGCCGAGTGGCTGGTGAAGCGCCCGGCAAGTGGCGGCCGAGACTGTCTAGAGGGAAATCCGTATTTTCCGCCAAGCGGGCTCACAGACCAGACTGGCCAGATCTGGTATGTTTATCGGATCGCAATTGTCGCTTCGTGCCACTTGCGCGCGAAAGGACCTAAGGGGGAGGGCCCTCGGGCGGGCAATCACGAGCCGAAGCATCCGATATGTCGAAATTGATTTTCTGATCCTGATGTGACCATCCGCGCCGTTCGTCATCATGTTCGGTAGGCCCGCCAGACATTGATCTCGTCAGTGCGTCAGAACAATCGCGGCAGCTTCGCAACCACGCTGCTCATCACGGACATCGACGTCGCGACATCATATTGCTCGTCATGCACGTCACCGCCGCTGTGCCCGACCAGGTCACGGCGTTGCTTCTCGCTGACCTCGGGCAACTCCTTCAGGTGGGCGATGGCATAATGGCGGAACGAGTGGAAGCAGAGCTCTCTTGGGTTGCCGTCCAACTGCAGCACCAGCGCCTTCGCCCAGTTGTAATAGATCTTGTCTCCGAAGGACTGGCTCTCATTTGTCGCGATCAACTCGGGGAAGAGGGACGTGGCGCCACGCTGGCACATCTCTTCGACATGCGTGAGAAAGCCCAGCTCGATCAGGTGCTCGTGAATGGGAACCAGGCGCTCCGAACTGAAGGTCTTGACCCCGCGGTGCATGTTGTCCCGGATGTGGTAGCAGGGAATGCCGTCGACTGACACGACATCACGGGGTTCCAGGCCGAGAACCTCCTCCCGCCGGGCGCCGCTGTAGCCTGCCAGGATCGGCCCCCAGTAGAGCCCATCCGCCTGTACGATGTTGCCGCGCTCATGGCGCCGCGACATTGATCTGCACCCCGTCCAGATCGGATTGCTGGAGTTCCGGCAAGGTAAAGGCTTCGCGCTTGTCGCGGTTGCGCTTTTCTTCCCGGACACGGAGCAGGCCGAGCTCGATCGTGTCCGAAATCGTGATGCTTTCGCTCTTGGCGAACTGGAAGATGAGCTTGAACCGGTCCAGGTGACCGTTGATCGTGCGAGGCGAGAGGCCGACCTTCTTGTCGGGAAGATCCTCGGTGCGTGCCAGAAGCTCGTCGATGGTCCTGTCCGCGTCCTTCGCGCTTTTCCCGTAGCTCGTCGGCAGTCGCTGCAGCACCGACTTGTAGAACTTGAGGTGGCCCTGCGTGATATCCCGAACGTCGGTGATGCCGGTTGCCTTGATGAACAGGCGTGCCTGGGCGGCAAGCTGCCTCCTCGTGTCTTCCTTGATGTGATCGCGATCCCTCTCGGCATTGATGCGCTCAACGAGAGCGACAATGTCGGGTCAAAACTGAACTCGGGTCTTTGGGTAGGGACTTGGGTTGGGGCAGGTGTCTCGATCAGAGTGGCTTCCTGGGAGACGACAAGTGACTCGCGGGTATCGATGATCTCGGCAGCGGCGTCGTCGAGGATTTCCCGCGCAAGGGCGCGGGCTTGTTCCAGGCTCGGATCTTCCCGGCCTTCAGATGCGGACCAGGCTGCGGCCTTTCCGGCCAGCAGCAGTTGCCGTAGCGAGAGAACCGTCTCGGCCGCAGAGTTCAAGGTCTCGCATGTTGCCGTTTGAATGCTGTCCCGCGCGGCGCGAAGCATCTTGTTGACGCCCGCCTCGGAGAGCACTTCGCGCGACAGAACGCCAAGCATCATCTCCAGCGACGCGATGTCCGCCTCGCTCGACCCTTCGTCACGTATGGTACTTCGGTCGCGAGCGGAAAGCTCCGCATGCAGTCCCTTGCTCGCCAGATGAGACCACGCGCGCGCCGTCGCCCAATCGAGACGCCGGTCTTCCTCGGATGAGCCCACCGGGTCCATCCGGCTGACCCTGCGCTGACGCTCGATGCGGTCAAGCTCGCTGCGCACAACCGAGGTCAGCCAGGCCTTGGCCTGGGCGGGGGTCAGCTTCCCATCGGTGATTGCATCCAGCATCCGGTCGCACTCGTAGTTCAATCTGC
>NZ_JAYKSL010000068.1:0-2176 GCF_035481585.1 Salipiger marinus | reverse complement strand
GAGGCGCTGAACGGCAGGTATCCGAGCTCGTCGAGGATCACCAGGTCGAGACGGGTGAGGCTTTCGGCGATCTGTCCGGCCTTTCCCTTGGCCTTTTCCTGCTCGAGCGTGTTGACCAGCTCGATGGTTGAGAAGAAGCGGACCTTTCGCCGGTGATGCTCGACAGCCTGGACGCCGAGGGCTGTCGCGACATGAGTTTTGCCGGTGCCCGGGCCGCCGATCAGCACGACATTCTGCGCACCATCCATGAACTCGCAGCGGTGCAGCGTCCTGACGGTAGCCTCGTTGATCTCACTGGCAGCGAAGTCGAAGCCGGAGAGGTCCTTGTAGGCCGGGAACCGTGCGGCCTTCATGTGATAGGCGATGGACCGGACCTCACGCTCGGCCAATTCGGCCTTCAGCAGTTGCGACAGGATCGGGACGGCGGCTTCAAAAGCCGGGGCACCTTGCTCGATCAGGTCGGTGACGGCCTGCGCCATGCCGTGCATCTTCAGGCTGCGGAGCATGATGACGATGGCGCCGCTGGCTGGATCATGACGCATGGTGGCCTCCGGCGACCTGGGCGCGCAGGTCATCATAGCGTTCGACATTGGCCTTGGGCTCGCGCTGCAGGACCAGAGCCTGCGGGGTATCCAGTGGCGGCCCGCCGATCACCTTGCCGTCGACCAGCCGATGCAGCAGGTTCAGCACATGGGTTTTGGTCGGCAGGCCCTCGGCCAGTGCGAGGTCCACGGCGGCAAGCACGGCCTGTTCGTCGTGCTGCAGCACCAGGGCGAGGATGTCGACCATTTCGCGGTCACCGCCGGGCTTGCGCAGCATGTGCTCCTGCAGCTGTCTGAAGCCATGTGGCAATTCCAGGAAGGGCGCGCCATTCCGAAGCGCCCCGGGCTTGCGCTGAACGACTGCCAGATAATGGCGCCAGTCATAGATTGTCCGCGTCGGCAGTTGATGGCTGCGTTCAATGATGCGGAGATGCTCACACAGGATATTGCCCTCGGCCGCGACAACCAGTCGGTCGGGGTAGATCCGCAGGCTGACGGGGCGGTTCGCAAAGGATGCGGGAACGCTGTAACGATTGCGCTCAAAGCTGATCAGACAGGTAGGCGACACGCGCTTGCTCAGTTCAATGAAGCCGTCAAAGGCTGGCGGCAACGGCATCAGCGCGACCTGCTCCTCGGCCCAGACATCGGCGATCGTGCCGGGCAGCGTGCCATGCGCCGTCTCTCGCCACAGCTCCAAGCAGCGCTGTTCCAGCCAGGCGTTCAGCGCGGCAAGGTCGGGGAAGTCCGGCATCCTTTGCAAGATCTGGTGGCGGGCATCCCGAACGTTCTTCTCGATTTGACCTTTCTCCCAGCCGGCGGCGGGATTGCAGAACTCGGGCTCGAAGACATAGTGGTTCGCCATGGCAAGGAAGCGGATGTTGACCTGCCGCTCCTTACCTCGGCCGACACGATCCACCGCCGTCTTCATATTATCGTAGATCCCGCGCCCTGGGACGCCGCCAAAGACCCGGAAGCCGTGCCAATGGGCATCAAACAGCATCTCGTGGGTCTGCAACAGATAGGCGCGCAACAGGAAAGCCCGGCTGTGCGACAGCTTGATGTGGGCCATCTGCAGCTTCATGCGCTCGCCGCCCAGAACGGCAAAGTCCTCGCTCCAGTCGAACTGGAAGGCCTCGCCTGGGCGGAAAGACAGCGGAACGAAGGTCCCGCGCCCTGTCGTCTGCTGCTCGCGCTGGCGATCCGCCCGCCATCGACGTGCAAAGGCTGCCACCCGACCATAGGAGCCGGTAAAGCCGAGCGTGACCAGATCGGCGTGCATCTGCTTTAGCGTCCGCCGCTGCTTGCGCGACTTTCCAGCCTCGGCCTTCAGCCAACCGGCCAGCTTCTCTGCAAAGGGGTCCAGCTTGCTCGGCCGTTCCGGCGTGGCGAACTTTGGCTCGACCGTCCCCTCCGTCAGATGCTTGCTCACAGTGTTGCGCGACAGCCCCGTTCGCCGCGCGATCTCCCGGATCGACAGCTTCTGACGCAAATGCATCCGTCGGATGATGTTCAAAAGTCCCATGTGGATCACTCCGTTACCCCCGCCGCTCAACGCTTTGGGGGAAGGTTCACATGGCTCAGTTCTCAGTGGAAATTATGCGCCTACCCGGCTCAGTTCTGGGTGGAAATCAACA
>NZ_JAYKSL010000067.1:0-2350 GCF_035481585.1 Salipiger marinus | reverse complement strand
TTTCCCCGGTCATCCGGGTGATCTCCACCTGCCAGCGGCCCCGGGTCGGCAGATCCCAGGTGAACTGGCGCTGGAAGGCCTCGTCGCGCCGGGCGCGGATGTTGAGCGTGGTCACCTCCTGCCACGCGTCCTCCGGGGACTGGCGCTGGCGGATGCGGATATAGATGCCGAACTCGCGCACCTCGCCCTCGCGGTTGAGCCGGTAGAGCCCCATGGGAAAGTGCAGGATCACCGAGGCCCGGATGGCATTGCTGGCGGTGACCCGCACCACCGGCGTCTCGATCGGCTCGGCATCCTCGATGATCTCGCCCGCGTCATTGCGCGGCATCGGCCGGACCAGTTCCACCCCGTCGCCATCCTCCACCACCTGCTCGGGATAGAGCGAGACCGGCGCATCGCTCGGCCAGCCCTCGCGCAGCTCGGTCTCCACCTCGTCGAACTCCGACAGCGGCGTGTCGCCGATGCGGATGTCCTCGATCTTCAGCGGCCCGTAGCCCCAGCCCAGCAGAGCCGTGACATACTGATCCTCGCCGACNCTCGTCGAACTCCGACAGCGGCGTGTCGCCGATGCGGATGTCCTCGATCTTCAGCGGCCCGTAGCCCCAGCCCAGCAGAGCCGTGACATACTGATCCTCGCCGACGATCGACATATAAGGAGTGGCCAGATGCACAGGGGCGACGCGCAGGCGGCCCAGCACGAAGGGCAGCGCCTCGCCGGGGCGCAGCTCGTTGGACCAGCCCGAGACCAGATAGCGGTTGCGGCGGCTGTCGCGCTGCTCCGGCGTCACCGGCGGCACGATGGCATTGACCAGCGCCGCGCCCAGCAGGTTGAGGCCCATGCCGACCATGGCCACGCCGAGTTTGCTGGTGACGTTGATCAGCGGCGCCAGATGCGGGGCGATCATCAGCGCCGCCACCGAGACCACGGCGAGCAGGATCTGCCGCGCCCCGCCCTTGCCGGGCACCAGCCGGATCACCACCTGCAACCCCGCCTTGGGCCGGGTGACATGCCAGCAACGGGGCTCGATGACGGCGGCGCCGGTCTGGCTGACCAGCATCACCCGCAGCTGGCTGCGGTCTTCGGCCAGAAGCCCGGGCAGCGCCTGGGTGACGATCTCGGCCAGAGACAGCCCCTCGGGCAGCTCCAGCCGCTCGCGGGCAGCACCCGGATCCAGCAACGGGGCGGTGAGAACCGGAATGCTCATGTCCGCCCCTCCATCCGCGCCCCATGCCGGAAGGCCCCGACAAAGCGGCTGCGCCAGAGCGGACCGTCGGGATCGGCGAGCTGCGAGCCGCCCTCGTCCATATGCAGCATGCGCCCGCGCGCCACATGCAGCCCGACATGGCTGCGCCAGCGCCCGCGCCGGAACAGCAGCACGTCGAAGGGCAGAGGCTGCTCCACCTGTCGCCACTCCCCCGCGCCCGCCGCGATCAGCGCATCGATCTCGGCCAGTTCCGCCGCGCAAGGGGACACGCCGTCATAAGCGGGCAAAACGATCCCCAGCTCGGCGGCATAGACCAGCCGCACCAGCCCCCAGCAGTCGCAGCCCTCGCGCACCCGGCCACCTGCCGCCCAGGGCAGCCCCAGCCAGGCAGCGCTCCAGTGTGCGCCGGGGGTCGGCGTTCCGCGCAGATGATCGCCCTGCCCGGTCATCGGAACATCCCCGGGAAGCGGTCGCGGGTCATGCGGTGCATGGGAAAGCCCTCCTCCTCGATCGGCTGGCGCGAGATGGTGAGCGGGATGCGTTCGGCATCGCCCTCCGCCGCGATCAGCTGCATGTCCAGAAACTCCGCCTCCACCACCTCCGGGCTCGCCGCCAGCACCACCGCCAGATGCACCGAGGCCCGGCTGGTCACGCTGCGCAGCAGCTCCGCGATGGCGTGATCGACATTCTCCAGCACCAGCGTCGCCGAGGCGGGCGCCTCCTCCATGTCGCCCGGCACCTCCGCCGAGATCAGCGCGAACAGGAACGGCTCGGTGACCGGGTTGGCCCCGCGCCAGCCCGAGCGCGTGCCATAGACCAGCGGGTCAGTGCTGATCCGCTCGGTGGGATCGGTGGAAAGCCGGATTGGCGCCTCGAGATCGGGATGCGTGACCTCGATCAGCAGCACCTCCACCTCCTCCGGCGCCAGCCCCTCGCGGGCGCGGCGCGCGTTCAGCGACAGCGTTCTCATGGCATCACCCAGATGTCGAAGGAGAGGGTAAAGCTCGCCCCGCGCAGCGTCTCGGAGGGCAGGCTGTCGCCGAAGAGGCACAGCCATTGCGCCGACAGCAGCAGCGGCGCGCCGCCGGTGCCGAGCAGATACTGCCCTTCGGGCGTGAGCAGCGGCCAGCCATCCGTGGTCGGAT
>NZ_JAYKSL010000066.1:0-2400 GCF_035481585.1 Salipiger marinus | reverse complement strand
CTAGTTCTACGCCTATGCCTGCGACTGGTAGCTTGCAGTTGGTGGAGGCGTTCGTCGAGAGGCTGGACGGTGCGCCGGTCGGCGAGCGCCGCCGGTGGTCGGAAGAGTTCAAGGCTCAGGCGGTCGCCGCAGCGTTGGAACCTGGTGTGAATGTTTCGGCGCTTGCCCGCCGTCTGGGGATTTCGCCGCCGCAGCTGTTTGGCTGGCGCAAGGCGTTCCTGAACAAGCAGAAAGAGGGTGTTCCTGTAGGCACCCCGGTGCCGATGGTGGAAATTGTCGTCGGCGATGTCATTATTCGCGTCGGGCCCGATCTTGGCGAGGTTGTGTTGCGCCGTCTCATCCGCGCGGTGCGCTCGGCATGATCCCGTCCGGTGTGCGGGTCTTTCTCGCGAGCCATCCGGTCGACTTCCGCAAAGGACCAGATAGCCTGCTGTCGCTGGTGCGCGATGCTGGCAGTGACCCGTTCAGCGGCGCGCTTTATGTGTTCCGCGCGAAGCGGGCGGACCGGATCAAAATCGTCTGGTGGGATGGCAGCGGTGTCTGCCTCTTTGCGAAACGCCTCGAGAAATCTTCGTTCTGCTGGCCGCGGATCGGGCATGTCCGGGTGCAGCTCAACCATGCCCAGCTCATGGCGTTGCTCGACGGGCTGGACTGGAAGCGGGTTCGTCCCGTGGCCGTCAAAGCCCCTGTATTTGCTGGATAACCCAGCTGCGGCAAAGTGAATCAACCCCGCTTTGGATGCGGATATCCAGCGGCATGCCCGGTCGGAACATGCTATCCTTGATGCCATGAGCGCCGACGATCTTTCCCTTCCCGACGATATGGACCTGCTAAAGTCCATGGTCCGCGCCATGGCGCAGAAGACGGCGGCCCTTGAAGACGAGAATGCGGCTTTGAAAGCCCGCAGTTCGGATGCCGACGAACGGATCAAGCGACTGATGCAGATCCTCAAAGCCTACGACCGCGCCCGGTTCGGGCGCCGCTCGGAGAAGCTTGGCACCGGCGGGCCGTCAGAGGACGAGGATGCTCAGCAGGCCTTTGTCTTCGAAGAGATCGAAACCGGCATCTCCGACCTCAGGGCGCAGGTCGGCACGGGTCGGTCCTCGGATGAGAAGCGACCGCCCCGGGCGCGCAAGGGCTTTCCGCCGCATCTGGAGCGGGTCGAGATGGTGATCGAGCCCGAGGACCTGCCGGAGCACGCAGGTAAGCAGAAGGTGCTGATCGGCGAAGATGTGTCGGAACGGCTGGATGTGATCCCGGCGAAGTTCCGGGTGATCGTGACCCGCCGCCCCAAATACGCGTTCAAGGGCTGGGATGGCGTCATCCAGGCCCTGGCCCCGGCCCATATCATCGAAAGCGGGCTGCCGACCGAGGCGCTGCTGGCGCAGATCGCGGTCTCAAAATACGCCGACGGCCTGCCACTCTATCGCCAGGAGGGAATTTATGCTCGCGATCTGGTGGACCTCGACCGGCGGCTGATGGCGCAGTGGATGGGCCGGGTCGGCTTCGAGCTGGAGATCCTCGCAGATCATGTCCTGGGCGAGATACTGAAAGGTGCCCGGGTCTTCGCCGACGAAACCAGCCTGCCGACCCTCTCCCCCGGCACCGGCGCCACAAAGAAGGCCTGGCTCTGGGCCTATGCTCGCGATGATAGCACCTTCGGCGGCAGCGGTCCGCCCATGGTCGCCTATCGCTTCGAGGACAGCCGATCCGGCGACTGCGTGCGGCGGCACCTCCGCGGCTATAGTGGCATCCTGCAGGTGGACGGCTACGCCGCCTACAACAAGCTGGTGCGAAAAGACGGGGGCAACGACGGCCCGCAACTGGCGGGATGCTGGGCCCACTCTCGGCGCCGCTTCTATGAACTCCATGCTGCCGGGGACTCACAGATCGCCACCACCACGGTGGAGCGGATGGCTGACCTCTGGAAGCTCGAGGCGGATGTCCGCGGTCAAAGCCCCGAGGCGCGCGTCGCTGCGCGTCAGGCTGTTTCGACGCCAATCGTCGCGGGGCTGTTCACACTGTGGCAGCAGACCTTGCCGCGCATCTCTGGGAAATCGAAGCTGGCCGAGGCCCTGCGCTACGCCATCGCCCGGCGCGAGATCTTCGAGCGATTCCTGACCGACGGCCTCGTCGAGCTCGACTCCAACATTGTCGAGCGCGCCATCAGGCCTCAGACCATTACGAGGAAGAACAGCCTGTTCGCCGGGTCAGATGGCGGCGGTCGCACATGGGCCACCATCGCCACGCTCTTGCAGACCTGCAAAATGAACAACGTCGATCCCGTCGCGTGGCTGACCCAGACGCTGGAGCGCATCGCCAACCAATGGCCAAGCGCCGAAATCGACGCTCTCATGCCCTGGAATCACAAAGCCTGAACGGTCTCGGCTACCCGCTTAC
>NZ_JAYKSL010000065.1:0-2424 GCF_035481585.1 Salipiger marinus | reverse complement strand
TTTCCCCGGTCATCCGGGTGATCTCCACCTGCCAGCGGCCCCGCTGCGGCAGATCCCAGGTGAACTGGCGCTGGAAGGCCTCGTCGCGGCGAGCGCGGATGTTGAGCGTGGTCACCTCTTCCCAGGGATCGCTGCTGCTCTGGCGCTGGCGGATGCGGATCGCGATGCCATACTCGCGCACCTCGCCCTCGCGGTTGAGCCGGTAGACCCCCATGGGAAAATGCAGGATCACGCTCGCGCGGATGGCGTTGCTGGCGGTGACCCGCACCACCGGTGTCTCGATCGGCTCGGCCCCGTCGATGATCTCGCCCGCATCATCGCGCGGCATGGGCCGCACCAGCTCGACCCCGTCGCCATCCTCCACCACCTGCTCGGGATAAAGCGAGACCGGCGCATCGCCGGGCCAGCCCTCGCGCAGCTCGGTCTCCACCTCGTCGAACTCCGCCAGCGGCGTGTCGCCGATGCGGATGTCGGAGATGGAGAGCGGCCCGTAACCCCAGCTTAACAGAGCCGTGACATACTGATCCTCGCCAATNCTCCGCCAGCGGCGTGTCGCCGATGCGGATGTCGGAGATGGAGAGCGGCCCGTAACCCCAGCTTAACAGAGCCGTGACATACTGATCCTCGCCAATGATCGACATATAAGGAGTGGCCAGATGCACAGGGGCGACGCGCAGGCGGCCCAGCACGAAAGGCAGCGCCTCGCCGGGGCGCAGCTCGTTGGCCCAGCCCGAGACCAGATAGCGATTGCGGCGGCTGTCCTGATCCGGCACCACCGGCGGCACGATGGCATTGACCAGCGCCGCCCCCAGCAGGTTGAGGCCGATGCCGACCATGGCCACGCCGAACTTGCTGGTCACCCCGATCAGCCCCGCCGCTGCAGGCGCCAGCGCCAGGGCCGCCACCGCCACCACCGCCAGCAGGATCGACCGCGCCCCGCCCTTGCCGGGCACCAGCCGGATCACCACCTGCACCCCTGCCTTGGGCCGGGTGACGTGCCAGAAGCGCGGCTCGATGACGGCGGCGCCGGTCTGGCTGACCAGCATCACCCGCAGCTGGCTCCGGTCTTCGGCCAGGAGCCCGGGCAGCGCCTGGGTGACGATCTCGGCCAGAGACAGCCCCTCGGGCAGCTCCAGCCGTTCACGCGCCGCACCCGGATCCAGCAAGGGGGCGGTGAGAACGGGAATGCTCATGCTTGCCCCCCGTGCCGGATGCGGGCCGCGACCCGGATTTGCCGGAGCGACTGGGTCCGGATCACCCGCATCGCATGTCGGAAGCGCACCGCAGGACGATTTTGCCGGAGCGGCAAGGACAGAACGGGAATGCTCATGTTTGGCTCCGATGCCGGAACGCCCCGACAAAGCGGCTGCGCCAGAGCGGGCCGTCGGGATCAGCGAGCTGCGAGCCGCCCTCGTCCATATGCAGCATGCGCCCGCGCGTGACATGCAGCCCGACATGGCTGCGCCAGCGCCCGCGCCGGAACAGCAGCACGTCAAACGGGTCCGGATCCGCGATCGCGTGCCAGTCCCCCGACCCCGCCGCGATCAGCGCATCGATCTCGGCGAGCTCCGCCGCGCAGGGCGCCACGCCGTCATAGCCCGGCAGAGCGATGCCCAGCTCGGCGCCATAGACCAGCCGCACCAGCCCCCAGCAGTCGCAGCCCTCTCGCGTCCGCCCGCCTGCCGCCCAGGGCAGGCCCAGCCAGTTCTGCGTCCAGTGCCCGGTCATCGGAACATCCCCGGAAAGCGGTCGCGGGTCATGCGGTGCATCGGAAAGCCCTCCTCTTCGATCGGCTGGCGCGAGATGGTGAGCGGGATGCTTTCGGCATCGCCCTCCGCCGCGATCAGCTGCATGTCCAGAAACTCCGCCTCCACCACATCCGGGCTGGCGGCCAGCACCACCGCCAGATGCACAGACGCCCGGCTGGTCACGCTGCGCAGCAGCTCGGCGATGGCGTGATCGACATTCTCCAGCACCAGCGTCGCCGAGGCGGGCGCCTCCTCCATGTCGCCCGGCACCTCCGCCGAGAGCAGTGCAAACAGGAACGGCTCGGTGGCAGGATCGGCCCCGCGCCAGCCCGACCGCGTGCCATAGACCAGCGGGTCGGTGCTGATCCGTTCGGTGGGATCGGTGCTGAGCCGGATTGGTGCCTCAAGATCGGGATGCGTGACCTCGATCAGCAGCACCTCCACCTCACCCGGCGCCAGCCCCTCGCGCGCCCGGCGGGCATTGAGAGATAAGGTCCTCATGGCATCACCCAGATGTCGAAGGAGAGGGTAAAGCTCACCCCGCGCAGCGTCTCGGAGGGCAGGCTGTCGCCGAACAGGCAAAGCCATTGCGCCGACAGCAGCAGCGGCGCGCCGCCGGGGGTGAGCAGATAGTGCCCTTCGGGCGTGAGCAGCGGCCAGCCATCCGTGGTCGGAT
>NZ_JAYKSL010000064.1:0-2494 GCF_035481585.1 Salipiger marinus | reverse complement strand
TCTCGATGACAATGCTGGGTCAGTTCTCAGTGACATCCAACACGGTTGGATCGATGAATGTGAAGGTGAAGCCGTCCCGGCAGGCAGCGCGTATGCCGTCGAGGTTGTCTTCGAACTGGCCTGAGAATACCTGAATGTCAAACTCCGGCTTCTGGGCTGCGAACTCCCGCAATTTCGCAACGGAAACAGGGTTCCGTTCGCAGAACCTAAAACGGACCTTGAGGCCGGGACGTCCCATATCGAGCAAGGATCGCCGAACCGTTTCCAATGTTTCGATGGCCTGAGAAAACGAGGCGTCGGAATACCTGTTAGTGTCAGATACCCGCCAAGGGCCCGCGAAGGCGTCCACGAAGTTGAAGACCGGCGATCTGCCTTGGAACAGCTTGTAGGCTGCGGACTCGAGATAATTGTTGAGAAACAGATGCTTGATGAAGGACTGCTCGCGCCCGTGATAGTTTTCTATCCTGGGCGGCATCAGGCATCCTCGGGCTGCAGGGCGCGAATGATAGGTTCGGGAACGATCTGCCAGGGAAAGCCATTCCACTCTTCACCGTCGAGAAGGCGCCCGCCGGATTTCGGTCTTGCGCCGCCCCACTGCTTGAAGAAGAACGCGACGTCGTCACGTCCGCACATGTCCCGGATCTGGCGGACCCAGCTTTCGTCCATGGGCCGAGCCCGAGGTCCACTCTCTCCCCCGACGATGGCCCAAGCGACGCCCTGCAGATCAACATCCCCAACCGGTCCGAGCAGCGGCTCGAACGAGATGAAACGAGCGTCGGAATTGATCTGCTTCAGGTGCTCAATCCGGCTCGCGTGCGCAGCGTCCTCGACAGAAACGCCAAGCCATATGTGGCGAGGGACCGGCCCTTCATGATACCGCTTCCGAACGTAGTTGCGCATGAGCGAGCTGCGCTTGGTCAGCACCTGGTAGACGTGCCAGTCCGCCTGCTCCATGGCGTCGAACACAGCGTCGAGGAATGTACGGTCGATGTCCTTGTGGAAGAGGTCGCTCATTGAGTTGACGAAGATCATCCGCGGCTTCTTCCAGAGCACGGGCTGCTTCAGCCTCGACGGCCAGAGTGTCAGTTCGAAGCCCTGCTCGTAGGGATGCCCAGGAATTCCACGCCACCGCTCTGCGAACCGCTCGGCGTAGCAGTTGTCACAACCGGGACCGACCTTGGTGCAGCCCGTCACCGGGTTCCACGTCGCGTCCGTCCATTCGATGTCTGACTTCTGGGCCAACTGCTCGCCTCACACTTTTTCACAACGGTAACACGCGGCTGACTCAGCACAAAGCACGAACAGCGGCTGGGGTGAGATTGGTCCCAGCTGCAGCTGAACCGCGGCGCAACGGGCGGCGTTCGATCTCTGTTCCATTCGCCATCCAGATGGATTTTCCAAATCGCGTGCATCACGGACTTCGAAAGATCACTTGGAAGCAATGACTTAAAGCTGTTCACCGGAAGCGCGGCGGTTAACAGGTCCGGAGAATATCGGCCCGGAGAGAACGCGTGTGCGCCCTTCGGGACGTTTACCGGTTAACAGCCCCTCCCGCATAACCCTCGAAAACCACGAGAAAATCCGGCCGCAGCCGGATCGGGAGAACGCTTTCGCGAGGGCAAGTGGCGGCGCAGTTGGGATTCGGACCTCCGGTTTCGTGTGAACTCCCTAGTACGTACCCACGCGCGGTGAGTGTCTTCTTTCCGCCCGTCGAACCGGAACCCACGTAAGCGCCACGCTGCTCCCCTCCTGCCATGTTGACGTCGGCTGTGAGAGTCCTGCTGCCGAGACGAGGCAGGATTGGACGGCAAAATGGGCGGCTATTTGGACGGCTCGACGGATGGCTATGCGGGCACGATCGAGGTTCTGGAGGGGCGGTCTGGCCGCCGTCTTCGGAGCGAGGCTGAACGGGCCCGGATCGCGGCCGAGAGCTTGGTGCCCGGGGCAAGGGTTTCGGACGTCGCCCGTCGGCACGGGGTGACGCGCTGGCAGGTCTATGATTGGCGCAAGAAGCTGGCGTCTGGCCAGCTCGCGCTTGCTGCCGGGACGGCGTCGGAGCCGATGTTCGCGTCGCTTGTCGTTGAGCCACCTTCCACGCCGGCGACCGATGGGCGCGACCGTTCGGTGCGGAGTGAGACGAGGTCGTGCCGGATTGAGCTGGAATTGGGTGGTGTCATCGTGCGGGTGCGTTCCGATATCGACGCGGCGCAGCTGACCCGGACGATCCGTGCCGTCCGGGCGGCGTTGCAATGATCTCGCCGAGCGGCGACCTGCGCGTCTACGTTGCCACGCGCCCGGTCGACTTCCGCAAAGGCATCGACGGGCTGGCGCTGGCCATCCAGGAGGCGCTCGGCCTCGACCCGTTCAGCGGTGCGGCCTTCGTGTTCCGGGCCAAGCGTGCGGACCGGATCAAGGTGCTGGTCTGGGACCAGACCGGAATTGTCCTGGTTCACAACGATCTGCGTTCATACTACACCTCTTTCCTCCTCAGGTG
>NZ_JAYKSL010000063.1:0-2860 GCF_035481585.1 Salipiger marinus | reverse complement strand
TAACCTGAAGGTCGTAGGTTCAAATCCTACTCCCGCAACCAAATATACACGTCTTATCAAATATTTCAAAGCCGAGCATAACGCTCGGTTTTTGTCATTCCAGATTCTTGTCAACACCTGGTCAACGTTTTATGAGCCCCCCATCGACGGGCAACATGATCGCGCAGAACGCGGCAATCATGCCGCCGCCCTGCATGCCGGTTCAAGCCAAGCCCAGATATCCGCAGTGACCTCTGCAAGCGGCCGTCCCTCGAGAGCCGTGCCATCCGAGTAGGCCCGCCATTGCGTCATCTTTGTCGGGTCGGTCGAGAACTCCTCCAACAGACCGACAGGGCAGGCGGCTGGAACAATCGTATCGCGTCGAGCGAAGGTTCCTCGGATCGCGGACGCGAGGTCGCCCGTGTCGATGTCGATGGATTTCGGCAGCGTCCACAGATCATACAGGTCCTTCATCCGGCTGTTCGCCAAGCCCAGCGCCACCACGGCCTGAAACTTCTCGGCGATGACCGTTGCCGGTGAATAGGCGCGGATCGATGCGGCTGGAATGTCGAGCAGGGATCCGTACTCGATCTCGAATTGCGGATCGGCCAAGGCATCGCCGAAGCCGAGGTCCACGGTGATCGGTATGCGCGTATTGCCCAAGCGGGCTTCGGTCCGGAGCCGCATCCCGCCATAGATCTGGTCTTCCCGAATGGCGACGGCCGTCAGGCTTTCGATGTCATAGACCAGCCCGTCATCGCCATCTATGGCGAGTATCTGGGAGAAGGCAGTCTTCAGTTCCGCCTCCTCGTCCGAGCCGAACGCCAGGAAGTCGATGTCCCGGGTAAAGCGGCCAGTGTCAGCCGTCCACAAGGTGACGAGCATGCCACCCTTCAAGACGAAGCGGTCGCGATATTCGGAGACCGACAGCCGGTACACCAGTCGTTCGAGGCCGAAGGCCACTAGCACCACATCGAACAGCTGACCTTCAGCACGGGCAAGGTTCAGCAGACGCTGACGCACGGAGGCCGCGATGTCCTTGGGTTGCTTAGCCATTTGACGTCAGGGCTTCCAGATAGGGGCGCATCTTGATCCAGGCGCCGTTCTCGCGCGCGGCTGTCGCAAGCTGACCGGCCGTAGCCTTTCTCGCGCCCAGCGCGGCCTTCATCGCCTCGATGGTGACGGATCGGTCCACCAGTTTCGGGTTACGGAATGCGTCTGCAATCGTCTTGGCGATGGAATACACCCGAACCTCCGCCTCCCCGACCCGATGGACCTCGGTGCCATTGGTCAGGTAGGGCTCACGGAAGCGCACGATGCGGATGCGAGGGTATTCGATCTTCGGTGCCCAGTCCTTGGCGCCGATGGCGATCCACACACGGCGTGGAAGTTGGTCGGTCAGCTGATGAAAGGATAGAGCTGAGGTCAGGCAGATGACGGCCTTGGGTGCGAGCTTGGCGATCTCGATCAGCCCAGCATGAAGGTCTGGCTCGGTGTCCGGCAGCTGATACAGTCCCCGCCCAATCCGTACGACCACGCCATCTGCAACCGCCCTCGCGATGGTGGTTCCGCTCACGCCGATGGTGGCCAGATCCCTTGAACGGGCTGGCGCATGAACTTCCATGTAGTCGATCATGCGGGCGCGCTGGCCCTGATCCGTCGCAAGCATAGTTACAAAACCTCGGACACAAGTTCATTCTGTCCTAGGTTTTGTAACACACAAGGCAGATTCAAGCAATCTGCACAGGCCTGCATCCGACCACGTCATCATGATCGTGCGCCGCAGATTATGCGGAGATTGGAGCCGCCATTCTCCGCACGATTGCTCCGTAGCCGGATTTTGCCGTTCGATGACCGTTGAAACGGATGGCCCCCGGATCAAGAGAAGCGGCTGAACCGTAAAATGCGGTTGCGCGCGATAACCTCCGCGGCAGACGACGGATGGTAGGTGGATTCTGGGGCTCTGAACCCAGCGGCAAGTTCCGCCTGCAGCTGCGTAAAGGCCGCGGCCTCCTGGCTTGCCATGTCGCGCCGGATCAAGTCTTCAACATAGGCGCTGACGGATTGATAGGGCCCTGCGTCGCTCACCATGAACGTCAGGAACTCGTGCAGTTCCTCATCGATCTCCAGCGTCATCGTTCTGGGTCGGGCCGTCATCCGTCTCTCCCTCCGCGCTGTCAGCTTGAGCCTCAGCGACCGCACGGCCGCAGTCGGGACACGCAGTTTCTGTCCTTAAGAATGCAAATCCGCATTCGAGGCATGGCTTCAGATCAGTCATGTCCTCAAGGAAAGCGCAACGCTTGCACAGCGTCTTTGTGTGCTTCAGCGAAAGATACCCCTGGAAATCCGCAAGCCATGCGAGAATCGCTCCGCGCTTCCAATCGCCGTCCCAGTTTGTCGCCTTCTCACGCCAAGCCATATGTTTTCGCGCGCGGATACCGCGTTTCTGGGCTGCCGTGAGGGCCTCCTTCTTCGCCGGGACCCTGAAGACGTGACCGCAATAGCCCCGCCCGACCGGACTGTTGCAGATCCACGTTCCCGCCTTCTTGCGAAACTGAATCGACAGGCTGAAGCACATAGGGCAGCAGTCCCGCATTTCCGGAACGACGGCGTCTCGGATCGCGTAGGATTCTTCCCGTAATTCAGCTCGATAGTCGTGGGCAGGTTCCCGCGCCTCATATTCGGCTTTGGCCTTGTCCAAATAGGGCTGAACCCGGGGTATTCTCACCGTGTGCTGCAGAACAAGTACAGCCTCATAGTCGGCACCGCATGTTGCGCATTCCGAACCAAGGAATTGAACCCTGGTGCGCTTCCAGTTTTTCCAGTGCCAAGGCGGTCTGAACTGCTCCGGGTTTGCCGGAGGCTCCAACTCCTGAGTAGG
>NZ_JAYKSL010000062.1:0-3155 GCF_035481585.1 Salipiger marinus | reverse complement strand
TAGACCTTGGCGACATAGAGCCGGTCGAGGCGGTCCTCGAGAACCTTGTCCAGCGCATCGGCATCGCCAGATGTGAGCCGGTCGAGTTGGCGAACGTCCAGCACCCGCGCGATCTCGTCGCGGAAGGCGTCCCGCTCCGCCTCGGTCTCGAAGGGCGCGGACAATTCCCCGGCCCGCTCATGGTCCAGAACACGCGCAATCTCGTCTGCGAGGCGGTCGGCACGGTCAGACTGCGACGCAGTTTCATCGCGGGTTGCGAGGATGTCGTCGCGCGTGCCAGACCCGAGCCCGTCGCGCATCTCGTTTTCGCGGCGGACCTGATTGATGGCCTCCGTGTCCCGGATCTCGACGACAGCCGCATAGGTCGCGCCGAGCCCGCGGGCGAGGTGGGACGGCATGTCCGGATAGCGCTCCCTGAATTCATCCGTGACAGCATCTGCAAGGGGCGTGCGGACGTCGCGTCCCTCCATGATCCGGTCGACCTCGCGGGTGATCTCGCTGGCGCGGGCCGCATCGGTGATGGTCTCCCTATAGGGCTCAGACCGGTCAATCACATCGCCAGGGCGTGCGAGCAGATCTGGGTGTGCCTCGAGATATGCACGCTGCTCCGTCTCGATCCGGCGCTCCGCCCGTGAGACAACCTCCCAGTCCCGGTCCTCGATCTGCTGCGCGGTCAGGCCGTCTGCGCGCATCTCCTGACGGATTGTCCCTTCCATCGCCCGCACCGCGCCCTCATGATAATGGAACCGCTCGCTGACCACTTCTGCTTCCACGACGCCATCCCGGCGCAGCACGTTCTCTCGTTCTAGCAGCGTGCCGAGCGCGACATGCACGTCATTGAGAATGTCGCGCGCCTGTTCCAGATCGGCGCGACGTTCGAGGTTCAGGTCGCGCGCCTCGGCCACTTTGGCGAGATCATTGGCGATCCATTGATGCTCGAGCGCGGCGCTCGAGGCCCCGGTCTCGATCCGGGCCACCACTTCCAATGTGCTGATCCCCGTGCCCCGTAGTGCTACGTCAATGCGCGATCTCAGGTCGGGCTCGGCCAGTCGCTCTCGCTGGCTGGCGTCAATATTGACTTCGGAATAGATCCCGCCCTCCGAGGGGGTCTCTGACAGCGTGGATGATCGCAAACCGAGAGGCTGCATGTGCTGGACCTGCGTCTGGATCTCGATGAGGCGTTTTTCCAGCACGGGACGTTCCGCGTCAGGTTTTTCGGCGATCATGCCCTGAACCCGCGCGAGCTTCTCCGCATAGAGGCTTGTCAGATCCTCGAAGCTTTGATCCTCGGCCATATACACATCTCCTGTTCGGTCCACCTGTCCGCCATGCGCCAGCACCTCGCCCGCGCGGAAGAGTGCCGCGGCAATATCCGCGCGGGCCTCGCGGACCTCGGAGGTCTCCCGTGAGGCCTCCCCGGCAAGCGAATGGTAGACAGTTCTGATGTTGGCGATCTCCGCCAGCGTCCGGGTCAGGTCGGCCCCCACGCGTTCGCGCTCGCGGGGCGCGCGACCCTCTTCTTTCGCGGCGTAGACCTCGCTGGTCCGGGCTGGGTAATGTACAGCCCCGCGATCCACCCGGCGCGTGGCCTCCAGGCGCACGCCATACTTTTCCGCCTCCTCGACCATGGCGAGGCGGAAATCGTCATAGTTGAACCGATGGTTNCACGCCATACTTTTCCGCCTCCTCGACCATGGCGAGGCGGAAATCGTCATAGTTGAACCGATGGTTGCGCCCCAGAAAGAAGAACTCGCCTTCTTGCGAGCGGCGGTTCAGCACCAGATGCGCATGGGGGTGATCGCGGTCCTCATGTACCGCGATGATATAATTGAAATGCCCCGCGTCGGTCTGGAAGAACCGCTCGGCTACATCCGTAGCAATGTCGCGCACATCCTCGCCGCGCGTGCCGATGGGGAAGGACATGAGCATGTGGGTGGTCTGTCCGAGCTTCGGCTTGAACCCCGCATCCCACCGCTTGGCAAAACGCTCGGTCAGATCCTTGATGTCACCCGCCTCGAGCTTGGACTTGCCATCCAGGAACCCGCTACTGTCCACGATATGGGTCGACTTGGTCGTGAGGTAATCGAGCTGGTTTGCGAGCTGCGATTTGGTATGCGTACCCCCGCCTCTGATCGCCTTGAAGACCGCTGGCCGATGCCCTGCTGCCGCGCGCACAAGCTGGGTCTGCTTGGCCACATGCAACCCCTGCATCGAGCCCCGGACGCGGCTCCAGCCATCCCGGAAGACCTCGCCCGTGACGGCATGGACAGCATCATTCAGCCGCATGGGCAAACTCCCTCAGCGCGGCCGTGGCCTGCAGCTGCATCGTGTCACGACGGCGGCGCAGAAGCAGATCGATCTCGTCAGCAGAATCCAGAATGAACCGCGCCAGCCCACGCATCTGGGCGAGGCGCAATTCGGTGAACTCGGCACTCGTGCCTCCCACGGCCCCCTGCCCCCGCCGGTTGGCCTGCGTCATCTGCTTGGCGATCTGCGCGACCCCATTGCCGACCTCGTGCAGAGAGGCGCGGTAGCGCGCCATCTCTGCTGCCATCTGCGCGTCCGGAACGAACACTCCGCCTGCTGCCTGAATGAGCCGCCTGAGCCCCTCGGCACGGCTCTCGATCTCGGCCTCGGCCAGCACCTCGTCGAGCGCCGCAAGCTCCGCAGCCGTGACCTTCACACTGACCGCCGAGACCGGGATCGCGGCATCCGTCTGGCGCTCGGCATCGGCTTTCAGGACGTAGCGCACGGCGCGCGATGTAACACCGAACCTCGCAGCCAGCTCGGACGTCGACACACCCTCCGCGGCCTCGCGGACGATCTGCATCTTCTCGATCTCTGTCAGGCGTTTTGTTCGGGACATGCGGAAGAAAGACCCCCTATTTCCTGCCGCCTTCCACCAAGGCTGCACTTACCTTACGATAATATACCTAGCTGTCAATTATATACTTCCGTCGCACTCAGGCTCAGGCAGCCTTGGTGTCCGCTTCCCCCGCGGCCCGCAGGGACGCGGCTCTGCCGCCCTCACCATCGGGCGACCCACCTGTCCTAGGGGTCCCGTCCGCCAGCCCCGCCCGAGGGTCTGGCCGAACACGTATGTGTTCGGACGGTGTTGATTTCCACCCAGAACTGAGCCGGGTTTTCCATCGAGA
>NZ_JAYKSL010000061.1:0-3404 GCF_035481585.1 Salipiger marinus | reverse complement strand
CGCTTGTACCTTGCGAGAGAATGCAGCCGCACTCGACGCAGAGCAGGAGCTAGTGGGGGTAACGCATCCGTTTCATCCGCTGTTTGAGCGTCGCTTGCCATGTGTGGGCCGCCGCCAGAACCGACATGGTGCGCGGCTCTTGCTGCAGACCGAGGATGGCGCCGTCTGGTCGGTTCCTCCGCATTGGACTGATCTTGCGAGCCCGGATCCAGAAGTGGTCGTGGGTCACGGGCGAGCGGCGTTGCGGGTTTCTGACCTGCTGGCACTGGCTGACTTGGTAGAACGCCTCAGAGGCAAATTGGTGGGGTGATCAAGGGATGGATCGTAAGGTCAATTATGCCGCATCTGTAAAGCGAACTACGCCGCAAGTCATGCGATTTAGGAAGTTATTGGGCCGATTTATTGAGACTAGCTGCTTAGAATCGGCGCTCGCAGATAGTCACTATCTTGACGCCGCGCGCATTTGCGGCATAATTGCTATTACATATTCTTTCCCTCTTGCGTCCAGAGCCAGCGATGCCCGACAGCAGGCAGTCAAAGACCGCAGCCCTTGCCGAAGAGGGCACGCTCAATTCGGCGCCGGACAAGGTCCGCGATCCGAAGTTTCGCGGCAGCGACTTCTTCGACCCGCACGACATCGTGCAGGTCAAATACGAGATGCTGCGTCGCGTCTTGGTCGACAAGCTGTCGGTGACGGAGGCTGCCGACGAGTACGGGGTCTCCAGGCCGACCTACTATCAGGCCAAGGCGAACTTCGACACGGCAGGAATCGCGGGGCTAGTGCCGGAGAAGACAGGGCCCCGCGGGCCGCGCAAGATCGACGAAGCAATCTTGGCGTTCTTGCAGGCACGGCTGGCGCCTGGCGAACCCCTCCGTGCCCGCGAACTTGCCAAGCTGGTCCACGACGAGCTCGACATCGAGCTCCACCCCAGAACGATCGAACGGGCGCTAAAAAAAAGCACTGGCAAGTGAACCGTGCCGCGAAGGCGGCATGTTCATCGTCGACCATCGCAGCTCAGTACGAGGTACTGCGCGCCGCCGCTTTGGGCGAAGCGCTGCCGCTCATGGCCCGCAGCGGCCTGGTGCTCTTTCTGCGCCGGGGCATGTGGGGATGGGCTAGGGCGATAACTGCGGCGCCAATCTCTTCTCAAGAGCCAGGCAGCCGGCCTTCAGCCACCTGGCCGACGCAGGGCGGGCGCAGCGCCGTCGTCCACATCCTTGCGGCGATCGCCACCAGCATCAACGACACCGGCATAAACGAGCGGAGAGCCCCATGAACATGCACCTCAAAGTTCAGCCCCACCACCTCGATCGCAACGCCTACCTCTACATCCGCCAGTCCTCGATGCGTCAAGTGCTCGAGAACACCGAGAGCGCCAAGCGGCAATATTCGCTTCGCGGACGCGCCGTCGCCCTTGGCTGGCATGACGAGCAGATTATCGTCATCGACAACGACCAGGGAGAATCCGGAGCATCGGCCGCCTGGCGCGAGGGGTTCCAGCGGCTGGTCAGCGATGTCGGGCTGGGCCGCGCCGGGATCGTGATGGGCTTGGAAGTGTCCCGCCTGGCGCGCAACAACGCCGACTGGCAACGCCTGCTGGAGATCTGCGCCCTGGCCGACACCCTGATCCTTGACGAAGACGGCGTCTACGACCCGGCGAGCTTCAACGACAGGCTCTTGTTGGGCCTGAAGGGCACAATGAGCGAGGCCGAGCTGCATGTGATCAAGGCGAGATTGCGCGGCGGCATCCTCAACAAGGCCCGGCGCGGCGAGTTCCGCTGCCCCCTGCCGACCGGGCTGGTCTATGACCACGGCGGCAATGTGGGGCTCGATCCTGACCTGCAGGTCAGGGAGACGATCGTCCATTTCTTCGAGACCTTCTCTCGCGTCGGCTCCGCCTCCCAGACCGTTAAAGCCTTTCATCGGGAAGGTCTTCCATTCCCCTCGCGCCTGCACAACACCGAGACAATCTTCCGGCCGCTGACGGTGTCGACAGCACTGCGCGTTCTGACCAATCCGCGCTATGCTGGCGTCTACGCCTATGGCCGACGGCAGTTCCGGCGCACCATCGAAGGCAAGAGGACGGTGCGGTCCCGGTCAAATGAGGATTGGCTGGCCTGCATTCCCGATGCCCATCCCGGCTACATCAGCTGGCAGCAACATCAGGAGAACCTGAAGATTCTGGAGGCGAACAGCCATGGATATGACGCGACGCGGGCGTCAATTCCAAGAGAAGGCCCGGCGCTGCTGCAGGGGCGGGCAATATGCGGGCAATGTGGTCGGCATCTGCGGGTTCGCTACGCTGCCCGGCGCGGTCGACATGAAGCCTGGTACATCTGTGATCGCGCCCATGCCTATCGCGGTGCCCCCCTCTGCCAGTCGATCGCCGGGCCCGCGGTCGACGCGGCCGTCGGTATGCTGATTGCCGAGCAGATGGCGCCAGAGGCCGTCGAACTGGCGCTCGACGTGCGCAAGGAGATCCAGTCACGTCATGAAGAAGCCGACCGGTTGCGCTGCCGCGCGGTCGAGCGGGCCCAGACGGAAGCCGATCTCGCGCAGCGGCGGTTCATGCTTGTCGACCCCAATAACCGTCTCGTCGCCGACACGCTCGAAGGCGAGTGGAACGAGAAGCTTCGCACATTGGCAAACGCCCGCGAAGAGCGCGAACGCGCCCGCGAGCATGATCAATTCGTCCTCGACCACGCCGTCCAGGCGCGGCTCATTGCGATGACGGAGGACTTCAAGAAGCTCTGGTCCGATCCCAATACCCCGAACCGTGACCGCAAGCGGCTGCTCGCCCACATCATCGAGGACGTCACCCTCCTCAAGCTGCCGGCGGAAGGAACGACCAAGGTCCATGTGCGGTTCATAGGCGGAAAGGTCCTGACCCTCACCACCCTGAGCCCAAGAGCGCCCGCCTTGCAGATCAAGACCAGGCCGGGGGTCATCGAACTGGTAGACAGGCTCCTCGACGACCACGTCTATTCCGAGATCGCCGAACTTCTCAACCAGCAAGAACTCCGCCCGGGCGAAGCCTCCCGCCGCGGCCATCATGACGCCCAATTCACTTCCAAGCGGGTCGCCTACATCGTTCACCAATATAAGTTGCGCTCACGTTATGATCGCCTGCGTGCCCGCGGCATGCTGACCAAGCAGGAAGCAGCTGCCCGTCTCAATATCCACGAGACCACCATCAACAGCTGGGTCAAACACGGCCTCATAACCCGCCATGCCTACAACGGGCACTATGGTCTCTACGAACTCCCCGCTACAAACTTGCCGCAAAAGCATTCCAGCCGGTGGGACCGCCTCACTGATCGGGCGGGTGAACGCCTGCAGGAGGCGGTTCCGCCAAAACCATCACCTGAGGAGGAAAGAGGTGTAGTATGAACGCAGATCGTTG
>NZ_JAYKSL010000060.1:0-3470 GCF_035481585.1 Salipiger marinus | reverse complement strand
GGAAGTGAGCTAAACGCTCTCCACTAAAGCCGGGCAAGTCCACCGAGGATGCCCAGGAACATCGGCAACCTAAGTTCCGCCGCGCGCATGACAGATCCCGGACTGCCTCCGGTGCCGAGCCAGATGCGCAGCGGCTGTTCCGGGCGTGGCACGACCAGCATGTCCTGGAGAGGTCGCCGGCGGTGCGGGCCATTCCAGGTCACTTGCTCATGTCGATTCATCTCGACCAGCAGGTCGAGCTTGGAGCCGAAGAGCATGTCGTAGTCGTTCTCGTCCTCGTCGAAGATCGGGAAGGTGATGGGTGACGATCCCCGTCCGGCGACGATGTCGATGCGGCCCGGCGCGATGGCCGCCGCGGTGGCGAGCTGCTGGAAGACACGGATAGGCTCATCGGTGGAGAGCACCGTGACTGTCGTCCCAAGCTTGATCCGGCGCGTCGATGCCGCGGCGGCATTGACGAGCGAAGTGGGCGAGGACACCGGCATCGAGCGGGTGTGGTGCTCACCGAAGCCGAAAAAGTCGAGGCCGACGTCGTCGGCGAGTTGCACTGCTTCGAGAGCGTCGCGGATCGCCTGGGCGGTCGCACCGGTGCTGTCATCGGTCCGGGGGGTGTTGCCGAACGTGTAGATGCCGAGTTCGAAGGGTCTCGTGGGGTTCATGATCATCACTCCTGGGCAACGGCTGTCCCTAACTCGCGGGGTATGCCCGGGAGGTCGCAGTGACGACCTCCCGGTGGTGGTTGTCTCTTCGGGATCAGGCCAGCGCGGCCGCGAGCACGTCGCGCAGGGGCTTGGGCGCACGACCCGAAAGGCGCTCCACGTCGCCAGCGACGATATCGAAAGCCCCCTCCGCGAAGTTTCGCTGGATGCTGGCCACGGTGCTCACCACGTCCTCGGGCAGGCCCATCTGCGCCATCCCGCCGCGCAGCTGCTCCTCGGTAACGGTCACGAAGCCCATGGGCTTGCCGGTGATCTCGGCGACGACGGCAGCGCGTTCGGCGCCGGAGAGCCGATCGGGTCCGGTCGCGTTGTAGATTGCGCCCTCGTGGCCCTCGGTGGTCAGCAGCCCTGCGGCAGCAGCGGCTACGTCCTCGCGCGATACAAACGCCACACGGTTCTCGGCCAGTCCCGTGAGCGCGCCGGTCTCGAGAGACATCTGCGCCTCCTGCGCCAGCGCTTCGGCGTAGTAGTTCATCCGCAGGATTGACCAGGCGGGTGCGGTGGCGATGAGGCGCTGCTCACCCTGCCAGTAGGAGGCCCCGACCGCCGGGTCTTCTTCCTTACGCGTGCCTGCGGCCGACATGAAGACGACGTGCTTCACAGCGGACTCGACAGCCGCGTCAATCGCGGCGACGTTCTGTGCGCCGCGCCGACCACGCCCGAGATCGCTCGTCGGGATGATCAGGAGCCGGTCAAGACCTGCATAGGCCTTCGCCAGGCTTTGCGGGTCGTTATAGTCGCCGAAGCGGCCTTCGGCGCCCGCAGGCGCGTTCTCAGGCGTCCGCGAGATCGCCACCACATCGTGTCCTCCACGGCGGAGGAGGTCCGCCACAACGCCGCTGCCGAGTTGTCCACTCGCTCCGCTTACACCGATCTTCATGTTCGTCATCCTTCTGTCTATGGTAGGAACAATCTGTTCGTGACGATATGTCTGTTCGTGACGGGCCACACAAGAATGCACACGGGTGTGCGCCACGCACCTCCGTGTTCGTAAAGGAGACGACGATGGCGACCAACGAGACCACCAATGGCGAGACAGAGCTACTTCACGACGACGAGGCGCATCCCGCTGCCGATTGCCGGGCCATGGGGCAGGTGCTTGATCGCATCGGCGACAAGTGGACGATCATGGTGGTGGGGGCCCTGTCCCACGGTCCGATGCGCTTCAACGCCCTGATGCGCCGGATCGGAGGCGTGTCGCACCGGATGCTGACGCTGACCCTGCGGCGGCTGGAGCGGGACGGACTGGTGAAACGCACGGCCTTCCCGACGATTCCGCCCCGGGTGGATTACGAACTCACGCCTCTTGCCTATTCGCTCATCGAGCCACTGGCCGCGCTTGCGCAATGGGGTGAGGATCATAGGGCAGAAATCGAGCAGGCGCGGGCCGTGTTCGATCAGCGCGCGGCGGATATTTAGAGGGCGTAGTGAGCCTGCCTGCGCACCGACGGCCGTCACCGAGCAGGAATCTGCATGACTGGCCGTATTACAGGTGCCTCCAACGGGGCGGCGGAGAGTGCCTCTCGCCCGATCCCGAAGCCGCCGCAATGAATGTCGTGGAAGGGCTCCTTCGAGACCTTCGCTGCCATCTGCTCCAATGACCGGTACGCTCGCAGACCCTTTCCATCAATATGAACTGGCGGCTGCCTGAGAAGCCTATCCACTGTCACTTTTTCGAATCCGCATGAGCGCATCGAAGTCGATTTCTTGCTTCTGTTCGTCACTTATATCCGGCCGGGTTTCCGATACCGGCTGGGGCCCTTGGACGTCCCACATCACCGCATGTGAGCCTGTACTCCAGCGATAAACCCAACCAACAACACTGCACCCATCGGTCCCGATCAGATTGGCGATCGCGACGCCCTCACCCCTATCATCGTTCACTGTTTACTGACTTCCTGCACTGTGGCGCTGCGAATTGCGGCGTGGGGTTGCAGAGCGTTCACTACGACCGCGCGCCGGGCTTCTTTGATGTTGGCTAACTGGTCCTCGAGGAGGGAATGATCATCAGACCGGGAAAATGGGTTTCCGTGTTCTCAACAATTCATTGGCTTCAAATCCTGTGGTCGGGCTCCGTGGCGGCTTCAACGATCGCCAGAAGCTGGAACGGATCAAAGCCGATGGCACGCGCCAAAACGACCAGTTCGACAACGTCGACCCGGCGCTGACCGCTTTCAAGACGGGCAATAAGGGATTGGTGGCATCTGAGCCTATCCGCCAAGTCTTTCTGGCCGAGGCCCGCTTTGATGCGCGCGTCGACCAACGCCTGGCAGAGTGCCACTTGCCCTTTGCTTCTGATTGTCTTTGCCACGCGTCACATACCTTTTGTGACGTCGCTAGCGGATGAAATCTCTTATCTAAAAAGTAGATCTCTGAGGGTGTTATCGGCGTCTGGTTTCCATGGGCTGCAAGTCTGATGCTCCCGAGGTTGCCCATCAATCCCCTACCAATTGTAGAAATCGGCCATAGTCCTCGCTGACTTCGCGCGCTTCCTCGAAAGCGCGGGCGCGTTCACCGTCGAGGCAACGGAAGTAGCTCTGGATATCCTGAATGTAATCTTCGAAATCGCCACGGATGATGTCCGCATAGTCCCGCGCCGCCTGCGAATCGCTTGGCAGGAAGGGACGGGCCGGGGCGAAGCAGGATTCCGCCAAAACCGGCCCGGGAACGCAGATTAGAAGGACCATAGCTTGCAATGGGAGCAGGCATGTCAACCTTGGGTTTCTCAAACCTGTTATCTCCTTGATCGCA
>NZ_JAYKSL010000059.1:0-3723 GCF_035481585.1 Salipiger marinus | reverse complement strand
GCCATGCGCCAGAACGGCCTCACCCTCGAAGAAATTGGCGGGTCGTCTCCCGCGCATCATGCTGCGGAAGCCCGCGTTGCAGATATTCAGGCGTGCAGGAATGGCATTGCGCGCTGGTCGGAGATCCCACGATCTTTGCTGATCTATGGCGAGCCGGGCACTGGCAAGACCGTGTTGGCGCAGGCCATTGCGCGGTCGGCGGGCGTGGCAATTGTCATTGTGAGCGTTGGGGAGTGGCAGGCGAAAGGACATCTTGGTGACATGTTGGGCGCCATGACCAAGTCCTTCGCACAGGCCGTAGACATGCGTCCCTGCATCATTTTCATTGACGAAATCGACTCATTCGGGTCCCGAGACGCCTCAGACAGCGAGCGTAACAGCAATTACCGACGGCAAGTGATCAACGCGCTGCTCAGAGAAATCGACAAGTTTCTAGTTCTCGATGGCACCATTCTTCTTGGGGCGTGCAATTCAGTAGACACGCTCGATCCGGCGATCGTCAGGCCCGGGCGCTTTGATCAGGTCGTCGAGCTCACGCGGCCGCCGCTCGGGCAGATTGCCCACATGCTTCGGCAGGTGTTTCCCGGTGCCGCGGATGTGACGCCACTGGCGCAGCTCTGCGCCGGCCGGACGCCGGCCGCGATCGACGCGACGCTTCGCGCGGCGAGGGCCGCGGCCCGCCGCGACGGGGTCCCCTTCGATGCCGACTTACTTGCGGCGCAGCTGGGCGGCGGGCGGCCGGACCACCCGGCCTTCGAGCGCCGCATCGCCCTGCACGAGGCCGGGCACGCCTTGGTCGCGGCGGTGTTGCTCGGCCCGGCGGCCGTCGAGCGCGTGGTTATCGGGCAGGAAGACGGACGGACGATGCGACGGTCTGCAATCCAGGAAGGGACGCTTGAAGAATTCGAGCGTGAAATGATGATGCTCATGGCCGGCCGTGCCGCGGAGCGCCTTGTCCTTGGAAATGTCAGTGCTGGCAGCGGTGGTGGTCCGGGCAGCGATCTTGAGCGCGCCACGCGCCTGCAAATGTTCTTTGATCGTCAAACGGGGCTTGGAATTTATGGCCCCGCTTGGCTCGGAGAACCTGAGACGCCCCGGATTCCCGAAAAGTATTGGGATCGCGTGCGCGTCAAGCTTTGGGACTTCGAACAGCGAGCGGGTGACCTCCTGGAACCGCACCGGGACCTGCTCGAACGCCTTGCCGCGGAATTGCTCGTCCGGCGTGAAATGGATGCTGCAGAGCTGCGACCCTGGCTGAGCCAGATCGGGAACACCCGGTAACCGATGAACATGCACTACAATTCACTTTGCCCCGACCAATCGCTCTTGGTCGGGGTGGGAAGCATTTCGCCATCTCAACTCGGCGAGGTCCGCGATCTTGTCGAGATCGTCGAGCCGATAGAACTCTCTCTCCACCAGAAAACTTGGCGTGGACCCCCTTACGGCACCGCTGGGATCTATGCCTTCCTCCGCCAGGGCCGACCATGCCTGCGCATCTATGTCGGCGTTTCCTGGGAGGATTTGCTCGAGAGGATCCGCAAGCAAAGATACCAACGCCGATGGGCCGACTTCGTCCTCTTCTTCGAGCTTCCCGGCTTGCTCCGCAGCACGTTGGAGAGCCTCGAGAGCCGCCTTCTGGCCCTTGGTCAAAGATGTCTTCCCAATGCAGTCTGGGACAACATCAAGGGTGTGACCGTAGGCGCCGCGTCTCCAGACTGGAGAGGCCCTTTCGACCTCGACCGCTTGGCGAGAAAGGTGTTCGGTTACATATGGTCGCGCGCACGCTACTCGCATGAGGCAGCTTCCCGACTTGTGTTGACCCCCACGCATCAAATGGGGGATCCGTCAGGGCGTCTACACGGCCTCCTCCATCA
Organism: Salipiger marinus; assembly: GCF_035481585.1. Taxonomy (NCBI): domain Bacteria; kingdom Pseudomonadati; phylum Pseudomonadota; class Alphaproteobacteria; order Rhodobacterales; family Roseobacteraceae; genus Salipiger; species Salipiger marinus. Next base: position 1,849 of record NZ_JAYKSL010000059.1, on the reverse strand, counting down.
GAAAGCGGGCGGTTGGTGTTATCTCCTGCCAAAGTCACGCATCTCGGTGCTTTGTCCAAACTATAGAGCGATGAAGCGGGAGTCCGCTGCGCATGAAGTGCTGAGCAAGCACTACTGTGAGGGAAAAATCTGCTGGAAAGGCAGCTGCCTCAGCCGACCAGCCGGCTTTGTTGTCAGCGAGGCAATCCCGTTCCGGTCCCAGGCTGCTGCCGCAGAGTTTCTGTTTGCAGGGCAAGCTGAGGATGACAAATGGGCCAAGACTTGAGACCATTGGCGACACCGGACTTCTGGGCTACCTGCCGTTCGAGCCGGACGCCGCCCATCTGTTCTTCCAGCTGGTCAGCCGCCGTTACGAGCGCGGCGCGCTGCTGGTCACCTCGAACCGCGCCGTCGGTGAATGACCCAGGCTGACCGCGGCAATCGCGAAGTCCAGAGATTGAGCAAGAGCCCGGTCCACCGTTTAAGTGGAAACTTTGAAGGCGAGAGGGCTGATTTCGGGTGAATCCACCCATGAAACTAAAACGACACCCGCGGTGAGCCCTTCGCGCTTTATATGTCCGGTAAGGCAAGATTACCGGACATATCTAGGGGCGGCAAGTCGCGGCGGATTGGAGGAAATATTCCGCTGAAAGCGCCGCGTATGGTTCGACTGGGTTCCCGCACCCGCGTCACGCTGTTTCAGGAGAGGATGGCGCTGGTCTGCCAGCAACACGTCCCGTCGCGGCATCCGGAAACCTTTATCGCCTACCGCAAGCAGCGAAGAGCGGATGTGCCGGACACTGCAAAGACTGACCGTTTGGGCTGTCGCCCGTGCCGGATACGGCGAACCGGGAAGAACGAGGTGATCTGCGCCCCTTTTCCGCCGTCCGCGCCTATGTGCTGGGCCTGTGTTCTGGGTGGTGATCTGGGTCGTCTGGCGCTTGCGCCGCAGGGCGTGGGCTATGTCGGGACCATGAGGATGGGGCTGGACCGGAGGCCCGTGGCGCTCTGGCAGAAGGCGGCGCAGGGGCCCGAGGCTGGGGCGGGGGCGCCGCTGCTTGACCAGCCCCGCGTCGAGTTTCTGGGGCCGGACGGCGCGCGCCTGCCGCTCAATCCGCATCAGTGGCTGGCCGACAACGGCCCCTGCCTGCCGACCGCTGCCGGGGTGCTGTGCCTCTGGCATGACCGCCCGCCCCATGCCGCCGCTGCCGCCGTGCCGCCGTGCCGCTGGCGATGTCGCTGCGGCTTTAGGAGCGCGGGCCTCCTCCGGGAGCCGCGGTTGCGGCTGGCGCTGGCTGCGTCGCGGGGTTCTGGCAGCCGGGCTGCTGCTTCGGTGGCGGCCCCTCGCGCCTTTGGCCTTGTCCCGCGCTGAGCGGGGCAGGGCGGGAGCAGCCGTCAGTAGACTGCGATCTGCGGGAAGCAGAGCATCACGGCCAGAGCGACGGCCTGAAGCGCGATGAAGGGCAGCAGCGCCTGGAAGATGTCGCCCAGCGAGATGTCGGGCGGGGCCACCGATTTCAGATAGAAGGCGGCGGGGCCGAAGGGCGGCGACAGGAAGCTCATCTGCATGTTCATGCAGAACAGCACGCCGAACCAGACCGGGTCGAGCCCGAGGCTTTTCACGATCGGTACGAAGATCGGCATGGTCAGCAGCGCGATACCGACCCAATCAAGAAAGGCGCCGAGCACGAACAGGATGGCCATCATCAGCAGCACGATCACGATCGGGCTTTCTGACACGCCGGTGATCAGCCCGCCCACAAAATTGATGCCGCCCATCAGGTTGTAGACCCCGACCAGCGCTGTGGCGCCGATGCCGATCCAGACGTGTTGGATGTCACTGAGAACTGACCCAGCGGCGATAGGAAAT
>NZ_JAYKSL010000058.1:0-4964 GCF_035481585.1 Salipiger marinus | reverse complement strand
CGTAGCGAAAAACTCCGGCTTCAAACGGTCCAGTTCTCAGGGGGCAGATCAGCCGACCATGCCCACGCAATCCACAACCGAGCGCCTGCTCGCGTCGCTTCATAGCCTATTGTCCGGCGCGATGCCGCCCGGTGCCAAGGTGCTGCGCAATGCGATCCTGCCCGAGAAGGTGCCTGCCGCCGGGGTGGTGATCCTGCGCGATGGCGACCCGGGGCCGCCGGAGGTGTGGCTTTCCCCGCCCGGCTACTACTATGAACACCGGGCCGAGATCGAAGTGGTGGTAGATGGCACCCCGGCCGCCCGAGATGCTGCGTTCGACGCACTCCGCCTTGCGATCGGCACAGCGCTCACCGCCGACCGGACGCTGGGCGGCCTTTGCGACTACATCACGCCCGAGGCGCCGGAACCGGTGCTGCTGGCAATCGACGGCAACGAGGGTCTGTAGGCCGCGGTGATCCCGGTGATCCTCTCCTACGCCACAACCGACCCGCTTCTCTGACCAACTCCGAAAGGACTGACCCATGGCCCGCCAGCCCGGCGCGCGGACGCAAGTCGCGTTCGCCTTTGAATCCGTTTACGGCACGCCGCCCGCCAGCGGCTATCGCCGGATGCCCTTTGCCACGACGACCCTCGGCTCCGAGCAGGGGCTCCTGTCGCCCGAACTCCTCGGCTACGGCCGCGACCCGCAGCCGCGGCGCGAAGGGCGGGCCGGAACGCCGCACACGCATCGTCGAACTGGCCTCTGGCGACGAGGAACGGAACGCCTCCTGGGCCAACTCGCGCCGCCGCTATGACGTCTCCTATGGTGTGCGCCGGGCCGACGATCTGGCCGCGGTCGTTGCCTTCTTTGAAGCCCGCAACGGTCGCTTGCACGCGTTTCGGTTCAAAGATTGGTCCGATTACAAGTCCTGCCTGCCTTCTGCGGCGCCCGGGCCCACCGACCAGATCATCGGCACCGGCAACGGATCGACCACCACCTTTGCCCTAACCAAGACCTATGCCTCCGGTGCGCGATCCTGGACGCGAACGATCATCAAGCCAGTTGCGGGCACCATCTCCGAAGCCTGCGGTGGGGAAGTGGGGGCCTCACTCGTCGCCGGTGGGCTCGCGCTGGCACAGGGGGCGGTGAATTTCGTGGCGGGGTATGTTGTCAGAGAACGAACCTGACGCCGGACAGAAGTGCTAAGTCATGGTCTTGCATCGTACAGAAGCAGACTGAGGTCCGCTCGTTCACTTCTTCGCAAGAAAATCTTGCAACATGTCACTTCGCAAGATACCTAGCTCGGGTAGAAACAGGGTGAGACTAATGGTCCTAGCGGAGCGCCTTAAGCACCTAAGGGAGAGCCGATCAATGTCCCAAGAGCAACTTGCAGAGTTGCTCGGCGTCGAAAGCAGGCAGATCGTCTCGAACATCGAAACCGGCCAGAGAAAGGTCAGCGCTGAAGAGCTGGTGCGCTTCACCGCAATCTTTGGGGTTGGTTTGGACTACTTTACGAACCCTTACCTTCTTGCTGGCAAGGGCCTTTTTTCGTGGAGGCAAACAGGCGTCGATCCTATGCGCCTTGATGCCTTTGAAGCGAAGGCAGGACAGTGGATAGGCGCGTATCGCTCTTGGTGCGACCAGCTAGGCCAAAACGCTTATACGCTACAGAAAGAATTGAGACTGACGCGCGGGTCATCATTCGAAGATGCAGTGGCTGCCGGTGAAGCAGTCGCCGAGGAACTTAATCTCGGCGACGTTCCCGCAAATCGACTGATGGCTGCGGCCGAAGAAGACCTTGGCGCCATCGTGCTCATGGCAGACACGGAAGCAGGCATTTCTGGCGCTGCCTGTCGCTTACCTGAAATGAATGCCATTATCATAAACCGGAATGAGCCCCCATCCCGGCGACATTACGATCTCGCGCATGAGATTTTCCATTTGCTAACTTGGGAAGCCATGCCACCCGAATATATCGATGGCTCTAATCCGAAGAACAAGCGCGTTGAGCAGCTTGCAGAAAAGTTCGCATCCGGACTCCTCATGCCTTCTTACGTCATGGAGCGATACTACGGCAAAGTTCGCTACGACGACGACCGCTTCATTGACTGGGTAAATGAATCAGCCAGTGAACTAAGAGTTTCGTCGGTTGCGTTCCTTTGGCGGCTGGTCAACAATCAAGAGGTGCCGCAGGGTTTCGCCAAGGAAGTCGCGGCTACGGACTGGCTTGCGTTCAATGGCGGTCGGTTGAAGGATACAAGTCCCCCAGCGCTCTTCAGCTTGAAATACCTTTCTGTTCTCGCACAAGTACTGAACAAGGCACTGATTTCTGAGCGACGGGTGTCGGTACTGCTCGATGTCTCACTTGATGAGCTCGACGGCACTTTCCAGCAACATGGTATCGAAAGCCCGCTGGTTCTGTAATGAAGCGTGGAGATGTTGTTCTCGTCGACACCTGCGCAATCATCGAGGCGCATCGAACAGGATGCTGGAATGCCATTTCAAAGAGCTTCCTTGTAGAGACAGTCGACGCATGTGTCGTGGAAGCTCAAACCGGAAAAGCTCAGCGCATTTATCCACCAGTGTCGGACGCGGAGCTTCGAGCAGCATTCCACAAGATTTACACGGTAGAAGAGTTCGACCGTGCGGCCTTTGAACTTGGCAAGCCGGTAGGTGTTCCCGAGCTTGACCCCGGTGAACGAGACTTGTGGGTCCATGCGTGGCAAAGGCCTGACGCTTGGTATCTCTGTGGTCCGGACAAGGCGAGCATGAAAACCGGTTTTATGCTTGGTCAGCGTGCGCGCCTCGTGTCGCTAGAAGCAATGCTGGACTGCCTTGGCATGAAGAAAGACATCAAGCAGCATTATTCCGTGCGATGGCTGGAAGAGGTTTTGTACAAGCTCAACCAAGGGTTACTTTAGATTGAGGCCTCTAAAAGGGAGGTTGGCGAAACAATTGGTGCGAAGGGTTCAAGAATGGCACGGGTAGAATTCGACAGCACCAAGAAGCCGCTGGACGACCTTCTGAAGCGTGCGCGCGACGGGCTGATCCAGTTGCCGGATTTCCAGCGCGGCTGGGTCTGGGACGACGAGGGCCTGCGGGGCCTTCTGGCCTCGATTTCCCGGTCCTTCCCGGTCGGAGCGATCATGACCCTGCAGGCGGGCGGCGAGGTGAAGTTCAAACCCCGCCCCATTGAAGGCGCTCCGCCTGGCAGCGCAGGCGTCGCGCCGGAGTCGTTGCTGCTGGATGGGCAGCAACGCCTGACCTCGCTTTATCAGACGACGATGCGCCGAAGCGTTGTCGAGACGATGAACACCAAGAAGCAGAAGATCAAACGCTTCTACTACATCGATATGGGGCGCGCCCTGGACGAGGGCGTTGACCGGATCGACGCCTTCGTGGGCATCCCCGAGAGCAAAATCGAGACGCGGAACTTCGGCAAGGAGGTCGTCCGGGATCTGACGACCGAAGAGGCCGAGTTCGAACAGTGCATGTTCCCGACCAACCGCATCTTCGATTGGAACGACTCGCTTACCAAGTTCGCCGCATACTGGCAATACGCCCCAGACAAGATGCAGTTCTGGTTCAAATTCCTGAACGAGGTGCTGTCTGCCTTCCACCAGTATCAGATGCCGGTGATCGAGCTTGGCAAAAGCACAAGCCGCGAGGCCGTCTGCCTTGTGTTCGAGAAGGTGAACACGGGCGGCAAGAAGCTCGACGCGTTCGAACTGCTCACAGCGATCTATGCGGGTGAGGAAGAAGGATTCTTGCTGCGCGAGGAATGGACCAAGATCGCCAAGACCCTGAAGGACGCGATCGCCCTCAAGGAACATCCGTTGACGCGTTTGCAGCCGACCGATTTCTTTCAGGCGCTGGCGCTTCTGTTCACCCGGGATCGCCGCCGGAACCATCTGGCGGCGCAGTTGCCCGGCGATGCTCCCGCGATTAGCTGCACCCGAGATACCGTGCTCAGCGTGCCCCTGGGCGCCTACAAGCAATATTCGGGCGCGCTGGAGGAGGGATTCAAGAAGGCCGGGAAGTTCCTCTTCGGTCAGAACATCTTTTGGTTCAAGGACGTCCCCTATCAGTCGCAACTGGTGCCGCTGGCAGCCATCCTCACAGAACTTGGCGATCGCTGGACGCAGGAGGCGGTGCGCCAGAAGCTTGCCCAGTGGTACTGGTGCGGTGTTTTCGGGGAGCTCTATGGTGGGGCTATCGAGACCCGCTTCGCCAAGGACCTTGCCGATGTCCTCGCATGGATCGATGGCGGGCCGGAGCCGACAACGGTAAAGGACTCGGCCTTCCGGCCAGAACGCCTGAAGACGATGACCTCACGTCTGTCCGCGGCCTACAAGGGTGTTCATGCTCTGCTGATGCACAAGCAGGCCCGAGATTTCTTGTCGGGGCAGAGCTACAACCAGACCAGCTACTTCGACGAGGCCGTCGACATCCATCACATCTTCCCGCGCGCCTGGTGCCAGAAGAACGGCATCGCGCGGGAGCGGTATGACACCATCATCAACAAGACACCGCTCAGTTCAAAGACGAACCGGATCGTGGGCGGTGATGCGCCGTCTGTATATCTGGCGCGCCTGCCGAAGCAGGGCGCGGCATCCGACGCCGCCATCGATACCCACCTTGAGAGCCACCTGATCGATCCGCAGCTGCTACGGTCGGATGACTTCGACGGCTTCGTCGGTCGGCGCCAAGAGGCACTGCTCGGGCTTATCGAGGTGGCGACTGGGAAGGCGATCTATCGCGGGGCCGCGACGGACGAGCCTGTCGAGGACATGATCGAGGACGAGGCCGAGGGGCTTGAGGCGGCCGAATAGGCCGCCTTTCCTGCCAAGCATGTTCGATTGTGGTTTTGACGCAGTTTTGATCCGGCGCGGCCACTATCGCACTGTTTTCGCACGTAGTTTTGGCCCGTTTGTTGACCTATTGTTGAGCTGGCATGCGGACGGCAAAAGGCCCCGCGGTGAGG
>NZ_JAYKSL010000057.1:0-5591 GCF_035481585.1 Salipiger marinus | reverse complement strand
CGGCGGTGGCCAAGGGCACCGATGTGGACCAGCCGCGCAACCTCGCAAAATCCGTGACGGTCGAATGACCCGCAGGCGGGGGGGGCTCAGCGCCCCCGCCACGCCCTGCGCCACAAGCCCTGTCGCAGCAATTCCCCGCAAAATTCCGAAAAGCGCGCGTATTCCGCCTTATTCTGCGCGCAGCCTGATCGGCGCAGGCCACCTTTCCGGTCTGCGCGACACGGGACGGGGGATTTTGCATGACCCGGAAGACCTNCGCGCGTATTCCGCCTTATTCTGCGCGCAGCCTGATCGGCGCAGGCCACCTTTCCGGTCTGCGCGACACGGGACGGGGGATTTTGCATGACCCGGAAGACCTAGCTGCACCAGCGCATCGCCTATTTTGAATCCCTGCGCGGGCTACCGGCGGCTGCATGTGTTGCTAAGACGGGAGGGACATGCCGTGAATCGCAAGAAAACCCAGCGGCTTTACCGTGAAGAGGGCCTGTCGGTGCGCAAGCGACGGGGGCGGAAGAAGGCGACCGGGACGCGGGCGCCGCTGCTAACGGTAGCCACGCCGAACGCGCGCTGGTCGGTCGATTTCGTCCATGACCAGTTTTCCCACGGTAGTCGCTTCCGGATCTTCAACATGGTCGACGACGTGACGAAGGAATGCCTCGCCGCCGTGGTCGACACCTCGATCTCTGGTCGGCCTGTCGCTCCGGAGCTGACGGCGCTGATCGCCCGGTGCGGCAAGCCACGCCTTATCGTCAGCGACCATGGCACTGAGTTCAGCTCGAACGATGCTGGCCTGAGGCGAGGAGACCGGCGTGCCCTGGTACTTCATCGCACGTTCTCGGATACGCTTCAGGCGTGACAAACAGAATGGGTTTCCGCCAATATGTCTGTATAGTACTGTACCATGGATGCCTAAGCACAGGTGAAGATTTATGCCAAAGTACGATGAAGAATCTGGAGCACTTTCTGCAGGTCGCGGATTTGCGATAGCCTGCTTGTTTGGGTTCATAGGAATAGTTGCCGGCACTATTTTGTGGGCTGCTGGCGCACCATTATTTTTTGTTTTCCTAGTTTATTTCAGTGTTCCTGGAGCGATGATCCTCACGCTCTACCTGCTCTGGAGGCACTCTGAATAGTGTACGCGCTACTCCTTCGGCGCGCCCGTGGGGCAAAACTCTCAAAGGATAACTCCACATCTGCGCCTCACTGAGCCCCCGAAATTCGGAAACTGACATAAGTTACGATTTGCAGTCTGCTGATCTTCTACGAGAAGGAGATCAGTGATGTCGAATCGGAAGCAGCACGCGCCTGAGTTCAAGGCGAAGGTCGCGCTGGAAGCCCTGAAGGGTGAAGAGACGGCGGCCGAACTGGCCAGCCGGTTCGGGGTGCATCCGACGATGATCCATCAATGGAAGCGAGCTTTGCTGGAAGGCGCGTCGGGCGTATTCGAGCGCGGAGGTCGCAAAAAGCCCGAGATCGACGAGGAGCCCCGTCGTACTTGGCGGTGCTGCTGGCCGTGCTGGATCCATCATGATCGCGTTTCCGGCGGGTGATCGGAACACCTTCACTCGCCATGTGCCGCACGGTCTCGTTCGTCTGTTGTCGGCGCTGGAAGCCCTCGTATTGCAGGCGCTCCGCCGTGGTGAGCAGGGCGGGATCAAGTTCCGTCACCCCAACAGGGCGGCGGACTGTCAGCATCTGGCGTCGCACCGCTGCCAGAAACGCCGCACTGACGTTCTCGAGGAGGTGTCAGCGATCCGCGACCTGGACCGCCCGAGGCAAGACGCGCGTGATCGCGCCACCGTAGCCGCCGTTCCGGTCACGGGCGACCACCTCGATCTGAGGCTGCCTCCGCAGCCATGCCTCGACAGTCGTCGGCTCCCTATCCGGCAGCAGGTCGGTGATCTGCCGCCTCTCGAGGTTGCAGATCACCGTGCCATACGGCCGCGAATTTACTGAGGGACTGCTTCTCTGCCTTGAAACGTTTCGTGAAGAGAGCTGACTTGAACGCCATCGGTGCTTCCTTTGCATGTGTTGGCTCATTAATTAATGGCGACAAAAATTTATATAAAAATTTGACATTAATTGGCGCGAACTTGCTAATAGTCGGGTAAGACTAGACTTATACCACCATTTGTTAGGAATGTGCGACATGGATTGCGACATTTTGGAGTACGCGGTGGTCAGCGCGATTCTCTCTGCCGACACTGGGTGCCGGGCACTTGCACCTTCAGCCTATCACTGCTGGCAGCACGCGTGATTGNAGAGCCGGTTTCCGGCGGGATCATGCAGGCGCATTTCGGACATGGTGATCAGATTGCCCGAATTCTGTTTACCCGGGAAGCGGGAAAGCCGCCGCGGCGCCCGGGGGCGGGTGTGACCGGCATCGCTATCTGGCACGCTTTTGGTACCGCTATTTGGCCGGTGGGCCATCGGTGACGCCGTTCGCGGCGCGGACGTAGCTGTAGAGGGTCGGCTTTGAGATCCCCATCATGGTGCAGATCCGGCTGATGGGAGTCTGGCGTTCGTTGTAAAGGCGTACGGCAAGGGCCCGCTTATCGGCGTTGAGCGCGGGACGGCGCCCGCCCGTTCGGCCCCGGGCACGGGCGGCTGCGAGTCCGGCCTGTGTCCGATCACGGATCAGGGTGCGCTCGAACTCGGCCAAGGCACCGAAGATGTGGAAGGTCAGCTTGCCAGTGGGCGTCGTGGTGTCGATCGCTTCGTGCAGCGAGCGCAGGCCGATCTCGTGCTCGTCGAGATAGCTGACCCAGGCAATGAGGTCCTTGAGCGACCGGCCGAGGCGGTCAAGTCGCCAAACGACGAGCGTGTCGCCTCCACGGAGGATGTCCTTGAGTTGCACGAGGCCGGGACGGGCGGAGGCCGCACCGGACATCCTGTCGACGATCACCCGTTCGCAGCCCACCGTCTCGAGGGCGTCACGTTGCAGGTCGAGGTTCTGGTCGTGTGTGGACACCCGCGCGTAGCCGATCAGCATTGGAGGCGCCGGTCACATCGGCGGAACATGGCGGATAGGCAAGGATCCCGTGCGAGCATGTCGTTTCCTGACGCAGATTAGTTTAGCGTGTTTCCTTACCCGCAGACCCGTTGTTCTGCAATCAGGGGAAGGTGGCGCGCAATGGGCAAGCAAACCGACGTTTCCTTGCCGGCCGACAGGCGGGGTGAGGCCATGACGCGCTTCGCTATCTTACGCCCGCATATGGAGGATGGTGTGCCACTGGTGCGGGCGGCTGAGGCGGCAGGAGTGCCGGTCCGGACCGCGCGGCGCTGGCTTGCACGTTTCCGACAGGACGGCGTGGCGGGCCTTGCCCGGAAGGAGCGGGCCGACCGAGGGCGACGGAAACTCCCCGACGGCCTGGTGCGCACGGTGGAGGGCATGGCGCTCACGCGACCGCCACCCTCGGCGGCTGCGATCCACAAGCGCTTGTTGGAGATCGCCCACGAACAGGAGTGGCCAGTCCCGGCCCGACGCACGGTGCGGGCGATTATCGCCGCCCTCGATCCGGCGATGCGCACGCTCGCTCATGATGGACCGGCGACCTACAGGGATAGGTACGAGCTGGTCCACCGACACCGCGCCGCCCGTCCCAACGCGCTCTGGCAGTGCGACCACACCGAACTGGACATCCTCGTCGTGGCGCCAGGGCGGCGTTTGCTGCGACCTTGGCTGACCCTTGTACTCGATGACTATTCCCGCGCCATTGCGGGTTACAGTCTGCTGATCGATGCGCCCTCGGCGATGAACACCGCCCTCGCACTGCGCCAGGCCATCTGGCGCAAGGACGATCCGGACTGGCAGATCTGCGGCATCCCGGACGTGCTCTACGTCGATCATGGATCGGACTTTACCAGCATACACATCGCGCAGGTGGCTGCGGATTTGCAAATGCGCCTCGTATACTCCACCGTCGCCCGGCCCCAGGGCCGCGGAAAGATCGAGCGCCTTTTTGGCAGCGTCAACACCGAGCTTCTGGCGAGTCTTCCCGGTCGTCTGCTGGGCGGCAAGCCCGTTACCCCACCGCGCCTGACGCTCAGCGAACTCGACGCCGCCGTTCATGCCTTCGTGGTCAAGCATTACAACTCACGGTCCCACCCCGCGACCGGCACAAGCCCGAACAGCGCCTGGGTCGCGGATGGCTGGCTACCGCGCATGCCCGACCGGCTTGAGGAACTCGACGAGCTGCTCGTTCTGGTCGCTCGACCACGCGTGGTCGGACGCGACGGCATCCGCTTTGGCGGCCTGCGCTATCTGGATCCTACCCTCGCCGCCTTCGTGGGCGAGCGCGTTACCATCCGCCACGACCCACGCGACGTGGCGGAGATCCGGGTCTATCACCGAGACCGCTTCCTGTGTCGCGCGATCAACGCAGAGCACGCGGATCGCACCGTGTCCCTGCGCGACGTGCAGGCCGCTCGGCGCGCCCGCCGCAAAGCTCTGCGAACGGGCATCAATGAACGCATTGCAGCCGTCCCGGCTGTTCCGGACGCACGAGCGAATCCTGATGCGATTTCGGACCCGGTATCCGCCCCCGGGCGGCGGCACCCTCGCCTCAAGGTCTATCGAGAGGACTGAGCATGCCGACCGTCGCATTCGACTGGATATCCACACTGCGCGGCCCCGACCGGATGCCCGGCTTCATCGCCACCCGCGAGCACCGCCGCTTTGTCGAATTCGCCACCGCCGTGCGACGCCAGCGCACGATCGGCCTGTGCTTCGGCCCCGCGGGCGTGGGCAAGACATGGTCGGCCGGCCGATACGCGCAATGGCACCGCCTCGAGTCATTCCTCCTCGAATGGGGTCCGCGCGATCCCTCCGACGCGCGTATCCACGCTCTGGCGGCACGCAGTCGAACTGTCTTCTACACTCCCGCCGTCGGGGCGGGCCTCAAACAGATGAAGGAGGATCTGAATTTTCTGGCCGTCCGCATGGGATTTTGCATCAGCGCCGGACTCGCTCTGAAAGACCCGTCGGTGGACGCCATGTGCGTTACCCCAATTGAACTGCTGATTGTGGACGAGGCCGACAGGCTGAACGTCACCGCGTTAGAATACCTCCGCGACCTCTATGATCGCGCGCCCATCGGACTCATCCTCATCGGCATGCCGGGGATTGAGAAGCGCCTTGCGCGCTATGCCCAACTCTACAGCCGCGTCGGTTTCGCCCACGAGTACCAGCCGCTTCAGGGCCAGGAACTGACTTTCGTACTCTGTCGCCACTGGAAGAAGCTCGGCCTGGCGCTCGATGTCGACGATTTCACCGACGACCGCGCCATCGCCGCCGTCGCACGCATCACAGGAGGCAACTTTCGCCTTCTCCAGCGTCTCTTTAACCAGATCGAACGCATCCTCGCCATCAACGAGATGACCACCATCACCGAAGACGTCGTTGAAACTGCCCGATCTACACTCGTCATTGGGGCCAACTAACGTCGCCAAAACAGTGCCAAATAACGATGCCGGTCACACCCCGCCCCCGGGCGCCGCGGCGGCTTTCCCGCTTCCCGGGTAAATAGAATTCGGGCAATCTGCTCAGCATGTCCGAAATGCGCCTGCATGATCCCGCCGGAAACCGGCTC
>NZ_JAYKSL010000056.1:0-5735 GCF_035481585.1 Salipiger marinus | reverse complement strand
GCGCCGCAAGTTAGGGCGCACTGGTCTGGTTTTTGTCTCTCACGCTCTTTGACATCGCAAGTATCTGAAGAGATATGCGGGCGGCACTGGTTCATACGATGGATCAAATGTCTGCATATCAACGCTTCTAGGGTTTCGGCCCGATGATGAAGTGTCAGCTTCACTGTTTGTTCGGCTTTCGGTTTCTTTGGAAACCCGAAGCACGACAGACAGAAAAAGTCCTGATGTTGACCGTTTCCTTAGCCGGGTCGGTCGGCTGGATGCCTTCGGGTGTCCGGTTACACATTGGGGATGTGCAGAGGTTCGAACGTCAAGGACAAGCTGGCAACAGCTTTTCAACTTGAGAGTTTGATCCTGGCTCAGAACGAACGCTGGCGGCAGGCCTAACACATGCAAGTCGAGCGCACCTTCGGGTGAGCGGCGGACGGGTGAGTAACGCGTGGGAACGTACCCTTCTCTGCGGAATAGCCACTGGAAACGGTGAGTAATACCGCATACGCCCTTCGGGGGAAAGATTTATCGGAGAAGGATCGGCCCGCGTTGGATTAGGTAGTTGGTGGGGTAATGGCCTACCAAGCCTACGATCCATAGCTGGTTTGAGAGGATGATCAGCCACACTGGGACTGAGACACGGCCCAGACTCCTACGGGAGGCAGCAGTGGGGAATCTTAGACAATGGGCGCAAGCCTGATCTAGCCATGCCGCGTGAGTGAAGAAGGCCTTAGGGTCGTAAAGCTCTTTCGCTGGGGAAGATAATGACTGTACCCAGTAAAGAAACCCCGGCTAACTCCGTGCCAGCAGCCGCGGTAATACGGAGGGGGTTAGCGTTGTTCGGAATTACTGGGCGTAAAGCGCGCGTAGGCGGATCAGAAAGTTGGGGGTGAAATCCCGGGGCTCAACCTCGGAACTGCCTCCAAAACTCCTGGTCTTGAGTTCGAGAGAGGTGAGTGGAATTCCGAGTGTAGAGGTGAAATTCGTAGATATTCGGAGGAACACCAGTGGCGAAGGCGGCTCACTGGCTCGATACTGACGCTGAGGTGCGAAAGTGTGGGGAGCAAACAGGATTAGATACCCTGGTAGTCCACACCGTAAACGATGAATGCCAGTCGTCGGCAAGCATGCTTGTCGGTGACACACCTAACGGATTAAGCATTCCGCCTGGGGAGTACGGTCGCAAGATTAAAACTCAAAGGAATTGACGGGGGCCCGCACAAGCGGTGGAGCATGTGGTTTAATTCGAAGCAACGCGCAGAACCTTACCAACCCTTGACATCCCTGGACCGCCGGAGAGATCCGGCTTTCTCGCAAGAGACCAGGTGACAGGTGCTGCATGGCTGTCGTCAGCTCGTGTCGTGAGATGTTCGGTTAAGTCCGGCAACGAGCGCAACCCACATCTTCAGTTGCCAGCAGTTCGGCTGGGCACTCTGGAGAAACTGCCCGTGATAAGCGGGAGGAAGGTGTGGATGACGTCAAGTCCTCATGGCCCTTACGGGTTGGGCTACACACGTGCTACAATGGCAGTGACAATGGGTTAATCCCAAAAAACTGTCTCAGTTCGGATTGTCGTCTGCAACTCGACGGCATGAAGTCGGAATCGCTAGTAATCGCGTAACAGCATGACGCGGTGAATACGTTCCCGGGCCTTGTACACACCGCCCGTCACACCATGGGAGTTGGGTTCACCCGAAGGCCGTGCGCCAACCTTTCGAGGGGGCAGCGGACCACGGTGAGCTCAGCGACTGGGGTGAAGTCGTAACAAGGTAGCCGTAGGGGAACCTGCGGCTGGATCACCTCCTTTCTAAGGATGTTTCTGGCAGATCGGCCTCGGCCTTTCTCGTGAAACACTTAGCAGCTCCGGTCAGTCGCCGGAGCACATCAGACGGACCAGGCCGTCCTCATATCTCTTCAGAACAATAGAACAGACGGGCCGCCGGCTCGTATGTGGTTGCCTGACCCCGCGGGGCTGGCCCTCTCGGCAGATTTTGCGGTGCAAAATCGCCTGTCGGGCAACGTCGATCTTGCTGCGGCAAGATCAACTGGGTCGGTAGCTCAGGTGGTTAGAGCGCACGCCTGATAAGCGTGAGGTCGGAGGTTCAAGTCCTCCTCGACCCACCACTTCCTTGCTGGGCAAAGCGGGGACTTAGCTCAGCTGGGAGAGCGCCTGATTTGCATTCAGGAGGTCAGGGGTTCGATCCCCCTAGTCTCCACCATTTGCCCCGCGTGACCCCGTCACAGTGATCTGATCCGCAAGTGCAGTCCGCTGCATTTGCGCATCCGATCCTTCGGATGATTGACATCGTATAGAGAGATACAAATCAACACTGTTTGATTGCCGCGAGTGTGTGGCGATCTCGGTCTGGTTCCCCGCAAGGGGAAGGTCTGCACCAGGGGCGTTTCCTCGACCCTGCGCCGATATCCCGGTCCGAAACGAACAGTTGTTGTCCAAGTCAAGTACACTAACCAGGTCCGACCAGATCGGACCAGTCTGGCGCAAGCCAGGCGGGATAGTATGCTTCTGATCCAGGAAAAGACGGCATCACACGAACCAGCGTGGTGCCCGCATGACTTACGAGTCTTGCTCTTTCTGGATCGGATCAAGCGCGAGAAGGGCGTTTGGTGGATGCCTTGGCAGTAAGAGGCGATGAAGGACGTGATACTCTGCGATAAGTCCTGGGGAGCTGAGAATAAGCTTTGATCCAGGAATTTCCGAATGGGGCAACCCACCTGAAAGCTCGTTATAATTGCTGACGTCGGACTCGTCCGACGAAAGCAGCCTATAGCGGGTTTAAACAGGTACTTTTGACCTGAATACATAGGGTCTTAAGAGCAAACCCGGGGAACTGAAACATCTAAGTACCCGGAGGAAAGGACATCAATAGAGACTCCCCTAGTAGCGGCGAGCGAACGGGGACCAGCCGAGTCCTGAGAGTGACCAGAATGATCTGGAAAGATCAGCCATAGCGGGTGACAGCCCCGTATGGGAAGCTCAATGGAACGTATCAAGTAGGGCGGGACACGTGAAATCCTGTTCGAAGATCGGAGGACCACCTCCGAAGGCTAAGTACTCCTTACTGACCGATAGCGAACCAGTACCGTGAGGGAAAGGTGAAAAGCACCCCGACGAGGGGAGTGAAACAGTACCTGAAACCGGACGCCTACAATCAGTCGGAGCCTCCTTGCGAGGTGACGGCGTACCTTTTGTATAATGGGTCATCGACTTGGTCTATCTAGCAAGCTTAAGCCGTTAGGTGTAGGCGCAGCGAAAGCGAGTCTTAATAGGGCGTTGAGTTAGATGGATCAGACCCGAAACCGAGTGATCTAGGCATGACCAGGATGAAGATACGGTAACACGTATTGGAGGTCCGAACCCACACCTGTTGAAAAAGGTCGGGATGAGTTGTGCCTAGGGGTGAAAGGCCAATCAAACTCGGAGATAGCTGGTTCTCCGCGAAATCTATTTAGGTAGAGCGTCATCCGAATACCCCTGGGGGTAGAGCACTGGATGGGTAATGGGGCCCCACAGGCTTACTGATCCTAACCAAACTCCGAATACCAGGGAGTACTAGATGGCAGACACACGGCGGGTGCTAACGCCCGTCGTGAAGAGGGAAACAACCCTGACCTCCGGCTAAGGCCCCCAATTCATGGCTAAGTGGGAAAGCAAGTGGGACGACCAAAACAACCAGGAGGTTGGCTTAGAAGCAGCCATCCTTTAAAGATAGCGTAACAGCTCACTGGTCTAATTAAGTTGTCCTGCGGCGAAGATGTAACGGGGCTCAAGCCATGAGCCGAAGCCGAGGATGCGCATAGCGCATGGTAGCGGAGCGTAGTGTGACATAGGATTTATCCTCTTCTGCATCCCTCGGGGTGCAATGGAGGACAAAATCCTTTCTGTGAAGCCGGGCTGTAAGGCATCCGGTGGAGAGATCACTAGCGAGAATGATGACATGAGTAGCGACAAAGAGTGTGAGAGACACTCTCGCCGAAAGTCCAAGGGTTCCTGCTTAAAGCTAATCTGAGCAGGGTAAGCCGGCCCCTAAGGCGAGGCCGAAAGGCGTAGTCGATGGGAACCAGGTCAATATTCCTGGGCCATGTGGTGGTGACGGATCGCAAAGGTTGTCAGTCCTTATCGGATTGAACTGGCAGCTCAGCGGTCCCTGGAAATAGCCCCACTTTTAGACCGTACCCTAAACCGACACAGGTGGACTGGTAGAGAATACCAAGGCGCTTGAGAGAACAACGTTGAAGGAACTCGGCAAAATACCTCCGTAAGTTCGCGAGAAGGAGGCCCAGTTTCTACGCAAGTATTGGCTGGGGGCACAAACCAGGGGGTGGCGACTGTTTACTAAAAACACAGGGCTCTGCGAAGTCGTAAGACGACGTATAGGGTCTGACGCCTGCCCGGTGCCTGAAGGTTAAAAGGAGGGGTGAGAGCTCTGAATTGAAGCCCAGGTAAACGGCGGCCGTAACTATAACGGTCCTAAGGTAGCGAAATTCCTTGTCGGGTAAGTTCCGACCTGCACGAATGGCGTAACGACTTCCCCGCTGTCTCCAACGTTGACTCAGCGAAATTGAATTGCCTGTCAAGATGCAGGCTCCCCGCGGTTAGACGGAAAGACCCCGTGCACCTTTACTACAGCTTCACACTGGCATCAGGCCATGCATGTGCAGGATAGGTGGTAGGCTTTGAAACAGAGACGCCAGTCTCTGCGGAGCCTCCCTTGAGATACCACCCTTGCATTGCTTGATGTCTAACCGCGGACCGTTATCCGGTTCCGGGACCCTGTGTGGCGGGTAGTTTGACTGGGGCGGTCGCCTCCTAAAGCGTAACGGAGGCGCGCGAAGGTTGGCTCAGAGCGGTCGGAAATCGCTCGTTGAGTGCAATGGCATAAGCCAGCCTGACTGCAAGACTGACAAGTCGAGCAGAGTCGAAAGACGGCCATAGTGATCCGGTGGTCCCAAGTGGGAGGGCCATCGCTCAACGGATAAAAGGTACGCCGGGGATAACAGGCTGATACTGCCCAAGAGTCCATATCGACGGCAGTGTTTGGCACCTCGATGTCGGCTCATCTCATCCTGGGGCTGGAGCAGGTCCCAAGGGTATGGCTGTTCGCCATTTAAAGAGGTACGTGAGCTGGGTTTAGAACGTCGTGAGACAGTTCGGTCCCTATCTGCCGTGGGTGTAGGATACTTGAGAGGAGTTGCCCCTAGTACGAGAGGACCGGGGTGAACGAACCACTGGTGGACCAGTTGTCGTGCCAACGGCAGTGCTGGGTAGCTATGTTCGGACAGGATAACCGCTGAAGGCATCTAAGCGGGAAGCCCCCCTCAAAACAAGGTATCCCTGAGGGCCGTGGAAGACCACCACGTCGATAGGCCGGAGGTGTAAGTGCAGCAATGCATTCAGCTGACCGGTACTAATGGCCCGATAGGCTTGATCCGATCCAGGAACAGCAAGACTGTTCCCGATCCATAAGCATACATCACAAACACAAGATGTACCTGACCTGGACAACAACGTTGAAAAAACACTTGCACCTAAATGCAAGCGTGGGTCTTCCCCGGTTTGGTGGTCATAGCGCGAGCAAAACACCCGGCTCCATTCCGAACCCGGCCGTTAAGTGCCGCTGCGCCAATGGTACTGCGTCTCAAGACGTGGGAGAGTAGGTCACCGCCAAACCTGGAAAGACCCACAAAACGTATCTCTCTACACGATCCAAATTACCGCAATAAAC
>NZ_JAYKSL010000055.1:0-5819 GCF_035481585.1 Salipiger marinus | reverse complement strand
GTTGTAATCGATCACGCGCTTCACAGGCACAAGCACCTTCATGCGGCAATCCTCCTTCTCTTCTGTTCGCGGGATCAGCAAAGGGTGCGGAACCGTTCCACCACGGTGTCCAGCACTTCGCCCGGGGGGCGGCGCCACCAGTCAGCGGCGGAAAAAATCTCGACCTCGCAGGGGCCGGCATAACCCGCCGCCTCGACCGCGCGGCGCAGCGCCTTCAGATCGGCCACCCCGTCCCCCATCATGCCACGATCCAGCAGCACATCGCGCGTGTCCGCCCGCCAGTCGCAGAGGTGATAGCCCAGAATGCGCCCCCGCGCCCGGTCGGCCAGCACCTGCGGCAGCGTGCTGTCCCACCAGCAGTGATAGACATCGACCGCGATGCCCAGATTGTGGACCGCCACCGCATCACAAAGATCCAGCGCCTCGGCCACGGTCATCACGCAGGTGCGGTCGCCGCCATAGACCGGATGCAGCGGCTCCAGCGCCAGCGCCACCCCGCAGCCCGCCGCATGATCCGCCGCCCGCGCGATGCGGTCCGCCAGCCGCATCCGGCTGTCATGGGTGCCCTTGCTGCCCGGCTCCACCCCGCCGCTGACAAGGGTCAGCACCGGCGCGCCAAGGGCTGCCGCCATGTCGATGGCGGCGCGGAACTCCGCCATGATGGCCGCGTCATCCCCACAGACCAGCGGCCCGGTCAGAAACGGCGCGCGGCAGAGCCCGGCCACCGTCATCCCCGCCGCGCGCACCCGCTCGCCGATCTCGGCGGCACGGTCGCCAATTTCGCGCCGCCAGAACACCAGCCCGCCAAAACCGCGCGCCGCACAGGCGTCGATCACCTGCTCGGGCGACCAGCCCGCGCCCTGCCCGTCGACATTATGGCCCAGCGTGGCGGTGTTGAGCGCGAGGGCCGAGGTATCGGCGCTGAAATCCCGCATCACGCCACCCCGTAAAGCGCAAGCAGCCGCCGCATCCGCGCCACCGCCAGATCCGGATCACGCAGCAGGCCGCAGGCATCGGCCTGCCGGAACGCTTCGGTGAAATACGGCAGGGGCCGCTGCGCCTGCGCGCCGTTCACCATGACAAAATGCTCCTGAAAGCCGTTGAGCCAGGCAAGGAAAACGACGCCCGTCTTGTAAAAGGGCGTGGGCGCACGAAAGATCAGCCGGGCCAGCGGCACGGTGGGATCCAGCACCCGGTGAAACCCCGCCACATCGCCCTGCCCCAGAAGATCCACCGCCCGCGCCGCAGCGGGCGCCAGCGGATCGAAGATGCCAAGCAGCGCATGGGAAAAGCCCTGCGCATCCCCGGCGATAAGCTCGGGATAGTTGAAGTCATCGCCGGTATACATGCGGACGCCTTCGGGCAGGCGGCGGCGCAGCGCGATTTCCTTGTCCTTGTCCAGCAGCGAGATCTTGACGCCGTCAATCTTGGCGGCATGAGTCTCGATCAGGTCGGCAACGGTGTCCAGCGCCTCGTCAAACCCCTGCGCGCCCCAGTAACCCGCCAGCGCCGGGTCGAACATCTCGCCCAGCCAGTGCAGCACCACCGGATGATCGCAGGCAGCCAGCAGCTCGCCATAGATCCGAAGATAATCGGCAGGGCCGGTGGCGACGCGCGCGAGCGCGCGGCTGGCCATCAGGATCACCCGCGCGTCCAGCGCCTGCACCGCGTCCAGCTGGTCCATATAGGCGCGGCGGACATCGTCAAGGCTGCGCGCCTCGGCGGGGTCAAGCTGGTCGGTGCCCACGCCATTGACCACCCGCGCCTCGGGCAGCTCGGCCCGGGTGCGGCGGATCAGGTTGAGCGCGGTAGGCCAGTCCAGCCCCATGCCGCGCTGCGCGGTGTCCATCGCCTCGGCGATGCCGAGCCCCAGCCCGTGCAGATGGCGGCGAAAGGCCATGGTCCGCTCCCAGTCAAGGCAGGCGGGGCCGGAGGGATCCGCAGCGGCGAAGGGGTCGGCGACCACATGGGCGGCGGAATAGACCACGCGCGCCGCATCCTGCGGCAGCCGCGTCTCTGGCAGCGGCGTGCCGGTCAGATGGTAATCCGAAAGCCGTCCTGCGGCATCGGGAAGCGCGATTTTCATGACAGAGATTCCTCAGAAACGGGGCACCAGCATCCCGGCATCCGCCGAGATCACCTGTCCGGTCGTGTAGGGCAGCGCGCCGGAGGCCAGCGCGGCGATGATGCGGCCCATCTCCTCGGGCTGGCCGATGCGCGGAAAGAGCGTCAGCCCGTCCCGCGCCCGCGCGCTGTATTCGGCGATGACCGGGGCGGTCATGTCGGTGGCGACAAGGCCGGGCTGCACGTCATAGACCGCGATGTTCTCGGGCCCGAGCCGCACCGCAAAGGCTTTGGACACCATGGCGGCCCCCGCCTTGGACACGCAGTATTCCGACCGCGGCAACGCCACCGCCACCGCATTGGAGGAGGAGACGTTGACGATGGCGTGGGTCAGCGCCGCGTCGCGCGGACGGGCGAGCAGCCGTCTGGCAAAGCTCTGGCAGAGAAAGAACATCGCCTTGGTGTTCACGGCGATGCAGCGGTCGAAGCTGTCCTCCCGCACCTCCAGCGGATCGCCGCGGCGCAGCACCCCCACACCCGCGTTGTTGACCAGCGTCGTCAGCGGGCCAAGTGCTGCCTCCACCCGGTCGAGCGCCGCATCATGCGCCGCCAGATCGGACACGTCGAAGGCCACCGCCGCCACCCGCGCGCCCTCGGCCCGCAGGCTGTCGCAGGCCCGCGCCAGATCCTCGTCCTCGCCGGGGCCGTTCAACGCTACGGCAAACCCGGCGCGGGCCAGTTCGCGGGCGGCGGCAAACCCGATGCCGCGGCTCGATCCGGTGACAAGCGCAACCTGCCCGCTCATGCCGCGGCCCCCTTGGCCAGCAGTTCGCGCGCGATGATCATGCGCTGGATCTGGTTGGTGCCCTCGTAGATCTGGCAGATCTTGGCGTCGCGATAGAGCCGCTCCACCTCGAAACCCCGGATATAGCCGGAGCCGCCGAACACCTGCACCGCATCCGCCGTGCGCGCCACCGCCGCGTCCCCGGCGAAACATTTGGCCATGGAGCAGAAGCGTGTGGCATCGGCGCCGCTGTCGATCTTGAACGCCGCCTGATGCACCAGCAGCCGCGCCGCCTCCACATCCTTGGCGATGTCGGCGATGAGCCATTGCACGCCCTGAAATTCCGAAATCGCCTTGCCGAACTGCCGACGCTGCTGCGCATAGTCCACCGCCGCCTCCAGCCCGGCCTGCGTGATCCCCACCGCCAGCGCGCCGATGCCCACCCGGCCCTTGTCCAGCACGCTCATCATCATGTGAAAGCCGCGCCCTTCGGTGCCCAGCAGGGCGTCGCCGGGCAGGCGCACGTCGTCAAAGCTCACCGGGCCGACCTGACTCGCGCGCTGGCCCATCTTGTGCTCCTTGGGGCCGCGGCTCACGCCCTTGGCGTGAAAATCGACGATG
The DNA here is from genome assembly GCF_035481585.1 of Salipiger marinus. Taxonomy (NCBI): domain Bacteria; kingdom Pseudomonadati; phylum Pseudomonadota; class Alphaproteobacteria; order Rhodobacterales; family Roseobacteraceae; genus Salipiger; species Salipiger marinus. The sequence goes on along the minus strand of NZ_JAYKSL010000055.1, from coordinate 2,350 downwards.
AAGATCGACATGCCGCGATGGCCCGCCGCCCGGTCGGTCCGCGCCAGCACAAACCCCAGATCGGCCACCGGCGCGTTGTGGATCCAGATCTTGCCGCCGTTCAGGATCCAGCCGTCGCCGTCGCGCACCGCTTCGGTGCGGATGCCCGACACGTCGGTGCCCGCCTCCGGCTCGGTGATGCAATAGGCCACGCGCGTCTTTGCCGCGAGGATGTCGGGCAGATGGCGGGCGCGCTGCGCCTCCGTGCCATGGCGGCAGAGCAGGGTCGAGATCAGCTCGACCAGCCCGCACTGGTCGGCAACCGACGCATAGCCGCGCGACAGCTCCTCCATGACCAGCGCATAGGTGACCGTGTCAAAGCCCGGCCCCCCCATGGCTTCGGGCACGCTGATGCCGAAAAGCCCAAGCTCCGCCATCTGGCTGTAGATCTCGGCGGGGAAACGCTCCTCCCGGTCCAGTTCCTCCGCGACCGGGCGGATGACCTCATTGGCGAACTGCCGCGTCATGTCGCGCACCTGACTGTGCGTTTCGGTGATATACATGCGTCTCCTCCGGTAACTATACAGTTACTTATAAGTGCGCAGAGCGCATCGGTCAAGACGGCGCAACGGGCTTGAACCACAGCGCGATCCGCGCTTAAATAACCAAATAGTTACATTAGGGAGGAGCAACATGACCCCTGACGCCAAGGTGAAATTCGGCCGCGTCGATCTGGAGGTGACGGCCTTCGGATTCGGCACCGCCCCCATCGGCAACATCTTCCGCGAGATCGACGAGACCACGTCGGACGCGATGATCCAGACCGCGTGGGACGCGGGCATCCGCTATTTCGACACGGCCCCCATGTATGGCCACGGCCTGTCGGAACTGCGCGCCGGGCATTCGCTGCGCTGGAAGGATCGCGACGCCTTCGTGCTGTCCTCCAAGGTCGGGCGGGTGCTGAAGCCCGCGCGCAAGGCCGATATCGACTATGCGCCATGGACCAATGCCGGGCGGTTCATTCCGCAGTTCGACTATAGCTATGACGGGGTGATGCGGTCATTCGAGGACAGCCTGCAGCGCCTGAACCTTGAACGCATGGACATCTGTTTCATCCATGACATCGACGTGTTCACCCGTGGCGCTGAACAGCCCGAGGTGTTCGAACAGGCGATGACCGGCGCATGGAAGGCGCTGTCGCAGCTGCGGGACGAGGGCGTGGTGAAGGCCATCGGCGTGGGCGTCAACGAATGGGAGGTCTGTCAGGCCGCGCTGGAGCGGCGCGATTTCGACTGCTTCCTGCTGGCGGGGCGCTACACGCTGCTGGAACAGGAGGCGCTCGACAGTTTCCTGCCGCTCTGCGAGGCGCGCGGCGCGGCGGTGGTCGTGGGCGGCGGGTTCAATTCGGGCATCCTTGCCACCGGCGCAACGGACGGCGCCAAATACAATTACGCCCCCGCCCCCGCCGCGATCCTTGACCGTGTCCGCCGGATCGAGGCGGTCTGTGCCGAATACAACGTGCCCCTGCCCGCTGCGGCGCTGCAATTCGTGGTGGCGCATCCGGCGGTGCCCAGCTTCATGGCGGGCACCCGCACGGTGGCGCAGCTGCGCCAGAACCTTGACTGGTTCGCAACCCCGATCCCGCCCGACTTCTGGGCGGATCTCAAATCCAAGGGCCTGCTGCGCGAGGATGCGCCCGTTCCCGCCTGACCGTTCCGGCCCGCGCCTTCGGCGACAGACGCGGGCCGGGTTCAGCCCAAGGAGGGACGGATCAGGATGGCCCGGAAATCGTTCACATTGGTGCCGGTGGGGCCCGGGCTGAACAGATCCCCCAGCTGGTCGAACGCGCCCCATGCGTCATTGCGGGCCAGCGCCGTCATCGCATCGTGGCCGCTGGCGCGCAGACGGCCCGCGCTGGTGCCATCGGCGAAGGCGCCCGCATTGTCCTCGGTGCCGTCGATGCCATCGGTATCGGCGGCGAGCGCGTGGATGCCCGCCAGCCCGTCCACCGCCTGCGCGAAGGCCAGCAGGAATTCGGTGTTGCGCCCGCCCCGCCCGCCCTCGCCGCGCAGCGTCACCGTGGTTTCACCGCCCGACAGCATCACCACCGGCGCCACGAAAGGCCGGTTGCGGCAGGCCACCTCGCGCGCCAGCGCCGCATGCACCCGGCCCACATCGCGCGCCTCGCCCTCGATCGCGTCCGACAGGATCACCGCCGGGACGCCCTGCGCCTCGGCCCGCGCCGCCGCCGCCTCCAGCGAGATCCGGGCCGAGGCGATCACATGCACCTCGTTGCGGGCAAAGACCGGATCGCGCGGATCGGGTGCTGCAGAGGCGGCGCTGCGGATATGGGCCAGCACCGTCTCGGGCA
>NZ_JAYKSL010000054.1:0-5908 GCF_035481585.1 Salipiger marinus | reverse complement strand
GGAAGTGAGCTAAACGCTCTCCACTAAAGCCGGGCAAGTCCACAGCGGGCAGGCGGCGTGACGTATTGATAAATAAGTGGCATTGGCATATATTGCCAACAAAGGAGATCTGACACATGGTGACACGCAACGTTGTCCTGACCGAACCTCAGGATCAACTGGTTCAAGCCTTGGTGGCATCCGGGCGCTACCAGAACGTGAGTGAAGCAATGCGCGCTGGCCTGAGATTGCTGGAGCAGGAAGAAGCACAACTAGCCGGGATCCGGAAAGGTCTAATTGAAGGTCTGGCGCAGGCCAAGGCGGGCGATCTTGCGGAGGGAAGCGGCAAAGATGCGATCCGTAGGGCCTTTGCGACTGCGCGCGCGCGTTCATGAGCCGATCCTTCCGGCTGACTCGTCGTGCGGAAGCTAGCCTCACTGAAATCGGCAGATGGACGATCGAGAATTTCGGGCTGCGCCAAGCGGAGCTTTACGAGGCCGAATTGCTCAACTGCTGTGAAAGAATTCTGAACGGCCAGGCCCATAGCCGGAGTTGCGCAGTTCTCGTTGATGATGTCGAAGACCTGCGGTTCATAAGGGCAGGGGAACATTTCCTTGTGTTTCTGGATCGATCGGACGAGGTCATCATCGTGGATATCCTCCATTCCCGCAGCGATCTCCCTCGCCATGTTGCCTCACTTTCGGCTTTGAAGTCCGAAGACTCCTGATCCACATCACAACCCGGCTGCCTTCGTCAGGTTCACCCGGAACCTGTCTCGGCGACGCTGATAGCGGCGAGTCATCTCGGCCGAAGCGTGCCCCAGCTGCTTCTGGACATAGCGCTCGTCGACTTCGGCGGAGCTGGCGAGACCGGCGCGTAGGCTGTGGCCAGAGAACATAGCGAGGCGGTCTTTCTCAGGCAGGTCCGACCGGATGCCCGCGTCCAGGACCGTGCGCTTGATCAGCCGCGCAACGTGTTTGTCGTTGAGCCGCTTGTCAGAGGCGCGTTTGCCATCCCGCGAGGTGCCGACAAAGACAGGGCCGAAGTCGATCCTGGCGAAGTGCAGCCATTGCTCGAGTGCATGGACAGGGCAGGTCTGGTCCTTGGAGCCGCGGCCGATCTCAACCTCGCGCCAGCCGGTCTTTGCGTTCAGGGTCAGTACGACGCCCTTGTCGAAGATCTCGATCCAGCCGCCCGAGTCCGGCGTGTCGTCCTTGTGAACGTCGAGGCTGACAATTTCCGACCGACGCAGACCGCCCGCGTAGCCAATCAGCAGGATCGCCCGATCCCGCAAGCCGCGCAGGTCGTAGGGCAGGGCGGCGATCATCGCCAGAATATCCTCGGCCAGAATCGCTTCCTTCTGCACCGGCGGGCGCGCGTGCTTGCGTTTGATCCCAGCCAACACCGTCGCGATGTGGCGGTTCTTACGATCGAGGGTGAATCCGCGTTGCGCATAGTTCCAGGCGAGGCCGGAGAGGCGGCGATCGATCGTGCTGACCGACAGGGGGCGGGACGCCCACTGCGAAGGGGAGGGGCCTGACCCGGAGGCGAGATCGGCGAGGTAAAGGCCGATCATCTCGGATGAGGGGGGCAGGGGCTCCACTCCCTTCATCCGGCACCAGCGCGCAAAATGCGCCCAATCCTTGGCATAGGCCTTCAGCGTGTTGTCGGACGCTGCAGCGCGGGCATAGTCGCGGGCGGTGTCGACCAGGCGATCAAGGCTGCCGGAGCCCGCGACATGGGAGGGCAGGGCGATCCCATCGCTTTTTTCTTGATTTCTCGCGTCGCCCTGAGCATTATGACTTGCATCAGAGTTTGATGATGTCGATTTCTCGTCCTCTGCGGCCATTTTCCAGTGAATCCAGCGATGAAATTAAACTGATTTTCAGCGTATCTTTTTATGTCCGATAATACAAACTTATTGGACATAACGAGGAACTGCAAAGCGAGGCGGTTTGCACATCATATTGTGGACGAAAGCGCCGCGCTGATGTAGGCTTCAGGCATGACTTTTTCCCGACCAGATCACACCAGCGACCTCGACACGTTACCCCGGATGCCTGCCTGGGTCACCTCTGCACGCGCTGAAACCCTTGAAGATGTTGCGTTTTTGTCGGGCGCGGCGCTGAACCACCTGCATCTTGTGTTGGGACGCGTGGAGGTGCCCCAAGCCTTGTTGTCGGACCGGCTCGCGCTGCGCGCGGCCGAAGCGTGTGTCGCGTTTTCCGGCCGACCGGAGCGGGCAGGGGAGCTGCGCGACGTCGTGCACCTTCTGCGCCCCGGCGATCTGCCCGGACCGGCGGGGGAAACCTACCTGGCTTGGCGCCGCGCGGCGGAACGGCCGGTGTCAGTCAAGGCTCTGCATCGCGCGCTGCGCGGACAGGAGGTTGCACAGATAGCAGGCTGGCTCGACGCGGGGCAGGGGGCGCCAGTCACCCGTGCGGCAATGGTGCTGGAGGCGGTGCTGACGGAGGGGCCCCGTGCCGATGTGTCGGCGCTGATCCTCGCGGATGCGGCGCTCGCGCAGGCGCTTGGTTGGGGGCATCTTGTGCCGCTGCTGGCTGCGGGCCTGAAGCGCGCTGACCTGCGCAAGCATGGCGACGACCTTCGCTTGGCTTGTCATCGGGCACTCATCTTTTCGGCGATCGAGTCGGTGCGGCAGGCCGCCGACCTCACGCGCCGAGCTGCGCATCTGAAAGCCGTCGCGCTGAAGCTGCGGGCCAAGGGGGCAGGGGGCGCGGTTGACATGTTCCTGACCCGCGATGCGGTGGCGCCTTCGGCCTTGCCCTTGCCGGATCGCGCCGCGCGGCGGCTCTGCGACCGGTTGGTCGACCTCGGCGCGGTGCGCGAGCTGACCGGGCGCGATACCTTCCGGCTCTATGGGGTGTAGCTATGGCGAAGGATCGCTCGGAACCTGACCTGGACCTCGAATTGGCCGACCTGCCGCCGGAGCTGCGCTGGCGGGAGTGGATGCGCCGGATCGAGGCGGTGCTCTTTGCCTCTGCCTCGCCGGTGCCGCGCGAGGATCTGGCGCGGGTCGTGGGGCAGGGGGCCTCGGTTGACCTGCTCGTCGAGGACCTCGCCGCCGAGCTGGAGGGGCGGGCTTTTGAAGTTGCGTGGGTCGCTGGCGGCTGGATATTCCGCACGCGCGCCACCTACGCCCCCGCGATCCGCGCGGCGGCAGATATCGGGGACCAATTGCTGGACCTGAGCGAATTCGACGTCGCGGTCCTGGCCGCCATCGCTTACCACCAGCCGATCACCCGCGACGCACTGAAGGATATCTTCGGCAAGGAGATCAGCCGTGACCTGATCGGACGGCTGCATGCGCGCGACCTGATCGGGACTGGGCCGCGGTCGCCGCGACGCGGCGCTCCCTATACCTTCGTCACCACGGAGCAGTTCCTGGTTGCCTTCGGATTGGAGTCCCTGCGCGATCTTCCCGATCGGGAGCAGCTGGAGGATGCGGGGGTTGTGGCGGAAGCTTCACAAGTCGATTTCGGGTAACGCGTTGCCGGTTTCCATTGCCATGCCTGACACAAACTCGGTAGTTCTGCTTATCGTTTCATCCGCAGTGCAACGATTCATGCGGAGAGCCAGAAATATTCACAATTTCAATGTGATAATCGTTGCAGACCTGTGAAGACGTCCACTTGCTCTATTCTGGTCGAGAGGATGTTGTCGCGTACGCTCGCGAGCAGTTCTTCGTCTGTTTTGGGCTGGAAGACCTTTGCGACCGGGAGCAACTGGCGAAGGCCGTGGTGGTCGCTTCGTCGTGAGAGCGATGCGGTGTTCGCATGCTGTGACCCGTTTACACGATCTAAACGAATTTCGAATATTTCGAGTGTTGCGATTGTTTCGAAGGACGGATAGCCTATATCCAACACGAGACGATAGAACCGGAGAGAGAAGATGAACGCCCTCAGAAAAGAGGCGTTCTTTGATCGTTTGCCCGACGAGGTAGAGATCAAGAACGCCGAACAACTCAGAACGATTGTGGCCTCCCAGATCAAGGAAGGCGAACCGACAAAGCTGTCGCTCGCCCTGGAAGACGGCGAAGTTCGCACCGTGACGCTTGCGCCGGCCTTGACGGCTTCGCTACTCGAAGTGCTGCGGCTTGTCTCGAGCGGTCGCGGGTTTCGGATGATCCCCGTCGAGTCAGAGCTGACCACGCAGCAGGCGGCGGACCTTCTCAATGTGTCCCGGCCGTTCCTAGTGAAGCTTCTCGAGGAAGGCGAGATTCCCTTTGCGAAGACCGGCCGTCATCGCCGGGTTCGTGCCGACGACCTCTTTGCCTACAAGGAGAAGCGTGACGCGTCTCGCTCTGATGCTTTGAGTGACCTTGCTGCAATGGATGCGGAAGAAGGTCTTGTATGAGCCGACACGCTGATCGGTTCACGGCGCTCCTCGATGCCTGCGTCCTGGGCGGAGCGCTTCGCAGAAACATGCTCCTGAGCCTGGCCGAGGCTGGTTTGTTCCGGCCTCGGTGGAGCAGTCGCATCCTTGACGAGACTCAGAAAGCGATCACCCAGATCACCAAGGGCGAAACCGATGGGTCCCGGCAAAGGGCGGCAATCGAGGCAGCATTCCCTGAAGCTCTGGTGACTGGTTATGAGATCTTCGAAGACAAGCTCGCGTTACCCGACCCCAACGACAACCACGTGCTGGCAGCGGCCATCGCGACGTCTGCTTCAGTCATCGTGACGGACAATCTTGCCGACTTTCCTTCCGCGGTTCTGGACCCGCACTCCATCCAGGCGATTTCCGCCGACGACTTCATCGCCGATACAATCGAGTTGGATCCCTCCGAGGCCATAATGGCCCTGCGCCGGATGAGGGAGCGCTTCAAGAATCCGGCGCTCGATGTCGCGACATTGATCCACAAGTCCGAAGCGCAGGGCTTGTTGCAGGTCGCAACCTTCATGGACGAGTACCAGTCGTTCTTGTGAGGAGAAGACCGGTGGGTGTTATCGCAAAGGCATACGGTACTGTCGGCGATGGTAGTTTACTTTATTTCCCGCCGGACGTGCTAAGCGGTCCGTGGTAATCTGTCACCACTGATCGATCTTCAGCCGAGGATTTTCTCTAACTCTTCGCCTTGGGCGGTGTGCTTCTCGGGGTTCTCTGCTTTCAGCTTGTTCACGTTGATGAGCTTCCATCTGACCGCTGGAAGCTCCGCCGCTTGAGGGCGACCGATCGCGTCGAAGTCGGGATCGCCTTTATGGTAAGCATCAAGGGAACCCCCTCTATTTTGGGCTGATTTGAGGTGCGATTATTGCGCGAGGCTGGCGATTTGACTGGCGCAATATGAGGGTTTTGAGATGAGTAAACGGCGGGTTGGGCGGGGTTCCAAATACTCGGATGAGTTCAAGCGGCGGTTGGTGGCAGAGAGCCAAGCCGATGGTGTCAGTGTGCCGATGGTTTCTCGCCGTCATGGCGTGCCGACAAGCCGGATTTATTCGTGGCGCAGCGATGACAGGTTTCAACCCGATGGGTCTGATGATGCCGGGTTCATGCCTGTTGAGATTTCAGGCGGCGATCACGATGCAGTACCGATGCTGCCGGAAGCGCGGCCTACAGCCAGCTCCCGGATAGAGATCACGCTGGAGAATGGGCGCAAGCTGAGCGTTAGCGACGGGGTTGATGCTGGCTTTGTGCTGGAACTGGCGCGGGGGCTGGCGGCATGATCCCTGTTCTGGCGGATGCGAAGATCTGGCTGGCGGCGGGTGTGACGGACATGCGGCGTGGGTTCAACGGTCTGGCGGCACAGACCGCGCAGGTTCTGGCGGGCGATCCCTATTCCGGCCATCTGTTTTTGTTCCGGGGACGGCGAGGTGATCAGATCAAGATGATCTGGTGGGACGGTCAGGGTGCATGCTTGTTCACCAACGATCTGCGTTCATACTACACCTCTTTCCTCCTCAGGTGA
>NZ_JAYKSL010000053.1:0-6391 GCF_035481585.1 Salipiger marinus | reverse complement strand
GGTTCCTCAGTTGGTGCTCTCCACTTTTTCCGGGCAAGTCCACTGAGCCTGCCATAGAAACTACGCTCCAAATGCAGCTCTCCTGCCCCAGCCTTCTCGACCATGCCCCGAAGATATCCGCCCGGCGAGGCAACCTCACCGACACTGTGCTTCTCGAAGACGAGCGCAAATGCGGCCGTGGCCACTTGGGTCCCCATTCGATCCTGCGCTACGTTCCAGGCATGCTCTGAGATACCGATCATCGGCCTGAGTTGCCCGGCAACGCGGTGCAGGTCGCCCCAATCCTTCAGGAATCCACCCATATTGCGCGCCCAGGACGCGAATTCCGGACAGGCCTGCATGATTGTCGGCAGATCGAGCGCCGTCCGCTTCTTGCGCACCTCGGCAACCCAGTCTTCCAGCTCCCTATCAACCCACTCTTCGGGTGGAGCATTGGGTACCACGCCCGCCGCTTCCTCTTTTTTAGAGGAATTACTAGTTACAGGATTAAGTTGATTTGTAATTAGTATATGAGGTTCAGAAATGACCTCCCTGGGGTCCATTTCTTGAGTCTTTTTTGTGATTTGGGTGTCTTTGTTACCGATGTTTTCCACAGGTTTTGTCGCACCAGTCGCCTTGAGATAGGCCGCTTCGACCCGTTCCTGAAGTTCCTTGAACCACAACAGTAGCCGTTCCAACTGCTCAGAGGCTTCATGACGACGCGGAAGCCGGTCCAGAAGTTCCTCAAAGAGTCCAGTGAATTGGCTCCAGGGCCCGCGCAGCGCGCTGCTGATAGCCGCCTCAATCCGAGCGCGGATCATCCGGCGTGCCACCGTAATCTGACGCTTCAGGCGCTGGCAGAGCTCGCGCTCGGCCTGCAGCTCGGCATGAAGCTCCTCGAACTCCTCGACACGGGCTGAAAGCGGCGACAGATCGAAGCCATACGCCTCAACGATGCGCCCATCGGCGTCCCTACGGCCCCACCGCTTGCCATTCGGGCTGTCCTGAAAGGAAATCACGCCGATCTCGGCCAGGCGCCGCGCATGGCGCTTGAGCGCGGAGAGCGAAAAGCCCGTCCGCTCCATCAGATAGGCGTTCGACNTTGCCATTCGGGCTGTCCTGAAAGGAAATCACGCCGATCTCGGCCAGGCGCCGCGCATGGCGCTTGAGCGCGGAGAGCGAAAAGCCCGTCCGCTCCATCAGATAGGCGTTCGACGCCCAGACGATCGGGCGCTGCCCCTCCTCCCAGTCCTGGGCCTGGGTGAAGGCCCCGAGCGTGTCGAGGAGCATCATGTCGCCAGCCTTCAGGCCGATATGTGCACCAACGCGCTTGAGCGCGACAAATGCTCGTGTTTTGGGTACTGCTACCCGTTCACCGGCTTGGGCAAGTTGCTCAGCAACCCCAAGACCCGGTGTCGGCTTGCGCCAACCTGTATGTTTCATGCCTGTATCTCACCTCCGGTTATGTGGAGGCAAAAGAAAGCCGTTCGCTCAAAAGCGTTCATCGTTGACAGTGATTCGTGGGAGAGGTATCTTCTAAGCGACCAAACTTTTCAGATTAGCTCTCAGGCCACGCTGCTTGGGGGCTTTTCTTTTGCCTAGATCATTGTTCCGACTGCTCCTCTTTTGTTGCGAGGAATTCGCTGTAGAGCTGATCCAGTCGACCGGAGAGAAAGTCTCCGAACTCGGTTGAATCCTGTGCTGTCAGCGAAATACTGAATGCCCTTCCGGACCGGCCGATTACCCCTTTGATGCGGCCTTTGCCGGCGGTCCAGGTGCGCTTCTTGGGTGCCATGCGCGTCTTTCTGCGCTTGGGTGTCCTGCCCGCCTCTGCCAGTCTGCTGTGCAGGAGCTCGAACCTTGCATCGCTATCCAGCTCGTGAAACCCTTCGAGTTCCAAGGCACCTTCAAGGACCTTTTGGTTCGCAGACTCCGAAGCCAGCTTCTTGAAATCCTCCCAGCGGTCACGGCCAATCTGCTTAGCGGGACCGATCCGCTCAATCACATGCCTCGGGATGTTCTGCGCGACAGACAACATGCGCGACAACAGCGTTCCATCAATGGTCAGCGCCGACTGGATCACATCCTTCGCCTGCCCCATATCAAGGAGGCTTTTTGCGAAAAGCGCCTTCTCGATGAATGAAAGATCCGCGCGCGCCGTGTTCTCTTGCCCTTGGGCGAGAATGTGCGCCACATCGTCCATTGGTTTGACTACAGCGCGAACCTTCCGGCCAAGGGCTGACGCCACGCGCACACGCCGATGGCCGAAGACGATCATATAGCGACCGTCCAGATCCGGGTGCGGGCGAAGCAGTACTGGAGTGTCCTGGCGACCAGTTGCAATCGACTCCTTCAGCTCGTTGAAGGCCTCGTCGTCGTCGCTGAGACGATCCGAAATGAAGGACACATCGATCAATTGGGGATCGATTTCGACGATGGTTTCCCCTTCGAGCAAGCGCTTCGAATTTTCGGCAAGATTGTCAATCGAGACCTTCATGGACTTTGATGCGCCACGCATCGCATAGCCTGATCGGCCAGAGTCCTTCGGCTGCTCGGAAGAACTGGCCATCACATTTTTCAGGAGGTCTTTACGAGCCATCAAACTGTCTCCTTCTGGGCGATCATAGACGTGAACACTCTGGACAAATGGCTGTCTGCACGGCTGTCAAAACTATCAATCTGCACGGCTGTCAAAGACGTCGTCATTCGCGCCCCCATGCTTTGTGGATCAGCTCCGAAACCTCATCGTTCACGTCGTTCAGTGAAGTGATTGCCCGGTCATAAGTTGTGCGAACAAACTGGGAGCGCTCGACCTCGTAGAGTGTCTGTTTAGTAATCCCAGCGTCGGAGATCGCCGTGGATTTCAAAACAGGCGCGGTAAGCATCTGGTTCGGGAACATCGCCTGCAGAAACCCGACCATCTGCTTCTGAGGGCCATCAGTGGGTTCAAACCTGGTAACCAGATAGCGAAACCATTTCAGTCGCATGTTCGCGCCAGCGTCTCGTATTGTCTTCATGATTCCGCCAAGCATGAGCAGAAATTGACTCATCGACATAACGTCCAGCATCTGTGGGTGGACGGTGACGATGACTGACGACGAGGCTGTCAGTGCGGTCAGCGTGAGATAGCCAAGCTGCGGTGGGCAATCGATCACCACGACATCATAGCGATCATCGACTTCGTCGAGCGCCTTAGAGATCCGAGTGAAGAAAAGGCGCCCCTCGTGGGGGTCGCTGCTCGTCAAGGCAACGGGGGTATCGTACTCATACTCTTGAAGTTCCAAACTTGCAGGCACGATATCAAGGTTAGGAAAGTTCGTTGGTCGGATTACTTCGATAATTGGCTTGCGTTGATCATCGTAGCGGAGCGTCTCGTAGAGCGATGGAACATTATCGAGCTCCGGCTGAATACCATGCAGAGCTGTCAGTGATGCCTGCGGGTCAAGATCGATCGCCAGTACACGATGCCCTTTCAGCGCCAAGTGCTGAGCCAGATGAGCCGCAGTCGTCGTCTTTCCGGACCCGCCTTTGAAGTTGACGACAGAAACTACATGCAGTTCCTCACCTTCACGCCGATGGGGCACATACCGCCGCTTTCCAGGCCGACCATGCTTGTCCAAATACGCCCGCAGTTCGAGCATTTGCTCAGCTGAATAACTACGCCTCCCCGACGACGAGGTTTCGGGATCAGGCCCCTTACCTTCTAGGTGGAGCTTCTTGATTGTCGACTGGGTCACGCCGAGATAATAAGCGACCTCCGCCAGCGAAAACTGACGTAGACCTTTCTGGGCATCTGGAGGATACTGTTCCTGCCGCAACATATTGAGACGGTCAGAAATCAGCTCTCCCTGTTGAAGGATGATCTCGTCGAAGGGTTGATCCTTCGTATCAGCCGTAAATGACCTATCTCGCATCCGCCTGCCCTCTAAATATCGCTTTTTCAGCAATTTATCCCTTTAAAGTGTCATCTACACGGAAAAATGAGTCTTAACAACGATTTTCACGCGGTGGCTTATGCACTCCCGCAGCACGATCGAGTCTAGATGCGGCGACAAGCTATAGTGAGCGGCGAAAAAGGCGGCCCAACATATGGAACCAACGGTGCGGCCTTCTGCGCAGCACTCAACTCGAACGGCGCGGTAAAAATACTTTAACCTACTGTTTTAAAATACATTTATGTAACTGCACGGCTGTCAAACGGCACATGGCTTGAAGCGTCGAAACGCCTAGCGGATCCGCAAACACGACAGCCACGCAGCGAGCTGCATCAGAAAAGTTCTACATCTGAACCGTGGTCACTTGGTTCCGTCAAACACATCGCCCATGCCACTCCAACACATAATAAATCGTGTCAGTGCCATAGGAGACAACGAGAATCGGCTGGGTTGCCCCAGCCGATTCTTTGCGTCACGCGGCGTCTTTGGGGCCCCAGGGGATGATCGCCTGCAGGGACAGATCGTCCTGGCTTGCCGCCTTGCCGAGGTTGGCGTTGAAGCCGTGGTCGCGGATGGTCAGCGTGTAGTAGTCTGCGCCGGTCTCCTTGTTCTGCTTCTTCCAGATGCCGCCGCATTCGACCAGCTTGCCGCGCGGGGAGCGGCCGAGGACGCGGTGCGTGGGGGCCATCGGGTTCGAGCTCGCGACGGGTTCGACCGTGATGTCGAGGTCGAAGGTCAGGGTCGAGATGGAGCCGACGCCTTTGGCGGTTTCGATGTCGGCGCTGGTGAATTTGATGCAGTTCGTGGTCATTGCTCTTCTCCTTGTTTGCGTTGCAATGATGGTCAACTTGCAGCTGGCCAAGGCCCGGCCACACCGAAGGCGAAGCGCAGCGGAGAGGGGCAGGCGCCGATCTTTTTGCCGCGCGAGGATTGGCCCACCCCTGTTCTTTGGTGGGTCAGGGGAAAAAGATCGGCGACAACCTTTGTGGACGGGACGACAGCTGCGACCAGCATGTCATGCAACTCAGACATCGGGAGAAGTGCGGTGGCCGCGAAGGAAACTGGGTGAACAGCCGAGGGAGTTGCCACCAGAATCTTGGCTTCTTACTAACTCACAGAAGATGAGACATCGTCCAGACGTCAAAGTCGCATCCCCAGGATCACTAACGTGCCGATAGTCTTCGCTGAAGCGCCCAAGATGCGGAGGAGTGCTCGACGCGAACAGAGCGTGGAACGAAAGGCCGGGTCGCCACGAGACACCGCAACCATCCAATAGCCCTAAATGACAGCCCGTCTGGTTGGTTCGGTCAGAAAATGCGACAAGATATTTGGTCAAGGGCCGCCGGTACCAACGGACAGAGCATACTGCCTAGCTCTAGCATCAGTTGCCAACTTGCCCTTCCAGTGCGCATACTATACGTCATTGACACATACGCCGCCAAAACCTATATGGAACTGACGATGACGCGATTGCAGACAGTGGTCGAACTGCCCGAATTCCAAAGGCGCGCCAAGGCAATCATGTCGGACCAGGAGCGTGAGGCGGCGATCAACTTCATTGCCGCCAATCCGGAAGCGGGCGTCTCTCTTGGCGGCGGATTACGCAAAGTCCGCATCCCGAGAGAGGGGAGCGGCAAGAGTGGCGGCTTCAGGACGGTGTATGTCTTTGGCGGGACCCATATGCCGATCTTTCTGATCACGGTCTTCGCCAAGAATGAGAAAGCCAACCTGTCAAAGACCGAACAAGCTGCTGCGGTAGAGATGAGCAAGGCGCTTGTCGCGAAATATGGAGACGCAACATGAGTGCATTTGAAACCGTATCCAAGGGCCTCGAAGAGGCTCTGGCCTTCGCGAATGGCGATTTGGCCGACGCCAAAGTGCATGAAGTTTCCGTGGCGGAGGTCGATGTCGCCGAAGTCCGGCAACGGACGGGCCTGTCCCAGGCCGAGTTTGCGAAGAGCATTGGCGTCGCGAAAGGTACGCTCCTGAACTGGGAACACGGGCGCCGGCACCCGACAGGCCCAGCACAGGTTCTGCTGGCATTGATCGCCAAGAAGCCTTCCGTCGTACAGGACCTCTTGCGCGGGGCGTGAACCGGGGCCTAAGCCCCGATCCTCTTGATGCGGATTCCGAGCTTGCGGGCCTTGTCGACGATGTTCTCGGTGATGCCCGAACCGGGCGTGGCAATCAGACCCTGTGGCATGGTTTCGAGCATCTTGTCGTTGCGCTTGAAGGGGGCGGCCTTGCCGTGGCTCTTCCAGTCGGGCTTGAAGACCACCTGGGTGATCCCACGGGTATCTGCCCAGCGGGCCGCGATCATCTCGGCGCCTTTGGGCGTGCCACCATGCAGCAGCACCATGTCGGGGTATTTCGCATGGGTGGCATCGAGGACGGACCATATCAGATCGTAAGCCTGATAGTCCCCGCCTGAGAATGGACTTGCCCGGCTTTAGTGGAGAGCGTTTAGCTCACTTCCC
>NZ_JAYKSL010000052.1:0-6414 GCF_035481585.1 Salipiger marinus | reverse complement strand
TCTCGATGACAATGCTGGGTCAGTTCTCAGTGACATCCAACATTCTGCCCACCGACACGGCCATAGGCGTTGGCTGCGAGCAGGGTCTGGTTCCGCTCGTACTCCGCCCAGTCAATGTAGGCGTCATGGTGATCGTGGATCACCACCTCCCACGCCTCGGGCGGCTTTCCGTGGCCATAGGACTTGCGCGCCCTTCCGTCGACCAACTCGATCCGTTTCTCGCTTTTGCCGTAGACATAAGCCCCTGCGTAAAAAGGGTTCTTGAGGAGTGCGATGACATTGCGGTAGCGGATCGGCGTCCAGTCGAAGGACGTCAGGCGCTTTCCGTCCGACGGACGCGGGAAGCTCACACCCTCCGCCGTCAGCAACAGGTGCGTCTGTCGCGCGCTTCCGAGTTGCCGGAACCGTTCGAATACCAACCGGATCACCTGTTGCAACCGGATGTCGGGATCGACGCCGAGCCCCATGTCGCGGTGCCAGACATAGCCGATCGGCACGCTGATCCTCAGCTCGCCACGGCGCGCTTTCGCCCGGGCGGCGTCAACCATGCGCGCCCGGATCACACCCAGCTCGAACTCGCTGATGCTGCCCTTCATGCCGAGCAGCAGCCGGTCGTTCGGCCGACAGGGGTCGTAGATGCCATCAAGGTCAATCACACGGGCCTCGACCAGACCGCACAGTTCGAGCAGATGATGCCAGTCCCGGCCATTGCGCGCCAGCCGCGAGGCATCAAAGCACAGCACTGCACCAATCTCGCCCGCGCACAAGGCGGCGACGAGCTTCTCGAACCCGGGCCGCGCCACCATGCCGCTCGCGGAACGCCCGAGGTCGTCGTCGATGACCTCGACGGTCCTGAACCCGTGGCGCCGGGCAACGTCGACCAACTCGTACTGGCGACGTCGGCTCTCGGTGTTGAGATCAACCTGGGCCTGGGTCGACTGGCGAACATAGACCACCGCCTTGCGCTGCAGGATGGCCGGCGGGAGGAAATCACCGTCCATCATCGGTTCCCTCCGGTTCGGCCGCTCCCGCCGCTTCGGTCAGGAGGATCGCCAGGCGCACCACGATCTGCTGGCGATCGAGCGGGCTCATGCCTCGCAGTCGCGTCGCGTCGAACTGCATCTGCAGCTGTTTCGGCGAAGACGGTCGGGTTGGCAGGTTTTGCATTGGTTTGCTCCTCTCCGGCGGTGATGTCACCGGGAGAGTTTCGCCGAAAACCGCGCCGACTCAGCAGGTCATCAAGATCAGCAAGCGCGGCGAGCGACACACGCGGCGCGCCGAGGTCCATTCCGGCGCAGGCCACCGGATCGAGCATCCACGCAGCCAGAACCCTGAAGACGCCCGGATGGACTTCGACATGAACAAACCGACCGGACCTGCGCCGATCGACACGCTCGATCCGCAAGTGTCGGCCAAAAAGCGCGTGCCAGCGGTAACGCACCACGACAATCTGCCCGACATGGGCAGAATGAACGGGAGATGGGCATCGGCCGGAAGAACTGGCTCTTCGCGGGTGCCGACACCGGCGGCGAAACGCTGGCCCGCGCCATGACGATCATCGAGACGGCCAAGCTGAACGGCCTCGATCCGCAGGCCTATCTCGCGGACGTGCTCGACCGCATCCACGATCACAAGATCAACCGGCTCGACGAGCTCCTCCCGTGGAACTGGGCGCCGATGGGCACTGCTCAGGCCGAGGCCGCCTGATGGCGACTGTCACTCATGTCTTCACCATTGACTATGTCGCGAAGATGCTCGGCGAAGACCCCGAGTTGCTAGAAGCCATCGTCTCCAACGACGACAATCTGACCTACGGTGACATCATCAGCGTCTACACCAGTTCGGAGGAAGCCATTACGGCTCTCACAGACCGCGGCATCGAAGAACTCCGAGACATGCTCAGGGCCGCGCGCATGACCCCCGAAACTTGGCATGAGTTCCTCGACGACTTCGTCCACGACGCAGAACTCGTCGCCCGCATCAAGGCAAAATCACCGCGGTAGCAACCGGCCGGTTACGGAATCGCGGTGCTCATCCTCATTCCTAGGGAAAGAGCGAAGCCCGGCGGGCCAGCGCCTGTCTCGCCAGACTGGTCGGATGGCCGGACATGGGAGCTCGGGCTCTGGCTGGCCGGATCGATTGCGGTGTTCTTCAGCATCAACGCCTATATGGATGCCACTCTTGCTGCACGGGGAAACGGCGCGTGGCTCGGGACGCTGATCGTCGCCTACAACGCCACGGCGTTGCTGGCGTCGCTGGCCATGCTCTGGTGGAAGGCTGCATTGATCGGTCGCCGGGGCCCGATCGTCATGACCGGCGTCGCCGCTTCTGCCGGCATGATCGGCTTTGGCTTCGTGCCCGGTCCGATCGGTTATCTGGGGGCCCTCATCGCCGGCTTCGCCGCCTCCTTGCAACTTATCCTGATCATGTCCCTGCCGCCAGACGTGACCGAGGAGACGAACGTCGCGCGCCTGACAGGCGGGATCACTTTCGTAGGTTACCTTGTCGCATTCTCTTTGCCGCTCCTGGGCGGGCTGCTGTCCGAAACCGTTGGCGGTGTTGGGACGGTGTTCATACCCACAGCCGTTTTCATTCTCGCCCTCAGCGGGTTTGGCCGCAAAGGGGGAGGATACGAGGAGTGCTCTTCTCACAATGGGGGCAAGATGTAGGGAGGCGTGCGCCCTTGTTCAGTGGTGACCAAAGCGCACAGGTCAGGCGGAAATGCCCTAGATGGTTCGGCGCAAACTGGCCTTCGCGGCCATCTACTGTGGCGAAACAGAGGTGAACCCATGACGCTAGCGCTGAGGCTGAACATGTCCAGCCGCGTGGTGTCGTCCTTAAGCGCATCCGCGAGAACGGTGATCGACGCCGGGACCAGACGGTCCACGGCGCGGACCTTGGCAAGGTTGCCCCTTCTGACGTCGTGGTTGCCTGAAAGTTCGCGCCAAAATGCAGACACCGGTCACGCTGCGGCGGCCGTTCCATCGGGCCGTAAAGCATCAGGGCTTCTTCCTGCTTCTGACGAGGGGTCGCCCCGTACATCCCGGTGCCGCGATGCGGCCGGAAGGGATACTCATCGATGAAGTATCGCGTGAGGGTGCCATAGAGGTCGTCATGATTGGATTTTGGCGGAGAGCTTTGGCTCGTTGCCGGTCAGTTCCCCAGGGCGGCTACCGGTGTACCCTGGCCGGAAATTCAGCACGTCCCATTGTGTCGTGCCGAAAAGCCGCTCGACCATCTGCTTGTCCATGGGCTGGTGAGGTAACAAGACATCGCCCAGCTCGCCCCATAGCTGCGCATCAGGCAGCGGTCGCCACATCCGCAACGATGCCCACACGTCGGCGGCCAGGGGCGTGTCAATGGAAGCGCTGGTACGGCGGTTTGGAGGTTGGCTGGTTTGTTCCCCTGACGGGAACAAACCAGCCAAATCGCAAACCTCGACATCCGGCGGCATAGAGAAAGGTGGCCGGGAGCTCAGGGCCCGCGCTCTGTACCGCACTACCCGCGCATCCGGACACTGCACGATTGAGAACATAGTTATGGGGACCAAGTGCGTACGGCATTCCAGGCGACAATCTCTCGGAACCAGTCAACGCCACCTGGACGCGAAGGCTTCACCACCGCCGAAGCCGCGCCGTGTAAGCGAAACGATATAGTCGGACCAGTTCGTCGTGCGGTAGCAAGTGGGGGCTGGCTTCGGCATAGCGCCGATCTAACCCTCAGGATTCCCGACCGAAATCCCTCTCACTGATATATGCAACAAGCCCCTTTAGGACCGAAAGCCGTGCCATATGAACCACAGCCAACCTTGTAACCGAGGCTGTGCGATAAGTCCGTAACGAGAAAGGGTATTCGCAGCCATCAGCCTTTTCGGACGACAGAGCCGGTGACATCTAACAACCGGGCTTTTATGAGAATTATGGATCATCTTAATTGAGACGGTGAGCAGGAAGGAAGACGACGATGGAGTTTATCGCGAATATCGGGACCGGCATGTCCCGGTTAATTTTTTGGTTATCTTCCTTCCTGATTAGGGCGTGTTGACAAAAGGGATTCACACTGCGCGGCAAGCGTGATTCAAGCTGGTATCTGCGATGGAGACCAGCTTGGCACGAGACCTGATGTCGGACGAGGAATGGGCGTTTTTTGAGCGTTTCCTCCTGAAAGTCCGTGCCCCGAACGGGCGCAAACCTAGCAACCACCGCCTTGTTCTTGATGGGATTTTCTGGATCGCGCGCACAGGCTCTCCCTGGCGCGATCTGCCGGAAGAGTTCGGCAAGTGGTCAAGTGTCTACCGCCAGTTCCGGCGTTGGACGCTGGCGGGGCTCTGGGAGCAGATCATGGACGCCCTGAACGAAAGCGGCGCTGTCCCGCACGCACTGCAAATGATCGACAGCACCGTGGTTCGCGCCCATCATCAGGCAGCGGGCGCTAAAGGGGGACTCCGCGACAGGGTTTTGGTCGTTCGCGTGGCGGCTTCACGACCAAGATCCACCTCCTCGTCAATGCAGCAGGGATGCCCATGAGGACGGAGATCACCGCGGAGCAAACTTCCGACTTTCTCGGCTTCGATCTGGTCATGGCCGACAATCTGCCGACACCAAGTGTCCTGCTGGCCGACCGAGGCTATGACGCTGACAGCATTCGGAAAACCATGGACAAACTGGATGTCCTGCCGGTCATTCCGATGCGCAAGTCCCGCAAAAAGCACATTGGCGTGGACCTATCACTCTACCGGCTGCGCAACTTGGTCGAACGGTGCTTCAACAAGCTGAAGAACGCCCGCCGTGTCGCCACCCGTTACGACAAGACCGCGGAGAGCTTCCTGGGATGCATCGACATCACGTCGATACGCCTTTGGGTGCGCCATTTGTCAACATGACCTAATCATTTGATCACAAGCTTCGAGCCGCAGTTTTATCCTGAAAGGCAAATAACCCTTGGGTCAAACAAAATTCTTGATACAGACACGGAAGGTGAAGCCTGTGCGATGCATCACTTGTGGAAGTTGAGGAAGAGCACCCATGATTACAGTTACCTTGCGGTTACCAGACTCGCCGTCCGACTCATACTATGAGTGGCAAGGCACCAGCGGCGATGATGCGATCACAGGGTTCAGCGGTCAGACCAACTGGCTTTTTGGTAACGACGGCGACGACTTGCTGTCCTCCGGACGTGGTGAAGAGCGCGATCTTCTCTTTGGCGGCAATGGAAGCGACACCTTGAAAGGTGGTCTAGGCGGAGACAGGCTGGACGGCGGGTTGGGGTCTGACCTTATGATGGGCGGACGCGAGGACGACGTGTATTACGTTGACGATTCTGGCGATGTGGTCGTTGAAAGAGCCGCTTGGTTGCCCGTTTTGGGAGGAGATGTTGTTTTCTCATCCGTGGACTTCGATTTTAGTGGGCTGGCCATCGAACGACTGGCACTAACCGGGTCGGCTATTTTCGGAACGGGAAACCGATTTTCAAATTTGATCGTAGGCGGCGATGCTGACAACATACTCGACGGTGGTCGAGGTATCGACACGCTGATAGGCGGCGATGGCGATGACACCTATATCCTGCGTCACGCGCAGGATACGGCTACAGAGCCGGGGATATCGCCGAATCTGAAATTCCTCGAAGCAACGCTGCACGGCCACGACACGGTTCTGGCCCACAACAGCTATCGCCTGATGCTCGGGATCGAGGATATCTTCCTCCAGGAGGTTGTCGGCAAGACCGGTGAACTGGTGGGCGGCCTCACCACGTTCGGCAACAACCTCGACAATCTGGTGGTCGGGAATTCCACCGACAACAACATCAGCGGGCGTACCGGGAACGACACCCTGACCGGCGGCGGCGGGGCGGACGATTTCATCTTCTCCGACGAACTCGGCGCGCGACACGCCGACGTCATCACCGACTTCACCCCCGGCGAGGACCGCATCGTGATCAGCGGCGCGCGGGTCGACATGGACAGCGGCGCGCCCGATGCCGACGCCTTCCATCTCGGCGCCGAGGCCACGGCCGCCAACCACCGTCTGCTGTTCGATGGCACGACGCTGCGCTATGACGCAGACGGCACCGGCGACGCGGCGGCTCTGGAGATCGCCACATTTGAAGGTATGCCGACGCTGACCACGGACGAAATCTTTGTAACTTGAGTGGCAGACCTAGTTCGGGAGTTCGGTGACCATTTTCGTCAGCAATGACGGGAAGCCAAGATGTTGCTGGCCGATCTAGGGCGTTTAAAGGTCGCCTCCAAATCTACTTTTGGGACGATCTTTCCGGCGTAGGCGAGTGATAAAGCCATTGCATGTGAAGCCAAGTCCCCTGTGACCTGCCAATGAACTTTCATCCAGCTGCGACTTGAGCCCGGCTGGAAGTGCTCTGACCCCCAACGTTGGACCGCCCGGAGGCAGAGTTTTT
>NZ_JAYKSL010000051.1:0-7233 GCF_035481585.1 Salipiger marinus | reverse complement strand
GTTGTAATCGATCACGCGCTTCACAGGCACAAGCACCTTCATGAGCGGTTCTCTCCCAGTCTTCGCCGCGCCGGGCGCGGCACCCAGTTTCTTCTGCACGCGGTGATATCGAACTGAACGCAGGGGAAACAGAGCGAATTTGCCCTGCGGATCAGAAAAGGCCGCGGCGGTTCTGCGCCTGTGCGCAGTGACGGGCCCGGCAGCGGGGGCGCCGGACCCGTCGGATCAGGTGAAGCTGTTGTCGCGCGGGAAGCCGCGCGGCGCCATGCGCCCCGACCCCGCCCGCTTGGCGATCCATTCCGCCAGATCGGTCTGGGTGCGGGTGCGGCCCGCCGGATCGCGCCAGCTCAGCCCCTCGGACAGCACGAAGGTGGTGGCATCCGACAGCCCGCCATCCTTGTATTTCTGCAGCCGCACGCCCTTGCCGCGGGTCATTTCCGGCAGTTCCTCCAGCAGGAAGACCAGCACCTTGCGGTTCTCGCCCACCACGGCCACGGCATCGCCGCGCACCGGCTTGCAGATCTTGGCGGTCACCCCGTCGCGGACGTTCAGCACCTGCTTGCCGGTGCGGGTCTGGGCCAGAACCTCGGTTTCCGGCACCACGAACCCGTCCCCGGCGGAGGAGGCCAGCAGCAGCCTGCGCGTGGGATCATGGGTGAAGATGTCGACGATCTGCGCCTCGTTCGGCAGGTCGACCATCAGGCGCAGCGGTTCGCCCATGCCGCGCCCGCCGGGCAGGCTGGTGGCGGAGACGGTGTAAAAGCGCCCGTTCGATCCGTAGACCAGCAGCTTGTCGGTGGTCTCTGCATGGAAGATGAAGCGCGGGCCGTCGCCATCCTTGAATTTCAGCTCTGATTTCAGGTCGATATGACCCTTCATCGCGCGGATCCAGCCCATCTGCGAACAGACCACGGTGATGGGTTCGCGGTCGATCATCGCTTCGATCGGCACGTCTTCGACCTCGCCGGCCTCGGCAAAGCCGGTCAGTCGCCCGCCGCGCGCCAGATCCTTGGCGAAGGCTTTCTTGACCTCGCGCAGCTGGGCCGTGACGGATTTCCACTGCAGATCCTCGCTGGCCAGCAGATCCACCAGCCCGGCGCGTTCCGCCTGCAGCCGGTCGCGTTCGCCCACCAGCTCCATCTCTTCAAGGCGGCGCAGGCTGCGCAGCCGCATGTTGAGGATGGCCTCGGTCTGCACCTCGGTCAGCACGCGGGCCTCGTCCCCGGACAGCGGCGGCGGGGCGGAATAATCGCGTTCCGAGGTGGCGCGGATGAAGCTGCGCGACCAGTCCTCGCGCATCAGCGCCGCCTTGGGGTCGTCATCATACCGGATGATGTCGATCACCCGGTCCAGATGCAGATAGGCGATGATCAGGCCTTCCAGCACCTCCAGCCGGTGGTCGATCTTTTCCATGCGATGCGCCGAGCGGCGGCACAGCACCTCGCGCCGGAAGTCCAGAAAGGCGCGCAGCATCTCCTTCAGCGAGCAGACCTTCGGCGTCACCCCGTCGATCAGCACGTTCATGTTCAGCGAGAAACGGATTTCCAGATCCGAATTGCGGAACAGCATGTTCATCAGCATGTCGGGATCGACGGTGCGGCTGCGCGGTTCCAGCACCACGCGCACATCCTCGGCGGATTCGTCGCGGACATCGGCCAGAATCGGCACTTTCTTGGTCTGGATCAGTTCGGCCAGACGTTCGATCAGCTTGGATTTCTGCACCTGATAGGGGACTTCGGTCACCACGACCTGCCACTGGCCGCGGCCCAGATCCTCCACCTGCCAGCGCGCGCGCAGCCGGATCTGGCCGCGCCCGGTGGCATAGGCCTGCGCGATGTTCTCGCGCGGCTCCACGATCACGCCGCCGGTGGGGAAGTCGGGGCCGGGCACGAACTGCAGCAGCGTCTCGTCGGCGGCCCCGGGGGATTTCACCAGATGCAGGCAGGCGTCGATCAGCTCGCCGATATTGTGCGGCGGAATGTTGGTGGCCATGCCGACCGCGATGCCGCTGGACCCGTTGGCCAGAAGGTTGGGGTAGGAGGCGGGCAGCACCACCGGCTCTTCAAGGCGGCCGTCATAGTTCGGGCGGAAATCGACGGCATTCTCGTCAAGCCCGTCCAGCAGCGCCTCGGCCATGATGGTCATGCGCGCTTCGGTGTAGCGGCTGGCGGCGGGATTGTCGCCGTCGATATTGCCGAAATTGCCCTGACCGTCGACCAGCGGATAGCGGATGGTAAAGTCCTGCGCGAGCCGCGCCATGGCGTCATAGATCGCCGCGTCGCCATGCGGATGGAAGTCCCCCATGGTGTCGCCGGAAATTTTTGCGGACTTCAGGAAGCCTCCGGTGGAACTCAACCGCAGTCTGCGCATTGCATACAGGATACGACGATGCACAGGCTTCAGCCCGTCCCGCGCATCCGGAAGCGCGCGGTTCATGATCGTCGACAGAGCATAGGTCAGATAGCGTTCACCAATCGCCCGGCGGAGCGGTTCGGCAACATTGCGGGGGTTCATGTCGGGGTCATCGACGGTATCGGTCATGGACCGGGTGATACTGCGCCGCATCGGAACGGTAAAGCGGCCCTGCTCTCAAAACTGTGGATGTCCGAAGATTTCCGGGCGCCACGCAGCCAAGGCCCTGCATCCGCGCCTCAAAGCGGCACTGCCAGGGTCACGCCAAGTTACGAGGAAAAGGGTACGTCATGAAAAGCTTCATCCTGCTGACCTTCGCGCTTCTGGGCGCGGCATGGTTCCACCTGTCGGGCGGATCGGAGTATCAGGCGGGCACGCGGGGGCTGCCGCTGCCGAACCTTCTGGCAAGTTCCTATCTGCCGCCCGCGCCGCAGGCCGCAGCCCCGGAGAAGGCGCCGCAGGCGGAGATGGTGCAGCTTGCCACGGCCCGCGCCGGTGAG
Organism: Salipiger marinus; assembly: GCF_035481585.1. Taxonomy (NCBI): domain Bacteria; kingdom Pseudomonadati; phylum Pseudomonadota; class Alphaproteobacteria; order Rhodobacterales; family Roseobacteraceae; genus Salipiger; species Salipiger marinus. Next base: position 4,321 of record NZ_JAYKSL010000051.1, on the reverse strand, counting down.
CCTGCGGTGCAGGTCACCAAGGCTGCCGCCGCTCCTGCCGATCTGGGCGTGACGCTGGCAGCCGCCCCCCGGTCCGCGCCGATCATCCGGGCGGAGCCCGCCGTCGCGGTGGAGGAGGCCCCCGAACCCGCCGCCGATCTGCGTCAGGTCACGGGCAGCCGGGTCAACATGCGCTCCGGCCCCAGCACCCGCTATGCGGTGATGGCGCAGCTTGGGCGCGGGCATGAGGTGCAGGTGGTGGCCGATCCGGGCGACGGCTGGGTGAAGCTGCGCAGCGAGGGCGGGCGCATCGGCTGGATGTCGGAAGATTTCCTGCGCGCCGTGAACTGAGCCGCCGCGCTGGACCTCTGATCCCGGCTCCCCTAAGGCTCGGCCTGACGACATGCGGGCAGGGCCATGACAGAACGAACCATCCTCATCACCGGCTGCTCCTCGGGCATCGGGCTGGACGCCGCCCGGGGGCTGCGCGCCCGTGGCTGGCGGGTCTTTGCCAGCTGCCGGGCCGAAGCGGACTGCGCCCGCCTTCGGGCCGAAGGTTTTGACAGCCCGCAGCTGGATTACGCCGACACCGCCAGCATCACCCGCGCGCTGGCCGAGGTGCTGGAGGCGACCGGCGGCAGGCTCGACGCGCTTTACAACAACGGCGCCTTCGCCATTCCCGGCGCGGTGGAGGATCTGCCCACCGATGCGCTGCGCGCGCTGTTCGAGGCCAATGTCTTTGGCTGGCACGAACTGACGCGGCAGGTCATCCCCGTGATGCGCGCGCAGGGCCACGGGCGGATCGTCAACTGTTCCTCTGTGCTGGGGCTGGTGCCGATGCCATGGCGCGGCGCCTATGTGGCCAGCAAACATGCGCTGGAAGGCCTGACCGACGTGCTGCGCATCGAAATGGCCGATACCCCCCTCCGCGTCATCCTGATCGAGCCGGGGCCGGTGACCTCGCACATCCGCCGCAATTCCGTGCCGCATTTTGAACGCTGGGTGAACTGGCGCGCCTCGCCGCGCGCCGCGCAATACGAGGCCTCGCTGCTGAAGCGGCTTTACGCGCCGCCGTCCAAGGACCGGTTCGAACTGCCCGCCAGCGCCGTGACCCGCGTGCTGGTCCATGCGCTGGAGGCGCAGCGCCCGAAGCCGCGTTATTACGTGACGGTCCCGACCCATCTGATGGGCACGCTGCGGCGGCTTCTGCCCACGCGGGCGCTGGACTGGATCATCGCCCGGGCGCGCTGACAGGTCGCGGGGCGGCGGCTTCGCTTTTTGGCCGCAAGCCGCTATGTGATGCGTCATCTGGCAAGGGAGCGCGCCGCATGACCAACGATCCGCTGTTTATCGTCACGGCTGCCGTGATGCTGGGGGTGGTCGCCATCCTGTTTTTCGGCATCGGCAGTTTCGCCAAGGGCGGGGCTTTCAACAAGAAATACGCCAACAAGGCGATGCGCTGGCGCATCATGGCGCAGTTTGCGGCGGTGGTGCTGATCCTGCTGTTTGTCCTGATCCGCGGAAAGAGCTGAACCATGGTTGTGCTGAACAAGATTTACACCCGCACCGGCGACAAGGGCGATACCGCGCTGGTGACCGGGGCGCGCGTGCCGAAATATTCCGCCCGCGTCGACTCCTATGGCACGGTGGACGAGCTGAATTCGGTCTGCGGACTGGCCCGGCTGCATGCCGAGGGCGATCTGGACGTGGCCTTGGCGCGCATCCAGAACGACCTTTTTGATCTGGGGGCCGATCTGGGCCGCCCCGACATGGAACAGGATGCCGAGGCGGGCTATCCGGTGCTGCGCATGGTCGAAGCGCAGGTAACCCGGCTGGAAACCGAGATCGACGCGATGACCGCCGTGCTGGAGCCGCTGCGCAGCTTCGTGCTGCCCGGCGGATCCGCTGCGGCGGCCTTCCTGCACCAGTGCCGCACCGTGGCACGGCGGGCCGAACGGCGCGCGGTGGAACTCGCGGCGTCGGAGACGGTCAATCCCCATGCGGTGACCTATCTCAACCGGCTCAGCGACTGGTTCTTCTGTGCGGCGCGCATGGCCAATGACGCGGGCCGGGCGGATGTGCTGTGGGTGCCGGGGGCGAACCGCTAGGTCAGCGGCTCCGCCTCCAGCCAGACGCCGCCTTCGGGGCGCAGGGTCAGGATCATCACCGGTGCGGGGTCGCGTCCCGGCACCGCGTGAAACCGGAACCGTTTCAGCAGCGTGGCCAGAATGATCACCGCCTCCTGCAGCGCAAAGGCGGCGCCGATGCAGATGCGCGGCCCGTCGCCAAAGGGCAGATAAGCGTAGCGGTCGGGCTTCTGCTGCCAGCGGTCGGGGCGGAAGGCATCCGGATCGGACCACAGCAGGTGGTTGCGGTGCAGCGCGTAGATCGGGATCATCACCGTGTCGCCTTTGCGGATCTCGCGCCCGCACAGTTCGTCCGGCGCCTGTGCCGTGCGCGACACGATGCCCGCAGGCGGATAAAGCCGCAGCGTCTCGTCCACCACCTGCCGCAGGAAGGTCATCCGCGCCGCCTCCTCGCCGGTGGCGGCATCGCCCGCCATATGGGTCTGCACCTCGGCCCGGGCGCGCTCCTGCATCTCGGGGTCGAAGGCCAGCAGATACAGCGCCCAGGACAGGGTCAGCGCCGTGGTCTCATGCCCCGCGACGATGAAGGTCAGCAGGTTGTCGCGCAGCTCGCCCGCATTCATGCGGCGCTTGGTTTCGGGATCCTCGCCCGCCAGCAGCAGATCCAGCAGATCCGGCACCCCCTGCGGGCCGCGCTGCGCCCGTTCGGCGATGGCGCCATCGGCCACGGATTTCATCTGCCGCAGCGCGCCCGCCGAAAACACCCGCCCCGGGCGCGGCACCCAGTCGGGCAGGCCCAGCATGTCGAACAGCGAAATGCGCCCGGCTTCGGCCACGTAATCGTCGATGGCGCGGTGCACCGCCTCGCGCGCGAAGCCTTCGCCGCCCGAAAAGGTCACGTCGGAAATCACGTCGAAGGTGGTGGTGACCATCTCGTCATAAAGGTTCACGGCGCGCGGCCCGGCAGCGGCGATGCGGTCGGCAGAGCGGGTGGCGGCCCCGGTCATCACCGGCGCAAGGTTCAGCACGTTGCGCGCGGAAAAGGCCGGAGCGGCGGCGCGGCGCTGCCAGCGCCAATGCGCGCCCTCGGCCACGAACATCGACTCGCCGATGGCCGGGCGCAGCAGGTTCTGCGTGACGCGGGATTTCGGGTAATGGTCCAGCCGTTCCAGCAGCATGGTCCGGATCGCGCCCGGATCCATCACCATATGCCAGCGCGCGCCGGTGCGGCCCGACACCATGGGCTGCCGCGTCGCCAGATCGGGCAGGATCGCCAGCACGTTGCGCCGCGCCAGTTTGAGACTGCCGAACAGCCCCAGCGGTTCGGTCACCAGCGGCACGCGCACCGGCAGGCGCGCAGGGATCGGGGTCTGATCGGTCATGGGGGCCTCCTGCCTTTCAAGATAGGGTGGGGCGGCGGCCCCGGAAAGCCCGGGGCGATTGCGAAGGGGCGGCTGCTGCGCTATGCCGCGCCGACCCTTGCAGATGGACCCTCGCCCATGCTTCGCTTGATCGCCGCGCTGACCCTTGCCCTTGGGCTTGCCGCCTGCGCCAATGGCCAGCGAGATCTGGAAAACCCGGCCACGGCGCTGGGGGATTTCCAGCTGGGCTTTGTCGAGGTGGTGGCGCCCAATCTGGTCAAGGGCCCGCTGTCGCGTGACGCCAGCGCCGAGGAGTGGACCACCGCGATGGAGGCCGCACTGGCCGAACGGTTCACCCGGCAGAGCGGCGGCAAATACTACCATATCGGCGTCAGCGTCGAAGGTTATGTGCTGGCGCAGCCCGGTGTGCCCGTGGTGCTGAGCCCGAAATCCGCGCTGATCTTCCGCGTCACGGTCTGGGATGACGCGGCGCAGGCCAAGCTCAACGCCGAGCCGGAACAGATCACCGTCATGGAATCCTTCAGCGCGGAAACCGTGGCCGGATCGGGGCTGACCCAGTCGCGGGACGAACAGATGCGCAACCTGACCACCAATGGCGCGCTGCAGGTGGAACGATGGCTGCGCCGCCAGATGCGGGACGAAGGCTGGTTCGGGGGGCTGCCGGAGCCCGCCGCAGCCAAGGACAAGGCCGCGAAAACCGTTCCCGAATGACCACGCCCGCAAGGGCTTGGCGCCATGAGGTGCTTGATTTTCCGTCTCCGACTCAATACATGGCCCGCGATGCGAAACCGGGTCACGTTCGACCCCCTAGAGGCGAGACGTCTGGAAAGATGGCAAAGGCAAAGTTTGAGCGGTCCAAACCGCACTGCAACA
>NZ_JAYKSL010000050.1:0-7269 GCF_035481585.1 Salipiger marinus | reverse complement strand
AAAGAGAAAAAGAGGCAGGTATTGTGGCACTTTACGGTGATTTGAAGCGGGCAAAGAGCGAGGAAGATGTCAAGGATGCCTACATTAAGGCTCTGGGGCTTAAGTCATTCTCTAAGAACTTGATCGACATTCAGACAGAAGAAGTATGGTTTGAAGCTAAGGCAAACGGCTCTTGGACATTCTACGAGATGTTCACACAGCTACTTCATTATGTTCAGGTTGCGCTGAACAAGGGTGAACATGTTCCAGCTCTTCTATGCGTCATAGACACTGAGAAGGCTGCCATAATGCAAAGCAGCCATGTCATTCCATTTCTCGCAAAGAAAACTATTAAGTGGGGGAAGTCTGCATCATCAGTCCCGAAGGAGGCCGTAGATGCCATCTCAATCCATATCGGCACCCACTTTGTTGCTTTCAACATTGAGAACGATTCTTCCGAATTCATCTCAACCGTAAAAGACGCCATTGCTGAAGGCGCCATTATCCGCACCCAAATAACACCGGATAACCTAAAGCAGGTTTTTGACAAATGGGTGGATATGATCGGGCAAGAGGTGGAGGACGTTGAAGACGACAAGTACAGCCTTCTATTTTTCGCTGACATCATGAATGACGGCGTCGCATCTACTCACAAAAGCCTACCAGCAAAACTTTTGTTTCTAGATGGTGACCCGGTATTTGAGGTCGACGGAAAGATACATAGTCTGAAAAACTTAGAGGGATATCGTCGTTTCTGGACGATATTCCATCGCCCCCCTAAAGATGAATACAGAAACTATATCCTAGAACGCCGAGACAGCCTCATACCCGTAGTCGAAAGGGTTTTCAAAGGAGCGTTTTATACCCCTTTGCACGTTGTGGATAAGGCGTACGACCAACTCACCTTCTCTTTAGGTAAAAGCTGGCAGAAACGATACAAAGTCTGGGACATGTGCTGTGGCGTCGGGAATCTAGAAGTAAAGCACTCGAACCACCGAAATCTCTTTATGTCTACACTCGACAAGTCGGATGTGGACGTGATGAAAGCAACAAAGACTTGCGTAGCCGCACATCGTTTTCAGTACGACTACCTCAATGATGACATTACAGAAGATGGAAAAATTGACTACAGCCTGACCGACAAATTGCCTACAGAGCTGCGCGCCGCCATAGCAGCAAAGGAAAAAATCCTTATTCTGATTAACCCTCCTTATGCTGAAGCCATGAACGCTGGTAGCGGAGTGGCAACGACAGCTGTTGGTCGCTCTCTCGGTGGCGATGTTGGTTTTGCACGTCGTGAATTGTTCATACAATTCCTATTGCGCATTCAAGCAGAAATTCCAAACGCCGTAGTAGCAATGTTTTCAAAGCTAAAGTACGTAAACGCGCCAAACTTTGACAAATTTAGAGATAGCTGGAACGCCAAATATCTTGGCGGTTTTGTCGTACCTAGCCGAGCTTTCGACGGGCTCAAGGGAGATTTTCCAATTGGCTTCCTTGTGTGGGATACCAGCAAAAAGCGCAGGAATATTAAAAAGCCATTTGAGCTCGAAGCTGAAGTTATCGACAAGAGCGCTAACGCAATCGGCGCGAAAAGATTCTATGATGTTCCGAAGGATAAACTTCTAAACTCGTGGATCGACAGACCAAAACCTAACTCCACACCCGCGATCCCCTTAACAAACGCTATTGAACCTACATCTAGGACCAATGACGTAAGAGGGCCTAAATGGGCTGATGGGGCAATAGGAGGCATGATCAGCAAGGGGTCCGACCTGCAAAACGCAGGAATTACCGCGCTCTTCTCTTCAGGCTACGCTAGCGCTGGCGGCTTCCTCGTTACAAAGCAGAACCTTCAGAAATCAGCGGTAGTTTTCACCGCTAAAAGAATTATTAGGCAAACTTGGCTCAATGATAGGGATCAGTTCCTCATTCCAGATCCTAGTATGTCAGATGAGTTTTCCAATGACTGCCTGGTATGGATGCTATTCAACAATGGTAATCTATCAGCTGGCGCCGACGGGCTTCAATGGCAAGGGAAAGAATGGTCTCTGGTAAACCATTTCATCCCATTTAAAGAAGACGACGTTGGAGCACCTAGCCGATTTGAATCAAATTTTATGTATCAGCACATCTCATCCTTGAAGCTTTCAAAAGAAGCAAGAAAGGTCTTGTCTGATGGCCGTAAGGTCTGGTCTGCTTATTTTGAAGCGGTGGATAAGAAGCAGATCCCTAAAGCTATACGAGATGCTTATAAGCTCAATCGCTCCGATGTCGGCTGGTATCAGGTGAGAAATACACTTGATTCACTGGCTAACAATGGCACCAGCGTATCTGGTCGCACAAGCGATATGGAAGTATCATACAAGGCTCTTTCCCGGAAAATAGAGCCAAGTATCTACACTGCGGGAATTCTGAGAGCTTAATTCAAGCATTACTTAAGCTACTGTTGATAGGCGACAAACGAGTTAATCATGGTCACAGAAGCATACACGGAGAGACCTTTGGAGCGGTTTTGTAGTGCCTCGTGTGTAAGCAGGTACTTTACTACTGTCGCCTATCAGCTTACATGACGTCATGATCAAGACCTTCGCACACAAGCAGCTGAAAGCCCTCTGGGAGACCGGCAAGTCGAAGATCGATGCACGCATGCACAGCCGCATCTTGCGGCGGCTGGATGCGCTCGACGCCGCCACGGCTCCCGAAGACATGAACCTGCCGGGCTTCGACTTCCACAGCCTGCGGGGGCACACACCAACGCGCTACACCGTTCACGGGAACGGTCCGTGGTGCATCACCTTCGAGTTCCGCGGCGGCGACGCCTATGTGCTGGACTACGAGCAATATCCCTCGGAGGCGAGGATGAGCCGCAACCCTGACCGCTGCCCGACGCATCCGGGCGAACTGCTCCGCGAGGATGTGATCCCCGCGACCGGAAAATCGAAAGCCGAAATCGCAAGGATGCTCGGCGTGTCGCGCCAGCACCTGCACGACCTTCTGGCCGAGCGGAAGCCCGTCAGCCCGGAGGTGGCGGTACGGCTTGCCAAGCTGTTCGGAAACGCACCTCTGGTTTGGATCAGGATGCAGGGGGCTTATGATGCCTGGCACGCTACCCGCGAAGTCGATGTGTCGGCCATCCCGACACTGAGCGCTGCACCCAACAATTCCGCCACGGCCTGATTGCCACAGACCGCAGTCACGCCAGTAGCGAAAGGACTAAAGTCTGTATGAAACGGGATGATGACTTCATTCGGGAACTGCTTTTTGAGATCGAAGAATCCAACGATCCTTATCTGATAGCTGATCTCGTCCTAAGCCCCTCTCCTGAAGACCTAAAGCGGCACATGCATGCAAAGTGGCTCAGCGATGCAGGGCTTTTCTTGGAAGAAAATGATGGTGTTTTCCGCCTTACGAACCAAGGGCACGATTATCTTGCTGCGATCCGAGATGATGTAATCTGGAGCAAGACCAAGGCTGCCGCCTCCAGCGCAGGAGGAGTAGGCTTGGGAATCATGAAAGACATCGCAGTCGCTTACGTGAAACAGGAGCTATCCACACGACTCGGGCTACAAATTTAGGCCCTAGGTTCAGGTCACAGGCCGTAGTCATGCCCCCAGTCTCGGGTGGCATGGCGTTCCTGCTCCTGCTCATGTTCGAGGTCTTTCTGGCGCTGTAGTTCCTGGGCCGTCCTCAGCTCGTCAGCCTCCCGCTCTTGGCGATAGGCTGACAGCCGTTCGCTGAGCGCGTCCCGGTCCACGCCGGAAAACGCACCGCGCAGCCGTGCGGCGAGACCTTCTGACGTCTCCCGCTCGGGTGCCTCATTCTCCACTGCGTCCTGTTGTCGGGCCTCCCATGCCCCACGGAGCCGCGCCGCCAGATCGGCGGGCGGCTCCTGCGCCTCGGGACCACCGGCCAGCGCCAACTCGCCCTGATCGCCGCCGAGGCGGTCCAAAACGCGATCTGCCGTCTGGCCCAGCCAATCCCGAACATGGCCTGCCAGCTCCTGCGCGATCCGCGCGACCTCGGCCGCTTGCGCCTTCACCTCGTGCCAGGCACGGACTGCGCCTACCTCGTGGCCGCGTTCCTTCATCTGCCACGCCCCTGCGGAAAGCTGCGGCAGAGGCTCGCGGTCCAGCGACACCGCACGCACGGTCTCGCGCAGCTCCTCGGCCTCGTCGCCGCGGTCCCGCGCCTCGGCAGCCAGCTCAAGGGCCTCGTCCCGCTGCGCCTCTAGGGTGCGGTGGTCGATGCGCTCCTCGATGCCGGCGCGCTCGAGGGCAAGATTGGCGTCCCGCGCCCACGCCTCCCGCCAGCCCTCAAGAAGCTCGACCTTGTTCCAGTCGCGGTTCTTGGTGGTGAAGCCCTCGGGGCCAATCTCGCGGGTGGTGAGCAGGATGTGGGCGTGGTGGTTGCGATCATCGCCGTCGCGCCCCGGCGCGTGCAGGGCGATATCCGCGATCATGCCGCGATCCACGAACTGTTCCTGGGCGAAGTCCCGGACCAGCTCGACCCGCTGCGCATGGGTCAGCTCGGCAGGCAGGGCCACGCGCACCTCGCGGGCGACCTGGCTGTTCTTCCGGGTCTCGGCTTCCTCGACCCGGTTCCACAACTCGGATCGGTCGAAGACCCAATCCGGGGCGTGGTCAGGCGCAAGGGTTTCGGTGTGATCGACGCCGCCGCGCTTGGCGTAATCGAAGGTCAGGCCGGTGCGCCGATCCTCGATACGCTCCGCCACACGATAGGCGATAGCCGCCGTGGCGCTGCGGCCCTGCGAGCGGGAAATCATCGAAACTCTGAGATGATAGATCGCCATTCGGGGCCGCACTTAGCTTAGGGTTCGAGGGGAAACGCCAGTCTCCCCCGCCCACACAAACGCGCAGCGTTTGTATAAGTGGGCACTTCGTGACTTGCACCCTGCCTCAACCCTTGCAAGAAATCAACATGTGTCAAAAGAGCGGAGGTCAGAATGGCGCGGACAATCGATCAGCAAATTGCGGAAACACAGGCCAAGCTGGCCCGGCTGAAAGAACGACAGAAAGCCAGCGAGACCCGCCGCAAGATCATCGTCGGATCGGTCGCGATCTCCAACGCGCTGAAGGACCCCGAGAAGGCACGCGCGCTCGCCGCCCTGCTGCGCCGTGCCGTGACACGCGAAGTCGATCAGAAGGAAATCACCGGCCTCCTGGAAGAACTCGATGACGCAGCAGCGAAGGCGGAACGACAATGAGCGCCAAAGACCCGTTCCAGATCCTCGCCGATGAGCTGACCCTGATCCGCAAGGACATGGACCAGCTCCAACGTACCAGCCTCGACAAGAAGGACGCCCAGGCCCTGCACAAGAAGTTGGCCGAGGGGGTCGACCGGATGTACAGAGCCGCCCCCGAAGTCCAGCAAGCCATCGACAACCGCCTGATGGCCGTCGCGGCCTACCTCAAGGAAGAAACCACCAAAGCCGCCGAGAAGGCCGCGAAAGACGCCATCCTGAACGCCCATGACGAAAGCATCGATGCCGCCCGGAGCCTCACACAGGCCGCTGGAGAGGCCCGTAGACAGGCATGGCGCTACTTCGGAGGGTTCTGGGTCTGGTTGGCCTCCATGCTCGCCACAGGCGTCGTCCTGGGCCTCCTGCTGGCCTATGGCACCGAGACCGCCAAGGCAGCTTTCTCAATCGACACCATGGCGCGTTATGGCTGCGGGAAGCTGGGGATCGGCGGGCAACTGATCGAGCAGAGTGACGGGTCCAGTCTCTGTGCCTTCTGGATTAAGCTTCCGGAGCAGTCTGGGAACTGACGGAGCCACCAGCCCCTGACCTCTTCTCAGAAAATCCAACCGCTGCCACAGGCGCTGACAGGTGGAATTGGGGATATCCCTTCCCCTCCCTGCCTGACCCACCCCATCCCTGAGCGTTGCGCTATCGGTAATGGACCACCCTGCTCCAAGGTTCGAGCTAGTTGATAGCTGTGATGCAGGCTCCTTCGTCGCCTGCGTCGTTCAAAAACTCCACCCCCGCCCGATCGCTCGGCCAGCGCTGTGGGGGCGCGCTCCCGATCGAACGGGCGTGGATTTTTTGCCCTCCTATAGATCATTAGAAGGGGCAAAATATGAGACCTTGAAAATCAATGACTTACGTGGGGGGGGTAGGTCATAGCTGTGACCTCCCCCCAGGTCACAGCTATGACCTAGGTCTGAGCGAAATTCGTGCAGACATGAGCGAATTTTGACGGCATAATGCAGCCTATATGTGATCGACAAATGACTATGCGTGAATCAAATTTAACCACCGATGGACTAGGGGTAGGTCATGGATGAACCAGGGCGGGCACAATCCGAAAACCGGGAAACACTCCCGAGCAAACCCACTCGTGGCCACTTCGTGCAGACTGACCGAGCCGCACATGAGGCTTGGGCACGGTTAGGCACAAAACATCCGGCGGCCTCCGCGTTGCTCCATGTCCTAGCAGCCAACGTCGGTGACCAGAACGCGGTCGTCGCATCCCACAAGGTGCTGGCCAAACTCATGGGCTCGTCGGCCTCCACCGTGAAACGCGCCCTGAAGACCCTCGAAGCTGGCAACTGGATCGAGGTTCAACAGATCGGCGCAAGCGGCACGGTTAACGCCTACGTCCTCAACAGCCGCGTGGTTTGGACCGAAGCCAGAGACCGCCTGCGCTACGCCCGCCTGCAAGCGGAGGTTCTTCTGGCCGAAGACGAACAACCCGAACCCATCGAGGCCAACAAGGCTGCTTTGCACCACCTTCCCCGCATTGGAGAGATGCAAATTCCTTCCGGCAGCGGCTTGCCCCCGATCTCTCAGCCCAGCTTCCCCGGAATGGAAGCGGATCTACCGGGGACCCCGGCGAGAGAAGACGAGTAAACAGGTTAACAGGACCAAAACAGGCAACCGCGAACGATAGGAAACCCCATGGTATACACCCTTGGTGAGGCAGCAAAGGCCACGGGGAAGTCGAAGGCGACCATCTCGAAGGCTATAAAATCCGGGAGAATTTCTGCATCAAAGGACGAGACTGGCGCATTTCGCATCGACCCTTCTGAGCTACATAGGGTTTACCCCCCAACACCAGCTGGTGAACGGAAGGAAACCCCTGAAGAAACACCGACAAACACCCAAGATCTTGGTGATTTCAAAGCGTTGCAAGCCCGCCTTGAAGCAGTTCAGGAGCGCTTGGCAGACAAGGAGGCCGTGATCTCTGATCTGCGGGAGGACCGCGATAAGTGGCGACAGCAAGCAACGGCGCTTTTAGAAGACAAACGCCCAAAAGGATTCTCCCT
>NZ_JAYKSL010000049.1:0-8151 GCF_035481585.1 Salipiger marinus | reverse complement strand
TCGCAAAAACTTCACGAGCAACACCAAAAACCTCAAAAATCACGCAAATCCAAAAGCTTAGCCCCGAAAATCCCCGCACAGCACACCCAGATCATCCCCAAAACCGACATACCCACATAGATATCCACAGAATCCGGAGACTATTCCGGGATAACCCGGCAATTGCCTCTGACCGTCAGTCCAGATTGCCGCGAAGCCGGGCCATTTCAGCCTCGGTCGGGCGCTGGCCGGTATAGATCTCGACGTAATGGGGGAATCGGCGCAGGCGGTCGTCCAGCGGTTCGCGCACCCGCATGGAGATATAGCCCACCTGCACAAGGTAGATGGTCCGCGCCCGCACATCGGCATCGGCTTCGTCATGGCCCCATTGCAGCAGCAGCTGGCGCAGCGCCTCCAGCCGCCGGGAATCAGCCGCCTGCAGCCGCGCCAGCACCGCCGTGTCCTGCTGCGCCCAGGACCGCACCGCCAGTTCCAGCCGGGTGTCGAAGCTGCGGTCGCTCAGGAAGATGGCGATCACCGCCAGCATCGCTTCGGTCCGGGTCGCCGCATAACCTTCGGTCGCGGCCACCAGCGGGGCGGTGGTGCACCGCTCCCACCGGTCCAGCAGCCCGTCCAGAAGCTGCTGCCGGTCCTTGAAGAACCAGTAAAAGCTGGTGCGCGACAGGTTCAGCGTCCGGGCCAGCGGCACGATCCGCACCGCGTCCACCCCCCCATCGACCAGCGCGGCATAGGCCGCCTCCAGCCAGAGGTCGGGCGAGCCGCGCTCCCCCCGGGCAGATCTGCTGTCTTCATCTGTATCATTCATCATGTTCACCCCTGAACATTATATTGACAGGAGTGTACATTGTCGGAATCCTGCCGCAACCCCTGCGTGGCCCCCAACCGGAAAAGGTAAGCCCGATGTCCAGCGATCCCCTGCTGCAGCCCTATCAGCTTGGTCCCCTCACCCTGAAAAACCGGATCATGATCACCAGCCATGAACCCGCCTACCCCGAGGATGGCATGCCCAAGGAGCGCTACCGCGCCTATCATGTGGAACGGGCCAAGGCGGGTGTGGCGCTGACCATGACCGGGGGATCGGCCAGCGTCGCCCGTGACAGCCCTCCGGTGTTCAACAACATCCTCGCCTGGAAGGACGAGGTGGTGGGCCATATGGCGAAGCTGGCGCAGGAGTGTCACGACGAGGGCTGCGCGGTGATGATCCAGCTCACCCATCTGGGCCGCCGCACCCGCTGGGACAAGGCGGACTGGCTGCCTGTCGTCTCTCCGGGGCATGAGCGCGAAGCCTCGCACAAGGCCTTCCCCAAGAAGATGGAGGACTGGGACATCGCGCGGATCATCGGCGATTATGCCGATGCCGCCGAACGGATGCAGGCCGCTGGCCTCGACGGGATCGAGATTCAGGCCTACGGCCATCTGATGGACCAGTTCTGGTCGCCGCTGACCAACGAGCTGGACGCGCCCTATGGCGGTGATCTGGACAACCGCCTGCGCTTCACCTTCGACGTGCTGGCAGAAATCCGGCGCCGCTGCGGCGCGGGCTTCCTTGTCGGCGTGCGCTATACCGGCGACGAGGATCTGCCCGGCGGGCTGACCAAGCAAGACGGTCTGGCCATCTCGCACCGGCTGAAGGACAGCGGGCTGGTGGATTTCCTGAACGTGGTGAAGGGGCATATCGACACCGATGCCGGGCTGACCGACCTCATCCCGATTCAGGGCATGCGCAACGCGCCGCATCTGGATTTTGCCGGAGAGATTCGCGCCGCCACCGGCTTTCCCACCTTTCACGCCGCCAAGATCCCCGATGTGGCCACCGCGCGCCATGCCATCGCCAGCGGCAAGCTGGACATGGTGGGCATGACCCGCGCGCACATGGCCGACCCGCATCTGGTGCGCAAGGTGATCGAAGGCCGCGAGGAGGACATCCGGCCCTGCGTCGGCGCCAATTACTGTCTGGACCGCATCTATCAGGGTGGCATGGCGCTGTGCCTGCACAACCCCTCTACCGGGCGCGAGATCGAACAGCCCCATGTCATCGCCAGAGCCGAGGAGCGCAAGCGCGTGACCATCGTCGGCGCCGGTCCCGCCGGGCTGGAAGCGGCGCGGGTGGCGGCGGAACGCGGCCATGCCGTGACGGTGTTCGAGGCGGCGGACCAGCCCGGCGGGCAGATTCGCCTGACCGCCCGGCAGGAACGGCGGCGGGAGATGTCGTCGATCATCGCGTGGCGGTTCGAACAGTGCGAAAAACTGGGCGTGCAGTTCCGCTTCAACAGCTTCGCCGATGGCAATGACGTGCTGGCCACCGATCCGTCAGAGGTGATCATCGCCACCGGCGGCCTGCCCCATACCGAGGTGCTGGAGACGGGCAATGATCTGGTGGTGTCGGCATGGGACATCCTGTCGGGCGACGTCAAACCCGGCCAGACCGTGCTGATCCATGACGATGCGGGCGACCATGCCGGGCTGATGGCGGCAGATCTGCTGTCGGAAAGCGGATCCGTGGTGGAAATCGTCGCCCCTGACCGCAGCTTCGCCCCCGAGGTGATGGCGATGAACCTTGTGCCCTACATGCGCAGCCTGCAGGCGCGCGACGTGACCTTCACCGTCACATGGCGGCTGCGCGCGGTCACGCGCGAGGGCAACGGGCTGCTGGCGCATCTGGGATCGGACTACGGCAGCACGCTGCGCACAAGGCGCGTCGATCAGGTTGTGGTCAATCACGGCACGCGCCCACTGGACGAGCTGTATTTCGAGCTGAAGCCGCTGTCGCGCAATCTGGGTGCTGTGGATTACACCGCGCTGGCCACCGGCGGGGCGCAGACCCTGCGGCCCAATCCCGAAGGCGGATTCCGGCTGTTCCGCATCGGCGATGCGGTCGCCGCGCGCAACACCCATGCCGCGATCTATGACGCGCTGCGGCTGGTGCGCGGGCTCTGACCCTTTGGCGGGGGGCTTGCCGCCCCCCTCCCCCTGCCCCGGTCAGCCCGTGACCGGAACCGCCGGAAATCCGGCCTCGGCCAGCGCCGCCTGAACCGCCTGCAGCGAGGCGGTCGTCTCCACCTCGACGCGGCGGGCGGGCGGATCCGCCGTAACGCGGGCCTCGGCGTCCAGATCAAGAAGCGTGGCGCGCACGGCACGGGCGCAGCCGCCGCAGGTCATCGAGTCGATTTGAAGCTGCATCGGGATCTCCTGTGGCCCGGATCGGGCCGCGACCAGTGCACGCCTCTGCCCGCCGAAGGTCAAGAGGACAAAAACCCTCCGGCACCTTGACCTTCCCCCTGCTGGAACCCTTATCTGCCATGCTGACCCTTGTTCTGACAGAAAGAAGGCAGCCATGGCCGACCTCACACCGTCCCGCACGCTCAGCCTGCCCATCGAAGGGATGTCCTGCGCCTCCTGCGTCGGGCGCGTGGAAAAGGCGCTGCGCGCCGTGCCCGGGGTGCAGAGCGCCGTGGTCAACCTTGCCACTGAACGCGCCAGCCTGTCGGGCGACACGCTTGACCGCGCCGCGCTGGTGCGGGCCATCGAAAAGGCGGGCTATGCGGTGCCCGACAGCACGCAGGATCTGGCGGTGGAGGGCATGTCCTGCGCGTCCTGCGTCGGACGGGTGGAACGCGCGCTGGCAGCGGTGCCGGGGGTCAGCGCGGCCTCGGTCAACCTTGCCACCGAACGCGCCACCGTGCGCGGCAGCGCCGATCCGGATCTGCTGGTCGCCGCCCTGCGCAAGGCCGGATACGAGGCGCGGGTGCAGAGCGCCCAGCAGGGCCCCTCCCCCGAGGACGAGGCGCGCAAGGATGCCGAAGCCCGCGATCTGGCGCGGCAGGTGACGCGGGCGGCGCTGCTGACGGCGCCGGTCTTCGTGCTGGAAATGGGTGGCCATCTGGTGCCCGCGCTGCATCACTGGATCGGTGCCACCGTGGGGATGCAGGCCAGCTGGATGCTGCAGTTCGTGCTGACCACGCTGGTGCTGTTCGGTCCCGGCCTGCGATTCTACACCAAGGGCCTGCCCGCGCTGGCCCGTGGCGCGCCCGACATGAACGCACTGGTCGCCGTGGGATCGCTCGCCGCTTATGGCTATTCGCTGGTGGCGACCTTCCTGCCCGGCGCCCTGCCCGCAGGCACCGTCAACGTCTATTACGAGGCCGCGGCCGTCATCGTCACGCTGATCCTGCTGGGCCGCCTGCTGGAGGCGCGGGCCAAGGGCCGCACCTCTGACGCGATCCGGCGGCTGGTGGGACTTGCCCCCAAGACCGCCCGCCTGCGCCGCGACGGGCAGGTGCAGGAGGTGCCCGTGGCCGATCTGCGCACCGGCGACATCCTCGAAATCCGGCCCGGCGAACGCATTCCGGTCGACGGGGTGGTGACCGAAGGCGACAGCCATGTCGACGAATCGATGATCACCGGCGAGCCGGTTCCCGTCGCCAAAGCCCCCGGCAGCCCGCTGACCGGCGGCACCGTCAACCAGACCGGCGCGCTGGCCCTGCGCGCCACCGCCGTGGGCGGCGACACCGTGCTGGCCCAGATCATCCGGCTGGTGGAACAGGCGCAGGGCGCCAAGCTGCCGATTCAAAGCGCGGTGGACCGGATCACCCTGTGGTTCGTGCCCGCTGTCATGACGCTTGCCGTGCTGACCTTTGGCGTCTGGCTGCTGTTCGGGCCGGATCCGGCGCTGAGCTTCGCGCTGGTCAATGCCGTGGCGGTGCTGATCATCGCCTGCCCCTGCGCCATGGGGCTGGCCACGCCCACCTCGATCATGGTGGCGACCGGGCGAGGCGCCGAACTGGGCGTGCTCTTCCGCAAGGGCGACGCGCTGCAGCATCTGCGCGACACGGCGGTGGTGGCGCTGGACAAGACCGGCACCTTGACCGAAGGCCGTCCCGCGCTGACCGATCTTGTCCCCGCCCCCAGCTTTGACCGCGCCACCGTTCTGGCCCATGTCGCGGCGGTCGAATCGAAATCCGAACATCCCGTCGCCCGCGCCATGGTCGAAGCCGCACAGGCCGACCAGCTGGCCCTGTCCCCCGTCACCGGGTTTCAGTCCGTCACCGGCTATGGCGCCAGCGCCAGCGTGGCGGGCCGCCGGGTCGATATCGGCGCGGACCGCTACATGGAACGGCTCGGCCTGTCGGTGGACAGCTTCGCCGAAACCGCCGAGGCGCTGGCCGCAGAGGGCAAGTCCCCGCTTTACGCCGCGCTGGATGGGCAACTCGCGGCGATTCTTGCGGTGTCGGACCCGATCAAGCCCAGCACCCCGCAGGCCATTCGCGCGCTGCATGATCTGGGACTGAAGATCGTGCTGCTGACCGGCGACAACGCTCGCACCGCCCGCGCCGTGGCGGACCGGCTGGGCATAGACGAGGTGCAGGCGGCGCTGCTGCCCGAAGGCAAGGTCGAGGCGCTGCGCCTGCTGCAACGCCAGCACGGGCCGGTGGCCTTTGTCGGCGACGGCATCAACGACGCGCCCGCGCTTGCCACGGCAGATACCGGGATCGCCATCGGCACCGGCACCGATGTCGCCATCGAAGCGGCGGATGTGGTGCTGATGTCGGGCAATCTGCAAGGGGTGCCGACGGCCATCGCCCTGTCGCAGGCCGCGATCCGCAACATCCGCCAGAACCTGTTCTGGGCCTTCGCCTATAACGCCGCACTGATCCCCGTGGCGGCAGGCGCGCTTTACCCCGCTTTCGGCCTGCTGCTGTCGCCGGTCTTTGCCGCAGGCGCCATGGCGCTCTCGAGCGTCTTCGTGCTCGCCAACGCGCTGCGCCTGCGCCGCCTGACCCCCGCCACCTGACCGGCAGCACCGCCGACCAGCAAAAAACCCGGCTCCTTGCGGAGCCGGGTTTCTTTTGTCCGACAAAGGACTGGGATCAGAGGCCGGTCGACACGTCGATCGTGTTGCCCTCTTCGAGGGTCACATAGGCCTTCTTCACGTCACGCCGCTTGCCAAGCTGGCCGCGGAAACGCTTCACCTTGCCTTTGGTGATGGAGGTGTTCACCGCCTTCACCTTCACGCCAAACAGAGCCTCGACGGCTTCCTTGACCTGCGGCTTGGTTGCGTCGATCGCCACTTCGAAAACCACGCAGCCGTTTTCGCCGGCCATGGTGGATTTCTCGGTGATGATCGGCTTGCGGATCACGTCGTAATGTTCGGGCTTCGCGGTCATTTCAGTCGAGCCTCCAGAGCTTCGACACCCGCCTTCGTGAGCACAAGCGTGTCACGCTTCAGGATGTCATACACGTTGGCGCCGATGGTCGGAAGCACGTCCAGGCCTTCGATGTTGGCTGCGGCGCGGGCAAAACCCTCGTTCACAGCGGCACCGTCGATCACCAGCGCGCGCTTCCAGCCCAGGTTCCGGACCTGTGCCGCCAGCGTCTTGGTCTTGCCGTCGGTCTCGGTGTTCTCGATGATCACCAGAGCGCCGGATTTGGCTTTGGCCGAAAGCGCCAGCTTCAGACCCAGCGCGCGGACC
Organism: Salipiger marinus; assembly: GCF_035481585.1. Classification (NCBI taxonomy): domain Bacteria; kingdom Pseudomonadati; phylum Pseudomonadota; class Alphaproteobacteria; order Rhodobacterales; family Roseobacteraceae; genus Salipiger; species Salipiger marinus. The sequence goes on along the minus strand of NZ_JAYKSL010000049.1, from coordinate 1,681 downwards.
TTCTTGGGCAGGTCATGCGCGTGGCTGCGGGGCGTCGGGCCCTTGTAGATGCCACCCTTGCGGAAGATCGGCGCCTTGCGGGAGCCGTGGCGTGCGCCGCCGGTGCCCTTCTGGCGATAGATCTTCTTGGTCGAGTAGCTGACTTCCGAACGACCCTTGACCTTGTGGGTGCCCTGCTGCGCCTTGGCACGCTGCCAGCGGACGACGCGATGCAGGATGTCGGCGCGCGGATCCAGCCCGAACAGGGCCTCGTCCAGCTCGACTTCGCCCGCGGCACCGCCGTCGAGTTTGATCACGTCGAGTTTCATTCGTCGCCTTCCTTCTTCTCGGCCTGAACGTCCGCTTCAGCGGCTTTCAGGGCAGCTTCCTCGGCGGCTGCCTGCTCGGCTGCGGCGGCCTCGGCTGCGGCGGCTTCCTCGGCAGCGGCCTGTGCGGCAGCTTCCTCGGCCAGACGCTTCGCTTCCTCGGCGGCGGACCGCAGCGCGGCCGGCAGGATCACGTTCTCGGGGGTGGGCTTCTTGACGGCGTCCTTGACGGTCACCCAGCCACCCTTGGAGCCGGGAACGGCGCCTTTGATCATGATGATGCCGCGGTCGGCATCGGTCTTCACGACCTGAAGGTTCTGGGTGGTGACACGGACGGCGCCCATGTGGCCCGCCATCTTCTTGCCCTTGAACACCTTGCCCGGGTCCTGACACTGGCCGGTCGAGCCGTGCGAACGGTGCGAAATCGACACACCGTGCGACGCGCGAAGACCGCCGAAGTTGTGCCGCTTCATGGCACCGGCAAAGCCCTTACCGATCGTGGTGCCGGAGACATCCACGAACTGACCGGCGAAATAATGGTCAGCGGTGATCTCTTCGCCAATGGCGATCAGGTTGTCGGCGTCGACGCGGAATTCCGCGATCTTCCGCTTGGGTTCAACCTTGGCCACGGCGAAATGGCCGCGCATGGCCTTGGAGGTGTTCTTGGCCTTGGCCGTACCGGCGCCAAGCTGAACGGCGGTATAGCCATCCTTTTCGGCGGTCCGCTGGGCCACGACCTGACAGGCGTCCATCTGCAGGACGGTCACGGGAACTTGCTTCCCGTCTTCAAGAAACAGCCGGGTCATGCCCAGTTTCTTGGCGATGATTCCAGAGCGCAACATCGACATGCCCCCTTACACCTTGATCTCGACATCCACGCCGGCGGCGAGGTCGAGCTTCATCAGCGCGTCCACCGTCTGCGGGGTCGGGTCCACGATGTCGAGCATACGCTTGTGCGTGCGGATCTCGAACTGGTCACGCGACTTCTTGTTGACGTGCGGGCCACGAAGAACGGTGAATTTCTCGATCTTGTTCGGCAGCGGGATGGGGCCGCGAACCTGTGCGCCGGTACGCTTGGCGGTGTTGACGATTTCCTGGGTGCTGGCATCGAGCACGCGGTAATCGAACGCCTTGAGCCGGATACGGATGTTCTGGTTCATTGAACATGCCTTCTTTGGCGTTGGGGTTGAGAGGAGGAGACAGGACCATCCCGCCCCCTCGTCGAACCCATGGCGGAGGAAGCCCCCCGCCGGAAAGGAAGATGGGTGCCGCAGCACCCATCTGGTAGTCCAGTCTGGCGGGCCGCATAGAGCCCGCCGACCGCAGTGTCAAGCTCAGACGAGGATTTTCGACACGACGCCGGAGCCGACGGTGCG
>NZ_JAYKSL010000048.1:0-9675 GCF_035481585.1 Salipiger marinus | reverse complement strand
AATTATGCGCCTACCCGGCTCAGTTCTGGGTGGAAATCAACACCTGGATGGGCTCCACCCATTTCCTGATGCGCCGCCTGAAGAACGTCCGCACCGAGATGGCGCTGAACGTGCTGGCCTACAACATCAAGCGCATGGTCGCCCTGGTCGGGATCAAGGGGCTGCGGGCGGCTATCCCTGGGTGATCCTGACAATTACTGGCTGTAATTCAAGCTTCGGTGTGCGCCAAAGCTCCTCCCAAGCCTTCGGAGGCATCAAAAACACCCCATACAACCAACCTGAGCCGGATATCAGCAAGCTGGCTGAAGTTGCGCCTCGGAAGGCAGTGGTCGCCGAGTTTCCACACAGCCTCGGCCCAATGCGGACGTTCGCCTGTAGTGGGTGCTTATCCCGCGCTCCCAAAAGATGCCGGTCGACCAGCATCCCTGCTTGTAGTTGGCCGTGATAGTGCCGATGCGACGCTGGACGGGCATCGGCCGATGGCGACCCACGTCCCGGAAGTCCAGCGTGAAGGCCCGGTTTCCGGAAGGGTGATTGTGACCGAGAACCCTCGCACATCTGTGTCGAAGATCTGGTAATCCCGTCCCAGGTTCTCAACCTCACGGACGGTTTTCTCATTCATTTTCAACCTGTTGACCATAGATCGCACTCCATCGCTCGTCCGACATGAGGCGTGGAATCGCGCCCATATCAAGCAAAGCATGGCGACAGGACCGGAATGCAGGCGGAGACCGCATGCTCGATCCGCCGGTGGAAGCTCTGTGCCGGGTTGTCCGACCTCCAGCCCCAGTCGATGGCCAGCGTGAACATCTTGCGCAGCACCTCGCCCATGCGGTTGGCGCGGATCGGCGTGGGCTTGTGACCCTGCAGCTTGCGAGCGCGGTTGTTGGGCTTTGCCTTGCAGGGGCGGGGCCGCCCCTCGGCCACGAAATCGAGGAACTTCGCGACGCCGGACTTGGTGATCTCCGTCACCAGCCGGTTGCCCCGGGCGGGTTCCACCATCTTCTTCTTCAGCGTCGAGACCTGGTCGCCCGCATTCGTCTTGGCCAGTTTCGGCAGGTGTTCGGCGATGTAGCGGTCGATCATGTCCGTGATGCGCGGAGCCCCGCGCCACTCGTCGCGCATCGCCAGAGGATCCTGTCCCTCGTCGATGGCGCGGCGCAGTTCCTTGGCGCGCTCGCGCGCGGCCGTGACGCTCCACTCCGGCCAGCTCCCGATAGTCATGCGCCCCTGCCTCCCGGCATGCCGGTAGTCGATGGTGAAGGTGCGAGCGCCCGATGCTTGCACGCGGGCGGCGAAGCCGATCACGTCCGTGTCGAAGATCTGATAACTGACGCCGGGCTTCGGTTCTGCCTCCCGCAGGGTTTTCTCATTCAGTTGCAGTCGTTTGACCATCCATTTCGCCTCCTTGCCCGACGACACAGGCGTAGACCCGCGCCACTAGCAAGTCGGACCACGGGCCAAGGACCGGAATACAGGCGGAAGGTGGAATTGGGGCGGGGAGGGTACGTCCGGGCTCGAGCCTATGGTCGAAGACCGATTTGCATCATCCCGCCACTGAACCACAGAACGCACGTGGCAGTGGCGAGGCAGTTATGATTCGCAAACGTGGCCAACGCACCGACGGCCTACGCAAAGATCTACCCGCACATCCGAACAGCCGAACTGTGAGCTGTCTGGACCAGTCTCCATCAAAGGCACAGATAGTGGGAGATGCGACGCAAGCAACACGATATGGTGCCTTTTCGCCCCTCGAAAAAGTCAATAAAAATAGAAGGATGCGTACTCTTGACGCTCGGCGTCTACACTTGTACGAGCTAGGTTCCAACTCGCGAAACCGGCACTTTTGCCTCGCGGGCGTCGCTTTATGCGGCAGACGTCCCATGCGCGACGACCTGCATGGGAGATTAGCGGTTGGTTCCAATAGAATGTAGTGGTGGCTGTTATGCCGCCACTACATTTCGTAGAGAAAACGACCCGCCCTTTTTATTGCATATGACCACGTATCGAGAGCGCCCAACCGGGATGCTGCGTCTGCCGTGTAGTCAACGGCATACTTTTTGGGTTGAGAATAGTAGACCGGAATGTCGTCAAGTCTCGCGCGCTCTGCAGCTATCGCAAAAAGACACATCGCAAGAGAAAACGGCTTGGGACCATACGGCGCCATCATTGAAGTCTTTTTTCCGCCATTTGATGCCATCCGCATCGCGTCAAATGCGAGGGAGACGTCAATGGAGTCCAAATGCAAGAAATTAATTGGATCAGCGCCATCTAAAAGCGTAGCGTCTCTTTGTACAACCCTTTCGACCTGTTGAACAAACTTCCAGTTCCTTTGAATGCCAGGTGGTCCAGGTGGAAACGGAAAAAGAAGATGCATGGCTCGAGCTCTGTCATTGCCAAACATCGTCAACATGCTGTGAAGATGGAACCCAACACCAACAAAAGCAACATCGTGACTGTCTCTAGCATCCATGGTGGCGAACGTCGGAAGTACTCGGAGTGTTTCCGGGCTCTCGGCAAGTACCTTTGCATGGCTGGTACCACGGGTGTACACAACCTGCAAATTCTGAACACCATCATCAGAAACTAGGAAGCGAAGCATTGGAAAGAACCAACGCTTTGGAAAAGAAGTTATGTCGAGAATAACATTGCCGCTCTCCGCAGCGTTCCTACAGACCTCTTCAATCCTATCAATTGATGCCTTCAAGTCCGCGGACTCATAATGGGCAGCGAGGGGAGCTTCTCGATCATAGTAGTCACGATTACGTCCAAATGCACTTGCTTGGCTGTCCAAAAATTCTCGGGTGCCTAGTCTTGGGTCCTCCACCTTTACAAGAATTACTTTCGTGGCGAAGCGTGCAAGCTGTGAAGCTGAAACAACAGACCTCTTTTCAGTACCAAAGCAAGCCAAGACCGTCCAGTTAGCTTGTCCGTACTTCTCGCACACCCAGAGCGGCCGACCCCAAGGTCGAAAAACGAAGTTGGTCATCGTTTAGATTAAACCTTTCTGCACCTCAGGCGGTGAACTCCGGAGGGGCACCTCATAACCACTTTCGTAAATCCAGCCAGCTACCTCCCCAATCTTTGCATAGTACGGTTCCTTTGTTCTAACGTATGGCAAGCCAAGACTTGGGCAGAATATTGGATGAAAGTAGAACTTTGTTCGTAACTTTCGATCGCTAGACTTGGACGTATGTGGCAACATCAGGACATTGCCATAGTCCGCAAGCTCCTCTAAAAAAGATCGTACCTCCGGAAACTCATCCAAATCCCTGTCTAATAAAGAAAAGCCATTGGCGCCGGGGTAAGAGAGGTTCTTGTCATCAAGAAGTTTCTTTCTGAGAATGCTTCCCACATTGCTAACGAAACGTGCTCGCTCAGCACTCCGTCCAGATTGCTCGTAAATCATTTCAACCCAAGCTTTACTTGCTTTAAGTATTGAAACCGATTGGACTGAAACTGGCACACTTGGAACTTCACCGAGCCCAATCTCAGGGCGATCGTTGCGTTGAATGAGCGTACTCCAAATGAACTGATTCAAACCCAAAAAGGCCAAGATGCTGCCCCCTGCAAGCTCAAGTAGTTCGCTCGCCCCACCCCAAATAGTCTTCTGCTTCGTCTCGGATGCTATCCTAACAACCATCGCATGGGCGCGCTCCTTCCTCCACCATTGGCTAGAGCTTCTGCGCCAGGGCAGCAACTCATCCCTCACGCTGAGATTATCGACGTCACCCTTTTGTCGGACCCAAAGCTCACCAAGCTTAGCCTGGTAGAAGTTGCGCTCGGCAAGCGAGCGCAACGAAGACTTCGTCGTCTCGGACCAACCATCTTCAACCTTGACATAACTTGCCTTTTCCCGAATTCCGAGATGCTGATTAACCTTTTCCTCTGGGCTGAGATTTCTGCCATAGACTTCTTCAAACTTCTTCGCCTCATGGCCTTTCGGAACATCAAAACCCGAAAAGCGAAGCCGTCGCGCGAATACATCAACCGCAAAACGATCAAACACGTGTCCGGCGCGACTGCTATCGTCTTCGTGCTTGCGCAGAATGTCATCTAGGTCGATGTACTTATAGTCACGCATTTGCTCAAGATTGCCGGAGGTTCCGTGAATCTTTCCGTGGCTCTTCCAGGAATAACCTCGGGTTCCAATTCGATATGAGATTTCTCCATTTCGAGATGAAAGCGCTTTATTGATCACCGCTCGATAGTCAACTGCTTCTCCGGCAGTTTGTCTCGATGAAATACTGCCAAGTTCTTCGTACTGATCGATGTCTGCAAACACGTGAGTTCGACTATCGATCCATCCGCCACCTCTCAAGAGTTCAGCGAGCACAATTTGTGGGCTGCCTATGGCAGTGATTGTATCCTTTATCGAATGATCAAGATCGCGGTCCTTCCCATGCAAGAACCTTCTATATGCACGTGCTCGATCGCCTAGCCTAGAACGAAGCTGCGCAAAACTCTCGCACCTCCCCAGCCAACCCTCCCAAATAGGATGGTTGGAAATTTCAAGCGCGAACTGATCAAAGTCAACTTGTGCGCCTAGTAGGCCGACCTCAGCGCGAATATGATGTGGGGCGACCAAATATTGCTCAATGCTTGAAAGAATACTGTCGCACAGCAGGTAGTTTAGGAAATCAGCAAACTGTAATTCGGTTTGGAGGACGTCAGCGTCAATAGCGCTACGATAACCAAAATCGATTACGTTCTGATGTGCAAGATTTACTGAGCCACAGATGAATCGGCGAAGGTCGTCGCGAACTGGGAAGGCTTCCCCAGCGGTGTCGAACTCCATCCGTACCTTTGGTTTCAGTAGACTGAGGAGCATGCTTTTGCCGCAGCCTTGAATGCCAGTCACAACAATGTTCCCCGGAAGAAACAGGGCCTCTGTGTGCTCCACCAATAGTGGACTGAAAACTGTCACAAACTCGTGAGCAGAAATCCTGTCCCCGACATAAAGTTCAAAGAAGGGGTTTGACTTCATGACTGCCTCATCACTCTCGGAAACAGCGGCTTCCATTGTTCGGTTTCATGGTGGAAGATCGGAAGTGTGTTGTTAGGACAGTTTGAAAACAGTACCACTTTTGCGCCCGTCTCCTCAAAGCCGTACATGAACTCTTCAGTAGCTGCTTGCAGTGAAGGCATGATACGTCTCAAGAAGGCATCAACCTCGGTGGCCTCGGCTCCGCGTGACTTCTCAAAATCCAAGACCACGTCATCAGGCAGTACCACAATCGGGTCGTACCGGACATTCTGGAGGCCGTTGGTGAGTTCGATAAGTGCCTTGTCGCCCTTCGGGCACACAACCAAGGGGCAGAACAGTATCGGAATGTCTGAAAGTGCCTTAGCTGCGAACTTGACAGCGGCTGTTGACTGTCGACCTGATCCAACGAAATCTTCCAGAAGAACAAGCCCCTTTATCTTGTTCCTATTAACATAATCTCGGATTTTAATTTCGTCGCCGAGACGCCCGAGTGATCGCCAGTCCGGTCGAACTTCTTTGCTCTTCAGTCCATTGACTTTCAGAAAGGAGTTGATCCGCAGGCTGTCCGACACCGGACATATCCATAGTTCATCCGCGTAGGTCCGAATACTGTTGTCGATAGTTGGTGAGAACGGGTCGAGATTGGTCGAGTCAAGTATCCATCGCGCGATCGCGCCTCTATATGCTGATCGAAACAGTGCCTCAAATTCCCGCCGCCCAACATAGAAGACGTCTAAGAGAAGTGAGACCAGCATTTGCTGATCTCGTGGATCGGGTAGATTGTTAATCCAATCGAGGAGACGTGCGCGAAAGGGGTGAAACTGAGCAGGCTCGTAGTCATTAAATACTTTTCTGCTCAGGTAGTTCAGTAATGTTATTGATTCTTCGGGTAGCGGGCTCTCATCACCAGGAAAGTCCCATTCCTGAGGCAGCTCGGTCAATCTCTCGCTCATAGAAGCTCCCTACAGTACTTCGCAAGCTCGAACGCCATAGGAGGTGGTACCGCGTTTCCTATCAATCGAAATGCCGATTTCTCATTCTTGGGAAACTTGATGGAATCGGAAAATCCTTGAATTCTTGCCGCCTCACGTACGGTCATGCCCCGATGCTCCGAGGGGTGAAGGAAGAGTTGAATATCGCCAAATCTGGTGTCGACTGTTGGGGATACATCATCTGCTCGTAGTCGGCGGTACTTTCCATTAAACGTGTTTGTTAGGTCGATTTCGTCCCCTACGGCTCTCAAGTATCCAATGCGCTTCAGGTTATCTATTGTTTGGGTGTCAGCACTCGCACAAATGGCGGCAAGACGGTCGACGCTGACTGGATCGGCATCTCCAAAAGACCGCTTGCGCTCGGTTCTGCGCAGCTGTCGGATAGCCTCGAGCACTAGCTTCTCAGCATTGTTTGTTGATCCAAAAACTTCAGGAATCTCCCAAGTTGGTACGCTGTTTGGTCCAGAGCGCACGTTACAGAGTTTTTGACCGGGCTTTATCCTGAGTGCCACCCGATGGTGTTTTGAGTCAGGGCTATGGTAGACCGGCCTGTGATTTATGTCGTTGTCTGGAATTCCGGAGAGTACAGATGAGAGTTTTATGGTTCCACGGGGGGATGCACGATACATTGTAAATGGAGCGTTCTTTCTTGCGACTATGACGGTTCGGCGACGGCGTTGCGCAACTCCGAAATCTGTCGCTGAGAGTACCGACCACTCACAATGATAACCTGCCGAAGCAAGTGCTTCTAAGGCACCATTGAAGTAGCCAGAGTTTCTGCGATTCGTGAGGGCTTCAACGTTTTCAATGACAGCAAGTTGGGGCTTGCATCGCGCGATTATTGAGCAAGTGGAAATGAGAAGGTCATTTCTCTCGTCATTGGCCTTGTATCCGCCACCCGTGGAGAAACCTTGACAAGGTGGACCAGCAATAATCACATCGGGCTGGAAAGCGAATTCGAAATATTTATCTATTGTGAGCTGTCGCGCAACCGGCCTAAGGCCCGAATTGTAGCATTCTACGGCTTCAGCATTCTGATCAGCTGCAAAATGGATTCTGAACCCAGCCTCTTCGAAGCCATGATCAAGCCCCCCGCATCCCGAGAACAGGCTTGCAATCTTGATTTCGGAGGACGAGTGGTCGAACACTGAGGCCGATCTTCATTTCTTTTCGCCTGTTTTGCGGCAGGCTTGGTGGCTGATGAACGGTTCTGTTAGCCGTTTGGAACTTACTGGGGTGGGTGATGCGACGAGGACAATCTCTATGTGTATAGTCAAGCCCTTGGCGTTCTTCAATGATTGGCTGTTTCCTGCTTGCTTCTGACGCTGTGAGCTCGTTGTCGGTTGCCAGGTGATCGCGACGCTGAAAATGTCATTTTGCTTCAGAGAGTTGATACACAATCCAGTTCGCGTATGGGGGCTTGGATCGAAGCGCTTCTCTGGTCCAAGCGGTGTTTCAGACCGAGTTGGCACAGGTGGCCTGCTCGTGGGGGGAGGCCAGCTTGGCTAGTCATGCCTTGAGTTCGACCGTGGTGCGATCAAGTGAAACAAGGCAAGCCGCTTCCGGCCGCCTGATGATGTCCAGTGATCAGCTTGGCTTGTGAACGTGTGGTCAACCCATGAAGTCCTTTGTGAACTGGCTTATCCGGTTTAGTGGCGGCGATATCCTTCTGATGACGGAGGAAAACTGAAGAGATGCAAAGGCATGCGCGGTAAGTGATTGATTTCATTACGATGGCGGCAATGCTCGTGCTGCGGCTCATAACCTGAAGTCCGCAGGTCCAGATCTGACTGACCACCTAGTCACGTCCGCCTGCTGCCGTCGTGACCGTGAAACCTCGGCTTAATCAGTTTGGCGTGGCTACGGAGTCTCCCTGCTGACCGCCCGCTCCCCGCCCTCTATGACCGTCAGACCATGCCCACCGCCCTACCGGTGCATTGGCTTTTTGCCGCCCTCCTCCTGCAGCATCGCTTCCATGTCTTCTAAGCCATCGACAGCAGAGCGCATCTGCGCCTCATCATCCACGCCCACTGTCTCGGCATCTGCAACTTGGCCCCCAAAATCCATTTCCATCTGTCGCTGTTCCTCAGCGATGGCGGCTTGAACGACAGGCGCAGTCTTCTTTGGGGCGACATCAGTTTGCCCTAACGATTGGCCATCAGCAGCCTGGCGCGCGGCCTCAACGTCGGCCTTGGGTCCGCCTGACCCGTTCGACGGCGGTGTCATCGGCATGGCGCGGACACTCAGCGGCAGCGTGCCTTGCGATCCCCCTCCCCCCGGCTCCGGAAACGGCAATTCGCCCGTCTGCGCCGCATGGATCGCCTTAAAGAGCCGGTCGTCAAAATACTGGATCCGCTTCGCGCGGACCGGCATCTGGGCATCGATCACCATGACAATCTCGTCGAGGGGGAGACGGCGCGCTTCGTCTTCAGGCAACAACGAGCTCTCTTCAGTCCGGGTCGATTGGCTGCGGCCCTCGAAGGGGTTCTTGCCGATGGACTGGGATAGCGTAATGACGGTCTTGGTGGTCTTTCCGACCGCCTTGCTCAGCTCCTCGACGGTTTTTTCATCGGAGGGCGTCAGGTAGAGCTTCACGCCCGCATTCCCCTGCAAGGCGCGGCGGGTGTTTTCGCCGTAGATTTCATCGAGGGCGGGAATGGTTTGGGTGACCACGGCGAGGTGACCACGATAGGTGCGCAGTGTCTCGATGCTTTCGACCACGATGGGCATTTTGCCGAGGCGATTGAACTCGTCGAGCATGATCATCACCGGCCAGGGCTCATCCGGCCCGGGGTCCTTTTCCTGCATGGCGGAGAGGAGATCGGAGAAGAAGAGCCGGATCAGCGGCGCCAGCGGCTTCACCATCAGCGGCTGGACGACGAGATAGACCGAAAAGGGCTTCTTGCGGATCGTCCGGAAATCAAAATCCGAGACCGCCGTCGCCTCATCGATCGCCGGGTTCTGCCATTGGTCGAGCCCCGAGGTCATCAGGAGCGAGACATAGGAGGTCAGCGTATCGTTGTTGGTCGAGGCCAGCCGCGTAAAGATCAGCTTGGCGGCCCTGTTGTCCACCTCGTGGCCGCGCGCGAAGTATTCCTTCTGCTTGTTTCCACCGGAGGCCGCGATGCGATAGATCTCGCCCAAGGTGGGGCGCTTGCGCTGGAAGGCCAAGAGCCCTGCCGCCACGAAGAGATCAATCCCGCCCTTGAGGAGGCCCTGCACCCGGTCATTGTCGCTCTGCAGGAACAGCGTCGCCAGGAGCTGCAGTTCCATCTGCTGGCGCGCGGGATCTTTCAGCTCAAAGNCCCTTGAGGAGGCCCTGCACCCGGTCATTGTCGCTCTGCAGGAACAGCGTCGCCAGGAGCTGCAGTTCCATCTGCTGGCGCGCGGGATCTTTCAGCTCAAAGATGCGCAGGAGCGGGTTGTAGCGATGCGTGCGCTTGCCCTCCCAATCGGTGGGGGCAAAGCGATAGACCTTGTCGCCTTGGGCTGCGCGGTGTCGGGCCGTGGCCTCAAAGCACTCGCCCTTCACATCGAGCGTCACTGCGGAGCCTTGCCAGGTCAGCAGGTTCGGAATGACGAAACCCGTGGTCTTGCCGCGGCCCGTGGGGGCCACGATCAGCGCATGGGGAAAGACCTTGGAACAGATGTAGTTGGCGCGGGAGCCCGGCGGCCCCAGCTTGCCGAGGATGAACC
>NZ_JAYKSL010000047.1:0-9817 GCF_035481585.1 Salipiger marinus | reverse complement strand
GGAAGTGAGCTAAACGCTCTCCACTAAAGCCGGGCAAGTCCAGACCGACCTCGTCCGGCTTTGTGGTCACGGCTGGCTCTCCCGAGACATGCGGCGAAACAGTCTGGTCGATTGCCTGAACGACCTTCAGCCTCGTTTCGATTAAGCGTTCCGTGAGAGACTTGGGCACCGCGGGGTCGGACAGCTCCGGGTTTGAGCCGAAGAACTCGAGGTTTCCGCAGACGTCGAAGATCCGAAACTCCGTTTTTCGGGTGCCGGGGCCAAAAAGGTCGGGGCAAAGGCGCGTCCCACGGCCCACCATCTGCCAGAACTTCGTCTTGGACCGGACGAGCTTGAAAAAGACGAGGTTGAGCACCTCCGGCACGTCCACACCCGTATCGAGCATGTCGACCGAAATCGCGATGTGCGGCTCCTTTCCGGCAATCGAAAAACTGTCGATAAGGCTCTGGGCGTAACTTTCGCCATGCACGATGCTCCTAGCGAAGGTTCCGCCGTAGCTGGGCCATCCCGCGTTGAAGCGATCCTCGATGAATTTTGCATGAGCTTTGTTGGCAGCGAAGATGATCGTCTTGCCGATCCGGTCCCCGCCATTGACCCGGATGCCGTGAGTCATCAGGTGCGCCAGCACCTTGTCGACGGTGTCGGCGTTGAACAGATACGTGTTGATCTCGCCAGCTGTGACCTCTTCCCGTCGCCCAGCCTCACCCCACTCGAGTTCGTCCCACTGATCCTTCTCCTCGTCGGAAAGATCGTCGTAACGGATACCCTCGCGCATGAACCGTGTCGGCAGCGAGATGGGGTCAAAGGGAACAAGGAAATCGTCCTCGATCGCCTCCTCAAGGCCGTAGAAGTCGGTAGGATGGCCTGGATCGAGGTCGAACATGCGGTAGGTATCGCGGTCGACCTCATCGCGCGGAGTCGCAGTCAGGCCGACCAGGTAGCTGTCGAACCACTCGAAAATCGCGCGATAGCGCTTGTAGATCGAGCGGTGCGCCTCGTCGATGATCACCAGGTCGAAGTGCCCTGGTCCGAACCGGCGACCGCTCCTGTCGGCGCGGTCGATCAGGTTCATCATCGTCGGGTAGGTGGAGACGTAGACGCGCCCGGTACCGGGCGGATCGGTCACGAGGTTCACCGGCGAGCTGTCCGGCAGATGGGCGGCGAAGGCGTTGCGCGCTTGCCGAACCAGGCTGATCCGGTCCGCAAGGAACAGCGCCCGCTTCACGAGGCCGGCCCGCACCATCATGTCGACCAGCGCAACGACCGTGCGGGTCTTGCCGGTGCCGGTTGCCATCACCAGCAGCGCCTTACGGGAGCCCCCGTCGAAATGCTCCGCGATCCGGGCGAGCGCGCGGGTCTGGTAGGGGCGGCCCGCGATGGCTGCCTTGGGCGTCTGGGACACCAAGGGCTTCGCGTCGTTGCGGCGCGCGATCATCTCGCCTAGTTCCAGCGCAGTCTTGAAGCCCCCCAGGCGCCGGGGCGGGATCTTACGCGCGTCGTCCCAGATCCAGTGCTCATAGCCGTTGGTGTAGAAGATGACCGGGCGGCGGCCGTGCATCGCCTCCAGCGCATCGGCATAGAGCTCTGCCTGGCGCTTGCCTTCGGCCGGGTCGCGGCGGGTACGCTTAGCTTCGACCACGGCGAGGGGCAGGCCGTCGGCGCCCCAGAGAACGTAATCGGCGACGCCATGGCCCTTCTCGTTAGGCATCGGCTCGACGCGATACTCGAGGTCCCTGCCCTCCTTGAGATCGCTCCAGCCCGCCTCGGCGAGCAGAAGGTCGATGAAGCGCAGGCGGGTCTCCGCCTCGTGGTAGTCGTGCGGATCGGCGATCTGGTCGGCGCGCGCCTTGGCGACCTCGGCGCGCTTTGCCTTCAGCTCATCATCGAGGCTGGCGTATTTCGCGCGCAGCTCCTCGAGTTCCTCCGTGCGTTTCGCCAGTTCTCGGTCGGTCGTCTCGATCTTGCGGCGGGCGTCCCGGACCAGATCGGCCCGTGCGGTCAGGGGGGCCGGGTCAAAATTGTTCGGCTCAGGCGGCTTTTGGCGGCGGGCATAGGTGCGGCCGAACCAGTGAAGGACGTGGTGCAGTTCCTCCACAACCTGGCGCGCACCCTCGGGCTTCAGGGTCGCGCCCTCGTGGGCGGACTTGTTGCGGACGAGGTTGATAAAGCGGGCCTTGGCGTGGACCTTCTGGCCCATGATGGTGCGCAGGTCGGGATCGTTGATCATCCGGCTCGCCCCAGTCTGGGCAGGGGGCGTCAAGCCCGCGTCATGGGCGAAGGCCCAGCCGAGCGCCAGCTCCACCGCCTTGCCCGCCAGAATGGCCGCCGCCTCGGGCTCCGACATCGCCAGCCGCTCGGCCGAGGTTGCCGCGGCGTGGACGGCGGGGAAGTCGGGTTCGAGATGGGCGAAGTTGCTGGCGGTCATGGCGATGTCCCGGGGTCAGAGCTCTCCGGCGAAGGCGCGGGTTTGGAGGGAGGCGAAGAGGTTTTCGAGTTCGGAGAGGTGGTCCAATACCTGTTGCCGATGGTTCTTGATTTCAGCCACACGGTCTACGAATGCGGCCTGTGCCGGGACAGCGACCTTGGGAACCCGGATCGCCCCGAGTGCCTCGGTATTGATGTTGAATTGCCCAGCAGATGTTTTCGATGAGGCCAATAACTGTTTCCTTCCAGCCGCCGAGGACAGGAAACCTTGGATGAAATCAGGAAGCAATTCCTTTTCCTTCAATCTGGCTCGGATCAGATAGGAAGCGAATGACCAAGTCCGATCCGCCATTTCATGCGCGGCGACCTTCTCGCGTTTGAATACCGCAGATCGGCCGACGTATGCCTGATTTCCGTTGGTCCGCACCAAGAGGATATCGCCATCTTTCAGGGCGAACCGAGCCTCTTCCTTTGCGCTGAGCGGCACCGTCTTGATCTCGGAGAGATCGACATCACCACCGACAACATTCGGGATGCGGAGGACCGGAAGACCGTGATCCTGGGATTTCGACGAGGTGCCATACCGGAAGTCGGTCCCAGCTTCTTTCAAGGTATAGGTCTCGTGGACGTCCCCGAACATCTCCGCGAAGATCGCGCCCGGGAGGGTGTCGAGCAGGGCGAGGACCTCGCGGCGGCGGCGACGCAGGGCGTCGGTCGCATTCAGTATCCCCGCAATCCGCCGCTGCTCCTCGAGGGGCGGGAGGGGGATTTCCATTGCCGCCAATTCTTTCGGAGACAACCGCGGGAGGTTCGCACCTGTCGCTCTATTGGCGACATACGCCACCTGTTTCGGGCTGAGAAGAAAATGAAGCAAGAATTTCTTGTCGAGGTTTCCATGCGGACGAATTGGTAGGATGTCAGTGCTGCACACACCTGATACCGAAGGCGCTACAACCTTCGCAAGATAGGGGCGTAGCTTTCCAAACAAGATCGTATTGGCATCGAAGGCGAACTTGTTGCTGGACAGTTCTCCGGCTTCGACCTGAACCGGCGACAGGCTCGCGCCTCCCGAGGATATGTGCTCAAGGCCAACATAAGTCGTTCCGGATGTAATCGCGTCAGGCGCGATCGAGTTTCGTTCGATCGTTGCGACCTGTGAGAGCTTGGCAGTCACCCAGCTCATTCCGCCACCTCCTGCCTCAAAGCCTGCGTCTGCTGCCAGTCGTGATAGGTCTGGCTCGCGCCTTTCACCTTCCATTCGGTTCGACCATTTGCGTTCCGATCCAGCACGACTGAGGCCGCAGCTGATGGGCTCTTGAACGCGAATGGCTTGGAAAACATCCAAAGGTCTTCAGACTTGTCGACGAGAACCTCGTCTTCGATCAACTGCTCCTTCAAAGCATCGTAATCTTTCCGCTCGGCACCCGAATCGTATCTGGCCTCCGACCCCTCCAGCACGATGAACTCGCCATCCTCCTCCACTGCCGTGGCCTTCACGCCGCTCTTGTGGCGAATCTCGAACTGCACCTCGCCGGTGGTGCGCTGCTCGACCGGCTGGGCGGTCTGTGTCACCGCCTTTGGCTGTGGCTTGAGCATGTCGAGCCCGATCACCGGCAGGATGATCCGCAGGTTGGCGAGGAACTGCTCCATGTTCGCCACGTCGGCCTCGGGCAGGCGGCGGCGCTGGAAGTCGGGATGTGTGCCGTTGTCCAGCGTCACGCGCCCCGCCTGCGCCGCCACCTGAATCAGCCGCGCCTCCAGATATTCGGCATGGCCTTTCGACAGGTCGTCATCGCTGGTGGTGACGGTGATCGCCGTTTCCCAAAAGTCGCGCTTCACGGCGCTCTGCCTGATCCGCTCGGCCACCGAGTTGCCCGAGCCGATATAGACCCGCGTGCCAGCCGCCTTGTCGGGATCGGGGCCGGACAGGATGTAGACACCGGTGCGGTCCACCTCGTCCCGCGCCGTGAGGTCGCCGAAGGCCGAGGCGCCGGAGACAAACAGAAGCCCGGTCCAGCCGTGGATCGTCGCCTTGCGCAGGCCCGTGGGCTTGCCGTCGACCAGGAAGAGCTGGATCGTGCGGCCGTAGGTCTCGTCATTGCTCATTCGGCGGCCTCTTTCACGGTCCCGTCGCCGAGCATCCTCTCGAGCTCCTCGAGGCCGTCGAAGATGTCACGCTCCATTTCGCGCAGGCGCGACAGGATCTCGGCGGGCGGTTCGTGCTCGACCGCGTCGTGCTCGATCTCACGATACCGGTTGAGGCTGAGGTCGTAGCCTGCGGCGGCGATCTCGGCCTTCGGAACGACGAAGCTGCGCGAGGTCCGGGGATTGTCCTTCTCTGCCCCCTCGCGTTCCTGCCACCGGGCGAGCGCGTCGGGGAGATCGTTGAGCTTCTCCTCGTCCTCGGAAAGGTCGGCCCAGGGGCCGATCTTGTCCTCGGGCACCAGCAGGTTGCGCTTGTCGTCGAGGCTGAGGCCGTCGGCGTGCATGTCGTAGAACCACACGCCGTCCGTGCCGCCAGAGTCGGTGCGCTGGAAGAGTAGGATGGCGGTCGAAACCCCGGCATAGGGGCGGAAGACGCCCGCTGGGAGCTTGAGCACACCTTGAAGCCGCTGATCCTCGACCAAGATGCGCCGCACCTCCTTGTGGGCCCTGTTGGAGCCAAAGAGCACGCCGTCCGGGACGACGACCGCCGCGCGACCGCCACGCTTCAGGAGGCGCAGGAAGAGGGCCAGGAAGAGCAGCTCGGTCTTCCGGGTGTTTACGATCCGGGTGAGGTCCTTGGCTACGGCTTCGGTATCCAACGAGCCGGCGAAGGGCGGGTTGGCGAGGATCAGGGAATAGGCCTCCGCCTCGTCGCCGTGCTCTTGCGTGAGGCTGTCACGGTAGAGGATCGAGGCATCTTCGAACCCGTGCAGCGCCATGTTCATCGCACCGAGGCGCAACATCGTGCCATCGAAGTCATGGCCGTGGAACATGCCTGTTTCTATGTGCAGGCGGGCGTCCGGATCCGTCCATGCGTCTGGTTGGTTCTGGCGCAGGTATTCGGCAGCACCGACCAGGAATCCCGCCGTGCCACAGGCCGGGTCGCAGATCACGTCATCCCGACGTGGCTCAGTCATGGCGACCATCAGCTGGATGATGTGCCTCGGCGTGCGGAACTGACCGTTCTGGCCCGCTGCAGCAACCTTCGAGAGCATGTATTCGTAGAGATCACCCTTGGTATCCCGCCTGTCCATGGGCAAGTCCGAGACAAGGTCGACGACCTTTGCCAGAAGGCGTCCTGTGGGGATCTCGTAGCGTGTTCCCGCCATGTGCTTGCGCAGGGGGGCTCCGTCGGAGCCTAAGCGTCGAAGGAAGGGGACCAGGTGGTTCTCTGCAGCTTCCTGCATCTCCGCTGGTGGCAAGGTTGCAAATCTTGTCCACCGCAGATCTGCATATGGTCGCCCGTCCGCAATTTTGGCGCCAACCTCGTCCACAATGGGAATGCTGTCATGACCCTCCGGAAAAAGGTTGCGTTCGATTCTTGTTCCTCGGGCGCGAGCTTGGCGCTCTTCGCGGGTTTGTACCTCATCGAGGCCCCTCAAGAATAGGAGTAGGGTCAGCTGCTCCATTACCGTAGCAGGGTTTGACAAGCCGCCAGTCCACATCGCGTTCCAGATCGCGTCGATCTTCGACTTCAGTTCGCCTGTGATCATCCCTGTCTTCTCGCTTTTGTCGGGTGGCAGCCCGGTGGGTGTTTTATATGGGTTTAAGTGTTGGTGTTTAGGGATTCCAGCATCCAAGGAAATTCTTTCTAAAACAAAGCCCTAGGTACCTCCGAATCAGGTCCTTGTGTGTGTGAATCCCGACTCTGGCGTGTGTGAATCCCGAAAATCCGTGTGTGAATCCCGACTCCTGTAGAACTTATCCACAGGCAAGGTCTTTGCCTGTTCATACCTCTTCCTCGAGGTATGAAAACGGCCCAGGATCATCCCCATCCTATGCTTTTCCCCCTCGTTGAAGGCCTGTCTGACGCTATTGAGCTACAAGAATTGCTTGCATTGTGTGTGTGATTCCCGAAGTATACAAGGGGTGTGTGTGAATCCCGAGCACTTACCCACGTTGCACATCCACATCGAGGTCGAATGAGCGAGTATCTGAAGCCCGTCCGCCACCCCCAAGGAGACCTCTTCGTCTGTGACATCACGGACGTGATCCTGAAGGATGACATGGCGAGCATGGAGCACCCGTTCTACTCGCTGTCGAAAAAGCCTGATCGTGAGCCCCGTCGATATGAAGACGGGAAGGGCAACTGGATTGAGTTCCGCCCCAGCATCAAAGGCTTGCCGACAATCTACGACAAAGACCTGATCATCTACGCGATCTCCCAGCTCATCGCGGGCATGAAAGAAGGCAGGCCGATCTCGAAGCGTGTTCGGATCGATCCCTATGCCTTCCTCATCTTCACGGAGCGTGGTGTTGGCGGCCGTGATTATGACGCCTTGTCGGATTCTTTGGACCGCATCGATGGCACCCGGTTCCGCACGAATGTCCTTTTCGAAGGGACTCGAACTGACGAATGGATGGGCATCATCGACGGGGCCCGGATGGCGACCGATGAGAGGACGGGGAAGATCAAGAGCATCGAACTGAGTCTCTCTGAAATGGTGCTCGACACCGTCCGTGAGATGAAGGTCCTGACGCTGCACCGTGACTACTTCCGACTTTCCCGCCCTATCGAACGGCGAATCTACGAGATCGCAAGGAAAGCCGTCGGGCAGGATGAAGGTTGGACGTTCCTGATGGCTACGCTTCACAAGAAGTCAGGCTCAAAGGGCACGTTGCGCGAGTTTCGGCGCCAGATGAAGCCGATCATCGAGGGCGATTTCCTTCCAGACTATATGATCGTTTTCGACGAAGAGAAGGACAAGGTCACCTTCGTCAACCGCAACACGATGCCAAAGGACCGCGAGAGGCAGGAAGAAGCCGTGCATGCGGTCCGAAGTGCTCTGTCATCAGATGTCTACCAGCTTGCCCGCCAAGCAGCACCAGGTTGGGACACTTATGCGTTGGCGGATGAATTTTCATCTTGGTGGTCAGGGATCGGGCGCCCCGTGACCGATGCGGACGCGCTCTTTCTCAAGTTCTGCAAGACGTGGTTCGAGAAGAAGGGTTACCCTTGATCCCCCCTGCCCTTCTCGATTGTCATGAGCTGCTCCAAGCCCTCCCACAGCGTGATGTTTCGGTGCTGGCAGTATGCGCGGAACGCGTCGACAACCCGCTTCGGACCGGGGATTGATACCTTGTCCTGCGGCTCCCGCCGCTTTGGCCCGGGCTTCAGTCGCGGCGATGGCTCCCGGTTCACAAAGCCAAGCTCAGAGCCAGCCTGGACGGCCTTTTCGATCACCTGCGGCTCAAGCCTCGGCCGCGCTGGGGACGCTGTATCCAGTTTGGGAAGCTCTATGCCCCCTCCCCCGAAACCGTATTTGCTCATGCAGCCCTCCCTTTCGTCAGCGTGTCGATGACCGCTTGGGCGTAGTCACGGGCATTCTCGATGGCCGAAGTGACCTGCTTCAGTGCTTTTTCGGTGACGGAAGCCGTCTTGCCAGCGTGCTCAACCGCGACGATTTGGAGCAGTTCGTCCAGAAGCACGCTGTCCCTGAAAATGCGGGTATAGGGCGCGCGTTTGGCGATCCTCACCGGCAGGGTCGGAACACTGTGCATTTCCATCTCTTGCCGCACGTCCCTCTCGTCGGTGCTCTGGAAGGCGGCATTGGTGCGCGTAAAGAGCAGCGCGAAGGCGATAGGAGAGCGGATCATGCTTGCAGTGGTCTGAACCAGGCGGACGGCTGCAGCGGCCTGACGAGCTTCCATCGGAGAACCATCGAGGGGAATGATGCACAGGTCCGTGCGGGATAGTGCGAAGGTAACAACCTGATCCTTGGAGCCCTCCAGGTCGATGATCAAGTAGTCCGTTCCCGCAGAAATGCGGTCTATCACCTCGACAGTGTCCTCAACGGCGGGTCGGGCATGAACTGCGAAGGGCATCTCACGACTTTCGGCCTTCCGCGCTCGGGCCCAGCTCACGATGTTCGCGTTGGGGTCGAGGTCCAGAAGAGCCACGCGGCCGCCCGAGAGAGCGATCTGCTCGGCGAGGAGCATGGCGGCGGTCGTCTTCCCTGAGCCACCCTTGGGATTTGCGAAGGCGATGACAAACATGCGAGCTATAATATCAATATTAAAGTCAACGTCAATCTTAGTGTTAATAGTGTTGTTAATAACAAATATAACTCTAAAGTTAGAGATATTTTTGGTTCGTTAAGGCGTCACTTGATACAGAGACCCCCCATGCCAAATCTGCAGATGGCAGGCTTAGGTGAAGGCTGCGAGGGCCTGCGGAGAAACCCTGGCCGGTATCCGGCATGTGCGCGTCCTCGACCTGGGCGAGGCGATCACCGTTCGACACGGCCCGGAAGGCCGGTTCGAGAAAGCCTTCCCGCCCCACGGCAACCATTGCGTTTCGATTTTTGAGCGCAGGGATGACTATGCTGTGTGAGCGCGAGATCGCCCGCAAGGACCAGCGCCGGATCGAGATGAGCCTCGGCCTGGCCCGCTTCCCGTTCCACCGCGACCTTGCCGGATTCGACTTCGCCGCGCAGCCGTCCATCGACCGCGGCCAGATCCGGGACCTCGCCACCGGGCGGTTCATCGCCAATCGCGAGGCCGTGCTGCTCCTGGGGCCACCTGAGTCAATGTCATGATGCACACCTGTCTACGTTATTGGAAGTTCATTACTTTTTGGTTTTGATCGGATGTTCGCAGGCGAGCTCGCTGAAGCTCCGTGCCCTCGATCGCTGAGAGCTGTGCTTCCGGAATAGCCCATGGCGCCCCTTTGCAGACTTGGCTCGCGGTTATCGTGCCGGCACTGATCAGGCGCAGAACCGTCATCTTGCTCACCCTGAGGCGCTTGGCGGCCTCTTCGAGCGTCAGCTCGCCGCGTTCGGCCATTTCAGCCGGGCGATGGACCGGCACCTTATGTTGGCTACGGAAGATGCGCACCCTGGCTTGCGTCCACGGGTNCTCTTCGAGCGTCAGCTCGCCGCGTTCGGCCATTTCAGCCGGGCGATGGACCGGCACCTTATGTTGGCTACGGAAGATGCGCACCCTGGCTTGCGTCCACGGGTTACCGACTTCGCGAAAAGCGCCGGAGCGGCCTTCTGCAGCAGGCCGCTCCGGCGCAAGACAACACCAAGGTTCAGCCCAGAATGGAGGGGGACAGTTCTTCGTGACGTCGAGGGATCAGTTCCTGATGTCGTTTGACATCAGGCGATCCGGAACCGTGCCTAACATCGACGACCGGTCATGTGGTTGTTGGATGTCACTGAGAACTGACCCAGCGGCGATAGGAAAT
>NZ_JAYKSL010000046.1:0-10166 GCF_035481585.1 Salipiger marinus | reverse complement strand
GGGAAAGGCTCGGGGCGCAGGCCGCTTGCCGGCCGAAGCCTAGAGTATCCGTTGTTCGTCAAGCATCAGAAACAGTCTTTCTCGGCTAAAGCAGCCGTTCGCGCGTGGCGCAGCGAATGACCGTATAGAGCCCAAAGTTCCGGACTCGCTGCGCAGTGGCGAATGTCGGTTTCCGGTTCGCACGTCAGCTTTTCCGCCAGATCACTCGGTTTCTGACAGATCACTCCGCGCATCCCGGATGATCATCCATGACGAATGCAGGAACAGCCCTGCGATGGCGAAAGCAACGATGAGGTCAGGCCAGGCACTGCCGAGCCAGGCGACCAGTCCGGCAGCGATCACCACGGCGAGGTTGCCGATGGCGTCGTTCCGGGAGAACAGCCATACGGCCCGCATGTTGGCGTCGCCCTTGCGGTGTTTTAGCAGCGGCAGCACCGCAAGAATGTTTACGATCAGCGCGCCCACGGCGAAGGCTCCCATTAACCCGGCCTCTGGTGTCGTCTGATTCAGGACACGCCAGATTGTGCTGCCGACAACGCCAAGCCCCAGAAATCCCAAGAACACGCCCTGGATCATCGCCGACCGCGCCCGCCATGTCAGACTCCAACCGATAGCGAGCAGGCCCAGAAAGGTGATTGCGCCGTCGCCCAAAAAATCCAGGGCATCTGCTTTCAAAGCTTGCGATCCGGACAGGAACCCGCCGAACATCTCGATCACCCCGTAGCCGAGATTGAGCAGGACCACGATCCAGAGCGCGCGGCGATAGCTCGGGTCTTTGTAAGCCGGATCGGACGATGTATCCCCGCTCTTGATCAGCTCAAAGCCATAGCCGGTTGCGTCCAGTGCTGGACGCACTTTCGGCAAGTCGTCTTCGGCGATCCGCAATGTCATGACATGGGTTGCGGCAGACACCTTCACATCGCCTTCAGCCACGCCCGCAGACCGAGCGGCCCGTTCGATCTCGGCGGCATCCTTGGCGCAGTCCATGCCATGCACCCGCATCCGGATCGGCAAAGACGTTGTAGGCAATGTGGTGTTATCTGCTCGGCTCATATGCGATCCTCGTGAAGGTAGCGTGCGAAAGAAGTCGCCGCTAACGTATCAGTGGATAATGATATGACATTGCAAAACATTCAAGACGATCTTTCGGCAGCTGACACCCTTGAGCCGCGGGCAAAGCTCTTCCGGGGTCTCGGCGACCCCAGCCGTCTTGCGATCCTCGATGCGCTACTGTCGGACGAACGCAGCGTGCAGGAAATCGTTACCCAAACAGGGCTTGGTCAGCCCAATGTCTCGAACCATCTGCGCTGCCTTTTGGATTGCGGTCTGGTCAGTCGCAGGAACGAAGGTCGGTTCGTCCGGTATCGCCTTGCGGACAGGCGGATCGCTGATCTCATCCGCGACGCAGATCAACTACTTGCCTCGACAGCCGTAGGGGTCGATGCCTGCCGAAGCTATACGGATTAACCGACGTGTCCTGCTGCAATGTTCTATTGGTGCGCCAGGCCTAAAGCAGCCATTTGCGCAGCCGCAGCAAAATGGCGCTTTGTCCCGCACTGTGGCCCTCGGTGCAGTGCGCGGTGAAGGTCCGGTCCCACGTCATTTCATTGGCCGCAGCTCCCATATGCGGTCAGAGGCGACGAGGGTGTTGGCCAGAACCACGAGCTTCCGCATTACAGCCGTGATAGCAATTTTTGCAGGCTTTCCTGCGTCTACCAGCCGCTTGTAGACGACGCGCAGATCCGGGTTGAACCGTGTTGCGACAAGTGCTGGCATGTACAAGGATTGCCACAGGACGGCACGACCGCCCCGGATGCGGGATTGTCCTTTCCAGTTCCCAGACTCGCGGTGCATTGGTGCCAGCCCTGCAAGACTTCCTGCCTGAGCAGACGTAAGTTCGCCCAACTCAGGTAACTCTGCCAGGAGTGTGAACGCGGTCGTAGCGGAAATCCCGGGTATGCTGATGAGGATCTTGAATTTCTGCGCCAACCCAGCATCCGCCACTACAGCAGCTCGGAGTTCACGCTCAATCATTTGGACCTGGCCCTCAATCTGCCGGATGCGGGCCGAACATTGCCGCTTCAGCAAGGGGTGGACGAGGTTCTTTTGCCGGTTCAGGTTGGCTGTTCGCTCCTTCATCAGCCCGCGCCGCGCTGAAAGCAATTCCGTCAAGCCGGTTAGATTTTCTGGCCGTTCAGGCTGTGCCTTGATCTGGAGGACGGCCGCCATCCGTGCGAGAATGGCCGCGTCTACCTTATCTGTTTTGTTGAGGCAGCCCGTCGCCTCAGCGAACCTGCGGGCATGGAGCGGGTTCACCTTTGCCAACGCAACCCCTGCCTTATGCAGATCGGCTTCCAGAGCCTTGTGGTACGGTCCGGTCGGTTCAAACACGACCATGACCGATTGTCGGCTCTTCAGCCATTTGAGGAAAGACCTTCGCCCCTTATCCGTATTCTGGAACCGCCCACATCCGCCGCCGGGGTAACTGTGAACGTCGAAATGCAGCTTCGCGATATCAACACCAACCGTTTCATCACCCATCTTTCTCTGTCCTCTGCTTATCATGCGGGGCACGATCCCCTCGTATCCGTTCAGGCCAGTTCGAAAGGGCGAGGCGATCACACTCTAGGACGGTCCGATGCAACCAGCGCGCTCANATCCCCTCGTATCCGTTCAGGCCAGTTCGAAAGGGCGAGGCGATCACACTCTAGGACGGTCCGATGCAACCAGCGCGCTCACGATCCGACCTCGCCACCGACCGGCATAAATGCCGTGCCGGTCGGTGGCTCTACTTTGTAAGCAGAACCCACCGTCGTCATTAGATAGGCGCGGTCCTGGGCGGGCGTGTCCTCGAGCAACCGCACGAGGTTACGAACGACCGGGATTCGCCACGAAACCGAACAATCGAAGACACTGGCCCTTGCGGGATATACTTTTCGGCTATATTATATATCCTGAAAGGATATGCACATGCCCCTCTACATCAAAGATCCGGACGTAGATAAGCTCGTTGACCGCTACCTTGCTGCTTCTGGCGCAAGGAACAAAACCGAAGCGGTTCGCACGGCCTTGCTCAACAGTATAGCGGCGTTGGAGAAGCAGGAAACCCTCGCGGAACGTGTAGCGAAGGTTCAGCGAAAGGCAGCCGAAGCAGGTCTGAAACCTCGCGAATCCGACGACAAGCCGTTCATGGATGAGCTGTGGGGTGATGACTGATGTTCATCGACGCCAGCGCGCTTTGCGCCGTCCTCTTGAATGAGGCGGAAGCCCCGGCAATGCTCAAAGCAATGGAACAAGCCCGAGGCAAGCTGATGATCTCGCCGGTTGTTCGGGTAGAAACGACGCTCGGGATCGCACGGGACTTGAAAGACAAGGAAGGCGCAACGCATATCAGCGAGGCGCACTTCGACAAGGCGAGCGAGCTTGTCGCAGACCTGATCCAATCACTTGGCGTTCGTGAAATGCACCTCACCGAAAGCATGGGCACGGCGGCTATCGCGGCGTTGAGGAAATATGGAAAGGTGGCCGGTCATCCGGCGAAGCTCAACATGGGCGACGCCCTCGCCTATGCCGCCGCTAAGGCGTTTCATGCCCCCTTGCTCTACAAAGGCGATGATTTTGCGAAAACCGATCTCGCATGAGGTCGGAAGAAAGGAGCTTTCGATGAAACTGATCGCGGCAAACCTAATGCGCAGCCTGCCAGCGGCGGCATACCTGATTGGCGCAGCAGCAGCCCATGCGCAGGAAGGCTCGGCTGACGATTGCGAGCTGGTGAGCGCGGCCATGTCGCAGATGGTGCAGGCGAACATCGCCAACATCGAAGTGACCGGCAACATGCTGCAAAATCAGGCTGCCATGCTGGCGCATCTGGCGACGAGCGGCGATGAGGACGCCTTGGCGGCGGCGGCGGCCGTGACCGAGAACCTGGGCCAGCTTCAGGTGCCGAGCGGCCCGGCCATTACGGATGGGATGGCCGCGCTGCGGCGCATGTGCCCGGAGGGGTGAGGGGGCTGTCTGCCCCCGCGCCTGGCGGCGCTCCCCCGAGGATATTTCAGGGAAGATGAAATGTAGAAAGGCCAAGCCCCGGAGGGCCTGGCCGTTGCATCCGCCCTACTCGGGGCGGCGCTTGATGGTGATCCCGACCTTCAGGAAGCCGAGGTTGATCGAGATCGTAAGGCTGAGGTCGATTGCGCGCAGCAGCTTGCGGATGGCTCGGAGCCGGCGAGCGGCGATGCGACGGAGTTTGATGGAACGCTTGCGAATGAATTTCATGGTCTGTCTCCTGATTGAAAAAACGAGGCTCGGTGACACGGCGGGAAAGGTGGGCCGTCAACACGCGCGCAGCGCCCCGAAGGGCTTGGTATTGACGGCTCGCCGCGCCGTGTAGAGTGGCCGCTGTTTTTCAAGGAGGCAGACCCTGCACCTTCGCAGGGGGCCAGTGTCGCATTGCCGCTTGTCGGCGGTTCGGAGCTGAAGGCTGTGAAGCGCAATCGGCCGCCCTCTCGATGGGGGCGGCCGATTGGTCGGGGCGCAGCGCCGCGCCCGAAGGGCAGGCGGGCCGTGAGGCCCGCCCGGGCGGTCAGCCCGCCTGTTGCCGCTCCATCTGCTTGCGGATCATGTGGGCCAGGTTGGCGAAGTTGTCGCAGGCCAGTTTCACGCCGTGGCGGGTTTCGCCGCTATTGGTCTCGTAGCTCTCGGAGCGGATGGTGCCGGTCGCGCGAACCAGGTCGCCTTTCACGGTGTTTTCCTTGACCCATTTGATGACGTTCTCGTTGAAGATGCTCACGTCGTTCCAGAAGGGTTTCGACTGAAAGTCGCCGTGATTGTCCTTGCGGCCATACTCGGCCGCGATGGAAACCCAGAGGACGCCGTTGCCTTCCTTGATCTGACCGACCCGACCGATGATTTCGAACTCTGCGAAGGTATTCATTTTTAGTCTCCTTGGTATCTTAGTGTTTCGATGAAAAACGGTCATGCTGGTCCTCGATGCGATCAAAC
Organism: Salipiger marinus; assembly: GCF_035481585.1. Lineage (NCBI taxonomy): Bacteria > Pseudomonadati > Pseudomonadota > Alphaproteobacteria > Rhodobacterales > Roseobacteraceae > Salipiger > Salipiger marinus. The sequence continues at coordinate 5,168 of NZ_JAYKSL010000046.1, read as the reverse complement.
CAAAAATCGGAGGGTCCGCAAAGCGGAAACCGATTTTTTGATTGAAGGGCGGGGCGTTAGCCCCGGACGGTCGCTAAGAGAGGAACAAGCAATGTTCCGTTTGAGAGACACGGGCCAAGGAGACAGGTGAATACCTGGGTTGCACGAATTTCAGTGTCGGTTCCAGATCAAGGAGGGCGGCGGCGTGTGGATCTCAACAGAGGCTCGACTCATACTGCAAGGACAATCACGGCGACGGCCGAAACCTGGGGCGACGGATGCTCATCTGCGCAGCGGCAAATGGGTCAAGGGAAACCCGATGGCGGCCTAGCGACAACTGGCACAGGAACGGAAGAGGGCAGAGCGGCTTGCGAAACTGGCGGCGAGAAACTGGATCGAGACGCGGACGACATGCGCGACGCAGGCGCTTGTTTGGAGTTGCGGCAACAGGTGCGATGATCGTCGCGGCCTTGCTGTCGATCGACACCGGGACGGCGGCGGAGCCGATCAATCCGGCTTCAGTCTATGTGATCGACGGCGACACGATTGATCTGGGCGGTGAGCGGTTCCGGCTGGTCGGTCTCGACACGCCGGAAACCTACGATCCGCAATGTGCATATGAAAAGGCGCTTGGTGACGAGGCGACGAGGCGCTTACGCGAGTTGATCGGCTCGGGCGAGCTGGTGGAGTTGATCGTGTTGCCGGGCCGCGACCGATATGGCCGTGGCCTTGCTCGACTTTACATCGGTCGTGCGGACGTGGCCGGTATCCTGATCGGGGAAGGGCTGGCGCGGGAATACAATGGGGGCAGGCGGCAGGGTTGGTGCTGACGGCCAAGCCGCGAAGCGGCCCCTGCGCGGGTAGCGCAAGGCCGGTGCGGCGGGGCGCAGTCCCGCCGCACCGGGCATCACCCTCGGCGCGGCCCCTTTCGGAACCAGCCCATGACGATAATTGTGATGCCGATGGCGAGCAGGTAGAGAACGGCAATCATCCAGATCAGCATGAACGCCTCGCCAAGCTGCCGGGTAAATGTCCGTTCCGCGCCGAACAGGAAATGCTCGGACCCGCTCATGGCCCATCCCATGATGATGCCGAATCCGAGGGCAGGCAGGAACACAGTCAGGAAGGCCAGCATATAGCGGTTGATCGTCGGTCGCCCGCCGCGCCAGCAGGCCCGGACGACACGGCCCGGCCGAAAGACGATCTCGGCCATGCGATACTGAAGCAGATCGAGGCTATCCTTGAAGGTGGTTTCGTCGTCGTCGTGCATTTTCGTCCTGAATGTCGGTCCCTGGAAAAAAGAGGCCCCGCGTGAGCGGGGCCAGTGTTATCCTCACCACAAGGATATTCTCAAATAGCTGGCCTGCCCGGCGTCAAAGATGCGCGCGGCGGCTCCGAATTTCGTTCGACAGGTTGGCGGCTTGCGCAAAGCACCCGAAGGCGATGGCTGTGCCGATCCAGTAAATCAGATTGGGGACGTTGAACCCCGCGAAGAACGCGATGCAAGCGGCGATCACGAAGGCCGCGCCAGCAGCTCCGACAAAGAACCAGTTCCACATCTTGCCGATCAGATCGGCAATGATTTCTTCAGCGTGAGCGCGGCGATCAAACATCTAAGTTCTCCTTTAGTTCCAGTCGTAGCACAGTAGATCAGCTCTCGCCAGCACCATGAATATCCCTCAGAACAAGGCCAGTTGCTCGGGCTGTGGTCGAATACCGACGCGCCCGCGTGGGTCAATGATCCAGCCGTCGCCGTCGCGCAGGATGCTGGCGTCAGGTCCGTGCTGGTCGATGAAGACGCGATCCGCCTCCACCTTGCGGCTATGATGAAAGTCGCTCGCCATGTGTCCGCTCGGGCGGCGGCACCAGACGCCGGGCGCTCTGCCGCAATCGGGGCAGCGCACGGCAAGGACCGGATGACGGTGGGCGGTGAAATCAGGCATGGGCGTTCTCCAATTCTCCGAGGCGAAGGAATAGCTGCGAGGCCAACACGCGATCCTGGGCGGCGCGGTCGCGATCCTTGTTCTTCGATGCCGCCAGTTGAAGATGGTGATAGGCTGCGTGACGTTCCGCCAGCGGGTGACGGTCAGGATCGGCGGCAATCTCCCGCGCCTTGAGGATCGTCACGATCAGGTCAGATGAAGCGAACAGGTTCGCGATCCTCGCGCCCGAGGCGTCGGTGCGCGACAGCGGGAAAGGAGGGCGTTTCAAGTCGATCCTGCCTTGGCTGTAGCTGTGCAGGACGCTCAACAGATAAGACGGGTCGGCGGGGTATGGGGCGCAGTCCCATGCCCGCCGCACGGCGCGGCGCTCATCGCCGGGCAGGGCGTCGATCTGGCGGCGGGCTTCATGCCACTTCTCTGCCCTTGCGCGACGGTCCCTGACTTCCTGTTCGGACCATGCCTGTGCGCGGTCTGCCATAACGCGGTCCTCGCTCGGCTGTGCCTCGGCAATCTGATCGGCCAGCAACGGAAGGGCCTCACGCTCAAGGCGCTGTTTCCGGCGCAGCGCGGCCCGCTTGCGGGGCGTGTCGGTGAACGGGTGGCGGGGTGAACGCTTGCATCTCATGGGAACCTCCATCGGTGGGCGGGGCGCTGACGCCCCGCCCTCGATCTCACTTCATGCCTTCGGGCAGCCATGCGCCGATCTTCGCGGCCTGCTCGTCTGTGACGCCGAGGGCGCTGCGCAGATCGTGGTCGCCACGGAACAGGGCTTCCAGCTTGTCGGCCTTCTCGCCCTTTTTCAGCTTGGCGAAGCTGGTGGCGGTCGGGTGATCGTCGGACAGGTCCAGCAGATCGCGCCACAGATCGTTGAGATAGGGGCCACCGACGCGGGAAAAGAAGTTCGCCGCATTGGGGGTCCAGACTTCGCGGATATTCGGCTGCGTCTCCTTGTCGATCATCGCGGCCAGCTTCTCGTCGCCGCCCCGATATTGAGCGGCAAGGAACCGGACCAGTTCACCGCGCACATGCTCCGGGCCTTTCTTGCGAAACGCGCGGAAGGATGCGCCAAGGTCTTTCGCATCCCACATATCGCGCGGCGGGTTGCTGGTCAGGCGCTCGTCAAGGGCATAGCCCTCGGCCTCGGTCGAAGGCCAGTTCGGAACCTCGGTCGTGGCGATGCCAAGCGGATCGTTCCAGCGCAGGGCGTGGCTCAACTGGTAGGCCAGAAGGTCAATCAGCAGATCGGGATCGCGCAACACCGCATGTTGCCGTGCGCCCTGTGCGACACGGGACAGGTCGTCGCGCAGCTTCTGGCTGATGGGGGATTTCGGCTCGGCCTCGGCGCTCGAATGGCTGGACTTGCGCAGGAAACCGGCCTCGATGGCGGCGGCTCGGTCCTCGCGCGTCACCAGCCCCTCGGCGGTCTGAACCTCGCCGCTCTGGTTGACGTAGACAAGGACGCCCGAAACGGCCTTCTGTTCGGCGCTGAATGCACCATCCAACACGGCTTGCAGCGCCGCCAGTTCGGCCTCACCCTCGGCGTCCAGAACCTCACCTTCGGCCAATTCCGCCAGTTCGTCGTAACGCTCTGACTGCTCTTCGGTGAGCGTCCCTTCATCCCGATAGATGCGGTCCAGCTTCCGTTCCTCGATCTCGTAGTAACCGAGATAGGTGGTGTCCATCGCCTCGGCCCATTTCCAACCGTCGCCGGTCAGGGCCTCGGCGGTGGCATTCAGCTTCGCCTTGAACAGTTCGTCCAGCAGGGCAACATCATCGAAATAGGTCTGATCTGCGAAAAGGTCGCCAGTGACGCGCCCGCCCTCGGCCTCGTAAGCCTCAAGGCCAACAAACTTCACGCGCCGATCCGTGCTGCGCACCGAGTCCGGTTTGAGCATCTGCTTGATCTGGTGATCGCTGTAGCCCTCGCCCCGCACCTTTTCCAGCACGGCCAGCGTGTTCGCCTCGTCCTCGCTGACGGTGAAGGCGGCGGCGTTCGACAGGGTGATTTCCCCGGCCTTCAAGGCGTCCAGAACCGACACCGGCAGGCTTGCCAGCTTCAAGCGGCGATAGACGTGCTTTTCATTGACGCCGAACGCGATGGCGATGGAGGGAACCGGAACGCCCCGCTCGGCCATGCTGCCATATTCGCGGATTTCATCGGCGGCATGGGGTTGCTCGCGGTGGTGGTTCTCGCTCGATGCCCAAATCTCGGCGGTCGCCTGATCGGGCGCGATCTTCACGGAAACCGAAGCGAAGCGCGGATCGTCTTGCAGCAGAGCCAGGGCGCGAAGCCTCCGGCCTCCGGCCACGATGCCAACCTTGCCGGTTTCATCGCGCAGCCCTGCGAGGTTCTGGATCAGGCCAAGCTGGCGGATATTCTCTGCCAGTGCCTCGATCCCCTCGGGGCTGAACACAGTGCGCGGGTTCAGGTCGGAAACATACAGATCATCGAAGGGAACCTGTTCGATGGGGGCGATGATCGTCTCTTGCTTTGTCATGGGTCTTATCCTTGTCGTGTGGTGAGTTTTTGTGTTATCGGTGCCCCAGCCCTGACGGGCTGAGGCGAGGGGGCTTAGATGGCCCCGTGCTGGATCAGGAAGCGGCGTCCGATGCCAAAGTGATCGCCCTTCCTGAGAAGCGCCCAAGCCTCGGCAATGCGGCGCTTCATGGTTTCATTGCTCATTGATTTCACCTTCCTTTCCGTTGTGGTGAAGGGGTGGGAGAGGCGCTTGCCGCCACTCCCTTGGGCCTGCTCGACAGGCCAGCCTCGGCGCGGGGCAGGGAGAGGCCCCGCAACCGAACTCAGTATTCCTCGGGCAGAAGGATGGTCAGCACGCGGCGGGTCTTGGTGGTGTCCGCGCAATCGTCGGAACCGAACTCATAGCCCGCGTCGTAGAGGTCGATTTTCCAGTAAAGCCGAACCTCGCGTTCGCCTTCGGCCACGGTGAAGATGCCGAAATCGTGGGTGCCGTAAGGGTCGTTGTCCTCGGTGAACTCGGAAAACTGCATGACCGCGACCATGATCGCCACTTGTGCCTCGTGCGACAGTGCGGCCACGCCGCGCGTCATGACGATCTGGCCGGGAACGGTGAAGTCAGCGCCCCATGTGGTGCGGAACTGGTCGTTTTGCTCTGCGATCAGCGCGACACGCGCCGCCTCGACAGCCGCATCTGCGGTGTTTTCCGAATGAATATCAGCCATGTCTGGCCTCCTTGTGGTGATGCCCTATCCGGTCTGGTGCCGAAA
>NZ_JAYKSL010000045.1:0-10975 GCF_035481585.1 Salipiger marinus | reverse complement strand
TGGTTCCTCAGTTGGTGCTCTCCACTTTTTCCGGGCAAGTCCATGGCCTCTCTCGTTGAGGCGAAGCATCTCTGCCCGGTTCTGGCGCGCTGAGCGTGACGTGAGCGCGCGTCAAGTCGCCGAGAAGGCCGCGAGACAGCGCCAGTCTCGCAAACTCCGACTCATCCAGTCTCATAAATTCGGGTGGTGAGTCTCATGAACCCCGGCCTGACTTTCAGGGAAGCGCTTGAATCTCACGATCTCCGGTCATCCGACANGACTCATCCAGTCTCATAAATTCGGGTGGTGAGTCTCATGAACCCCGGCCTGACTTTCAGGGAAGCGCTTGAATCTCACGATCTCCGGTCATCCGACACATGAAACTAAAACGACACCCGCGGTGAGCTCTTCGCGCTTTATATGTCCGGTAAGGCAAGATTACTGGACATATCCAGAGGCGGCAAGTCGCGGCGGTTCCTTGCTGACAGACTGGCGCAAAGCGCCGCTGCATGCTAGGGATCTGCGCATGACCCCGCGCCGTCCGCGTCCCGATCCGCAGCCCCCAAGCCTGCCTCCCGTGCCGCTGCGCGGGGCCTCTGGCGCTGCGGACACGCTGGAGAATCATGCGTTCTGGTCGGGGGCGGCGCTTGCGCATCTGCATCTGGTGCTGGCGCAGCCCGACCTGCCGCAGCCGCGGCTGCGCGACCGGCTGGCGCTGCGCGCGGCGGAGGCCAGCGTCGCCTTTCAGGGCCGCCGGGAAAGCGCGCGCGAGCTGCGCGATGCCCTGCACCTGCTGCGGCCCGGCGATCTGCCCGGCCCGGCGGGCGACAGCTATCAAAGCTGGCGGCGCGCCGTCACGCGCCCCGTCTCGGTCGCGGCGCTTCACCGGGCGCTGCCCGATGTCGCGCCCGACCAGCTTGCCGTCTGGCTGGATGCCGGTCAGGGTGGCCCCGTTTCGCGCGCGGCGCTGGTGCTGGAAACCGTGCTGGCCGAAGCGTTCGCGCCGCAGCCGTCCATTGAAGCTCTCGACGAAGTCTTACTGGGCTTGCCTGACGCGATGTGGTGCCATTCGAACTGCGATCCTGCTGCCAAGTCGCGACTGCGCTGGTGATCAGCTCCGCGCCCCCACTTAAACAAGGATCCCCCGGATCGTTTCTGATTCCGTCGAACCTGTTGCGCCTCATGTCCGCCTCTTTCGCTGGAGGCAGGCTACCTCGAAGTGCCTGCGTTTTAAGGGAGCAGGTCAGACCGAATTGGGTCAACACCTGCCCGCTACGATACTGACAGCTCTGCGTCCGCGCCGGGCAGCCGCGGTGGGGGACCAGGAACAATCAGCAAGTTCCCCGCTTTAGCCCTCAATCAAGCGGCGCAAGCGGAGCAGGACCCATCAAGTGCTTTACAATGGAATACTGGATCTTTCACGTCAGGCCTCTCCGCCGCCGCGCAGCGCATGGTTCGCGCAGCGCTTGAGAGACCAGATCGCCGAGGGCCTGTTCCTCTCCGAAGGGCGGCTTCGGGAGGTGAGGGCGCAGCTGGTGCAGGAGCTGTCGAACTATCGGGTTCAGGCAGGGGCGGGCACCGCCGTGCTTGGCATGTCGGGGGGCGTCGATTCCGCGCTGACCGCGGCCTTGTTCAAGGATGCGGGCTGGCAGGTGGTCGGCTTCACCCTGCCGATCCATCAACAGCCCGAGGAAACCGAACGGGGCATCGAGGCGTGTCGGGCGTTTGGTATCCGGCACCAGCATCTGGATCTGTCGTCGGAGTATGACGCGTTGGTCGCAGCGATGGGCGCCGTGGACCCCGACCTATCGGTATCTGACCACGGGCCTGCTAGGACGCGCCGCGGCAACCTGCGGGCGCGGCTGCGGATGATGACTCTTTACGATCAGGCGCATCGGCTTGGCGGGATCGTCGCCAGCACCGACAACTTTTCCGAGCTTGGTGCCGGGTTTTGGACACTGCACAGCGATGTGGGCGACGTCGTCCCGTTACAGGGGCTGACGAAGTCATGGGAGGTTCCGTGGCTTGCGCGAGAGCTTGGGGTGCCCGAAAAGATCTGGCGCGCCAATCCCACCGACCGGCTTGGCGTCGGCTCGGGTGACGAGGCGCAGATCGCCGCTACCTATCTGGAATGGGATATCATGCTGTTTGCGCTGCATAAGGCGCTTTCGCAGGATCCGGGTTTGCGCCTCGCGCAGCTTGCGCAGGTGCTGAGGGTCGAGGGCGATGCCCGTGCGCAGGCGGTGTTATGCACCGTGCTCGGACGGCTCGGCACCACCTGGCACAAGCGGGTGAATCTCATCCGCCTGAACCCTTCCCTGAGCGGTCGGTTCGGTTCCCTGGACCAAATAGACGAGCGGTTGTTCCGCCCCGAGGTGCTGCGGCAGAATCGGGCCGAAGTCGGCTTCTCGGTCGAAACCGAAGCCGCCGCGGCAGCGCTGTGCCGGCGCCTCGGCGATCGCCGCATGCGGCTGGTGACGGCTGAGTCCTGCACGGGAGGCCTACTTGCCGCGAGCTTGGCCAAGATGCCCGGCAGTTCCGAGACGCTGGAAGGAAGCTTCGTGACCTACCGCGCCTCGCTCAAGACAGCCGCCTTGGGCGTTTCTCGGGCAACCATTGCTGAACGCACCGTCTATGACCCCGAGGTTGCCCGGCAGATGGCCTGCGGCGCGCTGGAGGCGGCACCCGAGGCGCATGTTGCGCTGGCGATCACGGGCGTTGCAGGCCCAGGCCCGGATCAGGGCAAACCGCCGGGTTATGTTTGCATCGCCGCTTGCCTGCGCGGCCAGTCGCCTGTTGCGCGCGAGTTCAGCTTCGCGGGCGATCCGCCAAAGGTGCTGTCGGCGACACTGACGGCCGCGCTGTCGATGGGGCTTGCTGCGATCAAAGCCGCCGACGATGCTGGATGATCCGTTGGACTGCATCGTCGTGGGGGGCGGTCCTGCCGGGATGACGGCGGCCATTTACCTTGCCAGGTTCCACCGGCGTCTTCTGCTGATCGACGCCAATGAAAGTCGCGCCGCCCTTATCCCGCGGTCCCACAACCATCCCGGCTATCCCGATGGGATCCACGGCGAGAGCTTGCTGATGCGTATGCGCGAGCAGATGGCCCGGTTCGGTGTGATCACGGTGGCGGCTGAAGTTCTTGGCGCGCGCAGCCTTCCGGGCGGCGGGTTTCAGGTGACGGCGGGGCAAAGCTGGCAATGCCGCCACCTTATCCTTGCGACGGGGGTGCGCGATCGGCTTGCTTCTGTGCCAGACGCGCTTCAGCATGTGCGGCAGGGGCTTCTCCGCCAGTGTCCGGTCTGCGATGCCTACGAACTGACGGGCCAGCCCGTCGCGGTCATCGGCGCTGGGGAATGTGCCGCGGGCGAGGCGCTGTTCCTGCGCCACTACACGCCCGACATCATGATGCTGACACTGGGCAAGCCGCTGGACATGCCAGAGCCGACCCTGCGCAAGCTGTATGAGGCGCAGGTGACTATCCTTCAGCGTGATGTGACGGAGTGGGAATTCAGCGAGGGCAGGGTCACGGCGAGGTCGCGCGGCGCCGCAGCAATGCAGTTCGCCGCCGTCTATTCCGCTCTTGGTAATGACCCGCGCAATGCGCTCGCCCGCAGCCTTGGGCTTGCGCTTTCGGCAGATGGTCGGATCGTCACCGACGTCCATCAGGAAAGTTCGGTCCCCGGCGTCTATGCTGCGGGCGATGTCGTGACAGGCTTGAACCAGCTTGCAGTTGCGATGGCGCAGGGCGAGATCGCGGCGACCCGGGTCCACACTTTATTGCGCGTCAGGGAGGGGCGTTGCGTGACCGACCCTCTATGACCCCTCGCTCGGCGCAGGTCGCTGAATGGCAGAACGGATCCTGCCCGGAACACTCGTCCCCCTGCACGGTTACGCACCAGAAGAGGAGCCTCGAGATTATCGACACCAGGACACACGGTGCCATTGACTATCTGACGGGCGCGCTGCTGATCATCGCGCCATATCTCTTCGGATTTGCGACTGGCGGAGTTGAACAATGGCTTCCGCAGCTTCTGGGCGCCATGACCATCGTTATGAGCCTGCTTACCCCGCACGAACTCAGCTTGGCGAAGGTGATCCCGCTCAAGGTCCACCTCGGCGTGGATGCCGCCAACGGCGTGCTTCTGGCGGTCTCGTCCTAGCTCTTCGGATTTGCACAGGTAATTTGGTGGCCCCACCTGCTGGTCGGGCTTATGGAGATCGTGGTGCCAATGCAGACCCGGCGCGGCGCGGCAGCGACCGCATGAACCGCCTGCTGAGCCCATCGGCACTGCCGCGCTCGACTGCCTTTTTAGAAGCGGCGGCTAATGTAGCGCTCTGAGCTACTGCCGGTTTGTTGACAGCGGCATCTGACGGGCTGGACGGCATTCTGCAGGCCGACGCTTATGGCGGTTACAACGATCTCTATGATCACAAGCCCGCGGTACGCAGCGCGCTGTGCTGATCGCATGTCCGGCGCCAGTTCTTCGAACTGGCGGATACCAAAGCCACTGCCCGCAAGGGCTAGAAGGTAGCCGAGAAGACCCCGCCTGTGGCGCTGGAGGCCGTTAAACGCTTCGTGAGCGTCACGAGCCTGCCGTTGCCAACCGGTCTTGACGGGCGGGTAGCGGTTAGCGGAAGGACTTTGCTCTGCGCGGCATGAAGTGCGCGCGGATGGCGATGACAGCCTTGGCCACCTTGGCGACGGCGGGAGCATTGAGGTTGGCGCGCGGGTCGGCCATTTCCCTGATCGGTCCGATCAGGTCGCTCTCTGCCCCCTGCAGTATGGGTTGCCAGAGCCGGGGCGCGAACTTCGTCGCGAGCAGGAAGCCGCTGGCCCACAGGTATGGCGCATGGGCCGCATCGCCGCGGGCGGCCAGCCTCGGGCGCCAAATCTCGGGCGTGTCGCCCAGCCCCGAAGAGATTGTGTTGTAGGCCGCAACCAAGGACTGGAGCGCCTTGGCCTCGGTCGTGTGTTCGGGCGCCATCAACGCATCCTCGCCAACGAAGGCGGGGATCCACTGGCGGGGACCGATGAAGCGCGGCCCGATGATGAGCGCTGTGAGGTATCCGTCCAGGGCCTGCGGATCGGCGGCGGGCGGACTGGGGCGCCGCGCGCGGAGAACGTCGAAGAAGTCCTTCTCGTCGAGCATGAGCCGCTTCGGCGCACTGGTCGGGGTGGATGTGTTCATGCGGCCTGCGCCTTCAGGTTGTCGTTGGTCTTGGCGAGGCGTTCGGCCTTCCAAGTCCAGGGCAGAAGCTCGTCGGGCCGGTTGATGGTGGTGCGCCCCGAGACGATCCGCTCGAGCACGTCGGAAAGCCAAGTCTCGGGGTCGATGTCGTTCATCTTGCACGTGTTGACCAGTGAAGCCAGAACCGCCCAGCTCTCGCCCCCGCGGGCAGAGCCGACGAAGAGTGCATTCTTTCTTGTCAGACACACCGGCTTGATGGCGCGCTCGACGATGTTGCTGTCTACCTCGACCTGACCGTCTTGCAGGAAGAGGGTCAGTCCCTGCCAATGCTTCAAGGTATAGGCCGCAGCCTTGCCGATCGAGGACTGCGACGAGACCGCGTCGCGGATCTCTCCCAGCTGCTGCTTCAGATTCGCCATCAGGACCACGCTCTCGGCCCTGCGTACCGTCAGCCGCTCGGCATCGCTCAGGTCACGGATACGCGTCTCTATCGAGTAGACCTCGGCAATCCGGGCCAGAATCTCGAGGGCCGCCCGCGACTGGGTTGTCTTGAACACGTCTGCGAACTTGCGCCGGGCATGGGCAAGGCAGAAGGCAAGCTCAGGCGGGGCGGCATTGCTCTTGCGCCGCTGCTTGGCCACGGTCTTGTAGGCACCATAGCCATCGACCTGAAGGACGCCGGCAAAGCCGCCCAAGTGCGCCAGCAGATCCTGCGCGCCGCGTCCTTCGGTATAGACATAAGCCACGGCTGGCGGCGCGGGGCCCCGCCAGTTCCGGTCATCGACGGCATAGGCCCAGAGCTGGCTCACCTTGGTTCGGCCACGGCCGGGGGCGAGCCGGGGCAAAGGGGTCTCGTCGCAGAACATCCGCGGCTGCGCCTGGATGAAGCGCAGTAGGCGCTCATGCAGGGGCTTGAGCCACCAGGCGGCGCGCTGGGTCCAGCCGCTCAGCGTGCCGCGGTCAAGCTGGACGCCATGACCGGCAAAGATCTGCGTCTGCCGGTACAACGGCAGGTGCCATGCAAATTTGGCGGCCACGACATGGGCCACCAGCGCCGTACTGACCATGCCGCCGGACATCACCCGGGCAGGTGCCGGCGCTTGTACGACGTGCTCTTGGCAATGCCGGCAGGCATACTTCGGACGGATCGTGCGGATGACGCGCAGCCGCGCGGGCACGACGTCCAGCGCTTCGCTGACATCCTCGCCGATGCGCACCCGCAGGTCGCCACAGCAGGTACAGCCTGCGTGATCGGGTTCGATGACGACTTCGACGCGTGGCAGATGCGGCGGCAGTGCCCCCATGTTGCGCGCCGCCGCGCGCCGGGTTGCGGTCTTTGGCGCCCCCTGCGCCTCTGCCGTTGTCGGAGCATCATCGTTTGCAGCGGCGGGCACCTCCGACAGGTCCCCGAGATCGAGGGCGATCTGCGTGGGGTCGAGCGTCGCGAGCTTCTCGGAACTGGCACCGAAGATCATAATACGCAGCAGGGTGACATAGACGCGCAACTCTGCATTCTCGGCCTGAAGGGCCTTCACAAGCCGCGTCAAACCGGGTGCATCAGTAGGGATCAAAATGCTGTCAGCCTGCATGACATACTATACCATTCAGGCGACATAATTCAAAGGAATACAGTCACTTCAGTCAATATATACAGGCCTTTTGACAGCGGGACGCCGGGCCTTTGTCCAGTCCAGTCCTGCCAGAAGCAAGCCGAACTCCTCACGCGTCAGCACCATGGAGCCATCCCCGGGAACAGGCCAGGTGAACCGGCGGCCCTCAAGCCACTTCGTGGCCAGAACCATGCCGCTGCCGTCCCAAAAGATCAATCGCAGCCTGTCCGCGCGGCGGGGTCGGAAGATGAAGACGTCACCGCAATACGGATCGGCGGCGAGCGCGCTGGCGACGATCGCCATCAGACCGTTGATGCCGCGCCGGAAGTCGACCGGCGTCGTCGCAACAACGATCTTCACGCCACCTGTCGGCAGGATCATGATGCGCGCAACGCCGCCACGAGCGCAGTCACAACAACGGGGTCGACGGGCCCGGTCATGACCAAGCGGCTCCCACCGATCTCGAGCTCGATGCGGCCGCAGGCGGTACAGCCCGGCTCGCCCCGGCTCCGTGCCGCGACAGCCAGCGGCGTCTCCGCCTCGGTAAGGGTGATCGGCACGAAGTGAAGCGGCCCCTGCGGCGCGGTCGACCGTCGGCGGCCAGGCGCACCGCCGCTGACACCGGCCTCCCGGCGCCAGACACTGAGCAACCCACGATGCACCCCCCAACGACGCGCAACTTTCGAGATGTTCACGCCGGGCACCGCGCTCTCCGCAACGATTTGCGCTCGCTCATCATCGGTCCAGTTCCGGCGACGCCGGCGCCCGGAGATCACCTCGATCCGCTGATAGTCACTGGCTTCATGCATGACTTGATGCATGAAATTATCTGTACTCTTCGGCTCGTCCCAGGTCATCGGCACCCTCTCCCGAAACCTCGTGCCGACTATCTCAGACGTGCCGAACTCACCCGTAAGATGACCCACTCGTGACGCTTACAACGCTTCGATGTCATCTTCGACGTCGAACGCGAGATCAACCGCCTGACCGCCGAGGCCCGCCATGACGCCCGTCGGGGGCTGGTGCGCCCGATGTATCGATTTTGTTAGACTTCGTTGTAGCGACGGCTAGGTCCAAGCACAGGAAGCGCGACGTCATTAGACGCTCCAGAGGAAGTTTTGGCTGCGAGCGGTCACGCCTCGAAGAGCGCAGCACCATGTCTTGCAACACGCTGATCGTCGCCTGGCTCCATCTTCGGCGACCAAAAAAAGGAGGCCAGAGTGTTAGAATGGTTATCCCGCCATAGCGACGCGCTTCAAGTGATCATGAGCGGCGTCACGGCAGGGGTGTGGGTTGTCTACCTCCAGGTTTTCCTTGTTAGTTTTCGTCACCAGCGGCGCCCCGAGATTATCATCTCTTTGGGTGCGGGAGCAGGTGCGAAGGCCTGCTGGTTCGTGTCGAACCTGGGTCTCGAGTCGATATTTGTCGTCGATGTAATGGTCAGGTTCGAGACCACCAGCGGCGTGACCGAGGCGGTCGTCACTGACCGAACCGAGATGAATGACCGCGAACTGAGCAGTCCCGCGGAGGCGACAAATCAGGGCCCCCTCGCCAGCGGCGACTTCATGAGCATCGGCACATTTGAAACCCTGTTGGCAAGAACCGAGGTTGTCTCGGCACCAGCCCATGATCTGAAATCGGTGACCATCGTGGTGGTCGCCGCAACGGCTGCGCGGTGGTCGCTCGTCGGAGCATCGCGCCACTATCGGATAGTCTTTGACAAGAGCGGCGCCCCATCAATTCTGAGCACCATGATCTATACGCACCAGATCCATGGGCGGAGGGGACGTCAGGATTTGATCAGAAAGCTTGAAAGTAGACTGGGATAAAAGGACGAATACTATCGTGATGGTTATATAACTGGGCGCTCACGCAGAAGCGCATTGAAATCCGGCTCTGGGGTACCCCTAGAAAGAGTTGAAGGGCTCGCGTGCATGCGAGGCATGTTCCGGGCCAAGCATAAAATAGCCTGCAAATTTGAGTACACTGACACCGTTGGAGAAGCCTTGCGCGAGAGCGAGACGGCCCGTGATTTACCGAAATACCGTCCGCTAATGCCCGCCCTGCCGCTACTTAGGGGTCGTTATACGCAGTCGCAAGCAATCGTAGCTGATACTGCGACGGATTGTGAACGAAGATCATCCCTCCCGTCCGTTCCGAGTTTCCCGGCACATAGTCCACCGCCACTTCGACGGATTCAATCACCTCCCCCTCGCTTTCCAACGTGCCGGAAATCATGACGTCTGCTGCCGTCGTGTCCCCACGGTTTTTCACGCGGAACCCGACATGGTAGCTTAATTGCCTCTCTTCCACACCGACTGCGATCACTTCCATCGCCGGTCCGGACACACTTCGGCTGATTGCTTGGAAAAAGACGAAGCCGATCATACCAACAACGACCACGCCAGAGACGCCGCCAATCAGCCACTCGATTTTGCCGCGTTGCTGTAGCTTCTGGTCCTCTAGCTTATCGTGGCTCTGGTCTTGCCCCATCGGCGGCTCCTTTCAGAGGATAAGGCGGGCGGCAGCAGCGCCGATCGCAGCAGGAAATCCAAGCACGACAACTGACATCAGACTTTGTGTGACCGAGGTGCCGTCTGTCCGACCGAAGGTCCACAGCACGTAGATGCTGACGGCCGCAGCAAGTGCGTAGCCCACGATCGTAAACCGTAGAAACGTCCGCCACCAAGGATCATATGGCGACGAGGGAACCCCTCCCTTGAATTCGACAGCATATACAAAGCCGTGCATCAGCACCAGCGAGGCGAGGATCAGAATAAGTGCATGCCATTTCGTCATTTTGTACGAGATCAGAATCATCTCCTCGGTCGGCGCTACGTTGAGGCCCAGGAACAATGCGCCAATGCACATCAGGAACAATTCGCTCAAATAACTCTTTTCTTGCGACGACGAATCAGGCTTTGCCTGTTGGCCTCCGAGTTGGCTGCGGGCCAACAGTGCACCTATCCCCGCCGGCAACGACTGTATCGCCACCTTGCCGATTGCTTCATCTATTGGCATTCCCGGCTGCAATAGGCCGAAAATCATCAAGACCAATGCGCTCGAGACAACGCCAATTCCGTATGCGATGAGAGCATCACGAAAGTCATCTCGCCACTGTATCGTCTTCTCGAATCCGGAGTGGCGGGAAAGTACTGTCAGTAGAGGTAAGCCGAGGATCAACAAAAGGCCCAGGCGAAATCGATCAATATAAATCCCCAACCACCACATCTCCATCGTCATCAGCATAGGAAGAGTAAAAATTAATGCTCCCCCAACACCACGACCAAGGTCCCGCAGCACGGCTTCCCGGACACCGGGCGTCGCAGCGCCAGTCTCGTCGGCATCCTCAACGTCATCTGACGACACATGGTTCTCCTTTACTCACGAGAAGCCGGATCGACGGGAGTTGGCCTTGCAGCGCTCCGACCGGCTTGGGCTAAAGCGCTTCCTATAGCTGGCATCTCCCCGCTGCCTTTGAGGGAGATAAACCGTTCCATCACTGCCGATATATGCTCCCGCACCCACACCGCCATCCACCGCTCCTCGCCGGGACTATGCTCCAATAGTCCTATCGCATCGCCTTCGCCTCAAGCCTGGGCAGCAGGGAGGTGCAGGCGGCGACCTGGTAGTTCTGGAAGGCAAAGTTAGTTAACGAGTTATTAAGCGCCTTTTCCTCTGCGGCAACATGACCAAGCGCCGCCATTAATCTGACGCAGAGAGATGTGTGCCCCGCAGAGCTGCTCTCAGCAAGCGCATGGAGAACTTGATCAAGTTCCTCGGTCTCCGAAACGTGTGCCCAAACCGGCTCAACAGATCGGGGTAATGCGTCACCCGGTTGAGCTACGGCTGCATGATCGACAAGGACGGTTGTCCGTAGCATGCACGTTCTTCAGCCGGATCACGAATACTCCCCGTGCATGCATGATTTCAGCCATATTCACCGGCTTGTTCCTTTTGCTAAACCCTCTGAAGACAAAGAACATTGTTGTGAACAGGCATGCAATTTTGGCTCTGACTCAATTTCTGTGACGCCCTCATGCCGAATGCTGGAGACGTGCAAGAAGGAGGTCGATACCAGCTGCACCATACATCTGCCGTTTCAGCATCTTCAGCCTGTTGATCTGGCCTTCAGTCTGGCCGTTGGACTGTTGGATGTCACTGAGAACTGACCCAGCGGCGATAGGAAAT
>NZ_JAYKSL010000044.1:0-11636 GCF_035481585.1 Salipiger marinus | reverse complement strand
AATTGATGCCCAGCGTTTCCGCCTCGTCGCAGCGCACCACGCCGGCCGACAGCCCGCGCGCGCGGGCCAGCGCCACCACGTCGGTCAGGTAATATTCGCCCGACGCGTTGTCATTGCCCACCGCCTCGATCAGCGCGAAGAGCGTTTCGGACGCGGCGATCAGCACCCCGGAATTGCACAGGGTGATGCCCCGCTGCGCCTCGGTCGCGTCCTTGAATTCGNAATATTCGCCCGACGCGTTGTCATTGCCCACCGCCTCGATCAGCGCGAAGAGCGTTTCGGACGCGGCGATCAGCACCCCGGAATTGCACAGGGTGATGCCCCGCTGCGCCTCGGTCGCGTCCTTGAATTCGACGATCTCCAGCAGATCGTCGCCTTGGGTGACCAGACGGCCATAGCGGCCCGGATCGGCGGCCTCGAAGCCCAGCACCACCACGTCCTGCGCGGCGCGCGCCGCGATCATCGCTTGCAGCGTGGCCTCGCTGATGAAGGGCGTGTCACCGTAAAGCACCAGCGCGTCCCCGTCGAAGTCTTTCAGGGCGTCGCGGGCCTGCGCCACGGCATGGGCGGTGCCCAGCTGTTCGGCCTGGATCACCACCTGCGCCTCCGGGGCATAGTCCAGTGTGGCGGCGCTGACGGCCTCGGCCCCATGACCGGCCACCACCACGCAGGCTGCAGGATCCAGCGTCTGCCCGGCGCGCAGCGCGTGCCAGAGCAGCGGCGCCTGTGCCAGAGGGTGCAAGACCTTGGGGCGGTCGGACTCCATTCGGGTGCCCTTGCCCGCAGCAAGGAGGATCAGCGCAATGCTCATATACAAACCTGTTTATTTTAAGTCTGCGGACGTTCTATCGACTTGAGAAGAAGGGGCAAGGTGATCCGACTTCACGTTGGATTGCGGGTTGTGTCAGAGAGCAAAAATTATGCAGACGGTTGTATTCGACCAAGATGCCACACTGGTGGACACAAGCGGCGATCCGATCGCCGCCGCCAATGCCTATTTCGAGAGGAGCGTATCAGCCTCAGGTACTCCGTCAGTGTCGAATAGGCTCCCTCGAAACCCATCGCCTTGGCCTCCCGGTGCAGCCGCCGGGCAGAGAGCCCCGGCCAGGCAGACAACCTGTCGACCAGATAAGCGCCATACTTGTCAGCCAAGCGCTCCTCCGACTCGCGCGGCCCGTAGACCGGCGCCTCAAGCCCGCGCTCAAGGTATTTTCTCACCGTCTTGCGGTCCAGCCCCGTTTGCCGCGCGATCGCGCTGACGCCGAGGCCCTGCCGCTTAAATTCCAAGATCAGCACGATCTCCCTCAGTGTCACCACCTGCGCGCCCTTCCCTTGGCATCGGCAGGGGGAATTCTGTGCCGCGGGTGGTCGGGGGGGCATTCCCCCCGGACCGTCGCCAACAGCGCCAAACTGGGGAGATTTCATCCAGCGCTTTTGGGGAGATTACGTCCAGCACTCACACTGAAAGTGGCTGCGTAAGTTCTATGGCAGAACCCGTTAAAACAGGAAGATACCATATGAAAATGGAGGATATTTCAATGATCAAAGTTAAAGGAAACCTCACCACAGCTCTTGCTCTTTCGGCTGGCCTTTTAGCTTTGTCGTTGTTGCCCTCAAAGGCAAATGCCGACATTTCTCTTAACGAGGTATTGGATGCGTGTGAAGCTAGTGTGGTTCAAAGCACAGATGCTCCATTGCTGAGGTTCGGCGAAGTCATCGACGAAAATGAACGCCAGCAACGAATCCGCTTGAACACAAGCGTCGGAACACTGGTAGCCACGATTTTCCCGCCGCTGTTTAACAATGTGCTCGGCTGCATCTTGTGGGGAGGACATCCCGACCTCAAAGCTGAGTTCGCAAACGAGTGGCAAGATTGGGTCGAGTGGGAAGAAGCCGAAGGGGCTGCCAAACGTTGGCAAGAGGATCGCCTGAAAGTACCTGGAAGCGTTGATTTGACGGACAACCAGCAACCCGGCTTTGTGGTGGCTCGGTGCGACGTCCTAGAAAACGGGATAGTGCTCGCAAACCAACCCGCCGTTACGGGAGTGATACGTCAGACTACCCCCAATCTGGACCCACCACCAAGCCCGAACATCTTTTTCCAGTTCAGTGTGATGAGAGCTTTGCCCGGTAGATGCCAAGCAGCCGTCGATGCTCGCTCGGATCAGTAAAGCGGCTTCCAAATCAAAGCGCATTTCAACGCTGCGAAGCGTTCTTGATCCTCTCTCGCAAAGCCAGCCATCGTTCCGATGTCTGCGGTCTTCCCCCTTTCAGGCGTTACTACCGTAAGCGGGCAGCTGAGGCCGTTCAGGCTTTGTAACTCCATGGGCCACCATCGCTACACTTCCTCAGACCTGCCGGATGAACCAAGTCTACCCGAACGCCTGGCTCCCCCAAACCCTGCAGCGCATCACAAATCACTGACCTGCAGCGCAGATCGACGACCTCATGCCTTGGAACTAGACGCGCTGAACGGTATCAACTTGTCGCTTACGCTTCAGCTCGCGACCGGGGCGGAGGGGCTGGTGCAAACGCAACTGGTGCAAATGGCTCTGTTGCACAAATCCTGTGAGGGATTCATCTAGTGAATCCAGCATGGTAGCTGGGTTGCATGAGCAGACCGACACCCGCCACCTACAAGACCACGAACTGGCCGGCCTATAACGAGGCGCTCAAGCGCCGCGGCTCGCTGACGATCTGGTTTGACCCCGAGGTGAGCTGGGATGCCGCGCCGTCAGGCAGGCGTGGCCGCCAGCAGATTTACAGCGATGCCGCCATCCAGACGTGCCTTTCGATGAAGGTGCTGTTCGGCATGGCGCTCAGGCAGACGACCGGCTTCGTCGAGAGCCTGCTGCAGCTTGTTGGCCTCGACTGGGCGGTGCCCGACTTTAGCACCCTGTCCCGCCGCCAGAAGACCCTGGCCGTCAACATCCCTTACCGTGGGTCGAAAGGCCCGCTGCACCTGCTGATCGACAGCACTGGCATCAAGGTCGAGGGCGAAGGCGAATGGCACGCCCGCAAGCATGGCGGCCCAAAACGGCGGGTCTGGCGTAAGATCCATCTGGGGATTGATGAGGAAACGCTGGAGGTCCGGGCCGTCGAGATCTCCGGGAGACACATCGGAGATGCACCGGTTCTGCCTGATCTGCTCAGTCAGATCCCGGCGGACCAAGAGATCGGTTCGGTCACTGCCGACGGTGCCTACGACACCCGCAAATGCCACGATTGTCAATCGGCGCCCAATTTTGGCTCTGACGCACATCGTGTGATGTTTTGCGGCATAGCCCCTACATTTGGCGTAGATTCTGAAGGGGGATGAGCGCCATGACAGGACGTTTCGACAGCAGGTTGTTGCCTGAAGGGCTTCGCGCAACTGGATACAGCGCAGATGGCGCGATCCTTGCGATTGACGCAGAGGTCATTGACGCCGAGGTGATCTGCCCGGGTTGCGGGCAGCGGTCTTCCCGTCGGCATGGACGTTATGTCCGGCACCTCAAGGATTTTCCAGCGCATGGTCGTTCCGTGCAGGTACGCTTGGCGCCGACTACGTGGTGATCGACACGCCGCCCCATGCCGGCGGCACGATCGACGCGGCGATCCGCGCCGCGGACCTGGTGGTCATTCCCATTCGGCCGGGTCCTTTCGACATCAACGCGGCCGCGGGCACGGTCGAGATCATGGCGCAGACCGGCCGGCCGGGGATCTTCGTGCTGAGCCAAGTCGCAGCCGTCGGGCCGGAAGGCGACGACACCGCGGCGGTGCTGCAGGAGCTTTACCCGGACGTGCCGGTGGCCAAGGCAAGGCTCGGCCAGCGCAAGGCCTTCATGCAGGCGTTGATCTCTGGTCAGGCGATCACCGAGTTCGACCGGCCGAGCTCGAAGGCCGTCGGCGAGATCAAGGCGTTGTTCCGGGAGGTGCAGAGCAGGCTGTAATCCTACAACTTGCGGCACCACGAGGAGACCACACCTTCGAATTGTAGGCAGAGATAGGAAGAACAAGTGTCGGAAGAACCGCAGACAACCACGCCGAGCGACCTCTCGGCCTCAGCCAGGAACTACGCCCGCGAGGAAGATGCACGCGCCATCGGATCGAACGTCCTCGGGCTGATCAGTATCTTCGGCCAGCATATGAACCTCGAAACCCTGGATGGCGTGACCCTGGCCTACGACTATGGCGAAGCTCTGAGAGAACTGGATCGCGGAGTCGAGACGTCCTCTGAGCTGTCGGCCAGCAAGGAGTGGGGCATCGGCATCGCGATGACCCCGGCGGTTCTTCGTGAGGGCGTCCTGAAATCGCACATCCTGTTCAATGCGGTCTTCTTGGAAGGCCTCATGGATGAGCCCGACAGCGAGGCCTGCCAGGAGGCAGTTCACACCATCGCCCACGAATGTGCGCATGTCGAAATCAACGCCATCAAGGATCGGCAATTTCCAGGCATGATCCTCCGCTACAGGGCGGACACATGGTATGAAGCGCTCCGCCTGGAGGTCATTGAGGCCTCATGGGATGAGTATGCTGCCTGTCGTATCTCTGCAGGCTTCGGTAAAGACCCGTCCGAGAACTACAAGGGCGTCTTCCTGAACATCCTTGGCGAAGCGGGACCGAATGTGCGGGAGGCGATCCTGAAGTGTCGGCACGATGTCGATTACGACGCGCTCATGATCGAAGCGCAGCGAAACATCGGTAACCTCGTGAAGTATGCCTCCTACGTGCTGGGCACCGCCGATGGATTCAGTCAGGACATTGAAACGGATCTTCGAGAGATATCGGAGGCCCTCGATGGGCACTGGTTCTCTCCATTTTTCCAGCGTTTGCGCGACGCTCATCGCGTTCTCTGGGAGCGCTACGGGCAGTGGGAAAGCCTGACGGAGTTCGAGACGATCGCCGATATCTGGCTCGAAATGCTCGCAGACCGCGGCGTGGAGGTGACCCCGCAGGAGGACGGCAGGATGTACGTGAACATCCCCTTCCGCGCGGATACCAACTCCTTTCAAGCGATGATGTGGGGGATCCGGCAGGCGACCAAGGGGGGCCAAGATTGGCAGCTGCCAACCGATCGGAGCGACAAGGATTCTGATCCGTCCTGAGCAAGCCCTGGCTGTCCAGGTACCTGCCGATTTCACGACGGCCGTTGCCTCTTCCTATTTGAACTGGGTAGAACGCCCGTCTTTTCTCTTCTTACCGATCGCGCTGAATGACAAATCCGCCACCGCCACAGAGCATTTACTGGGACCCTTTCTTCGTCGCTGGCCAGGAAATTTCCCTGGCGCATCTCGATCCGTTCGAGTTCCTCTGTCCTACGCCGGACGGCAACAACCGGCGTGTGCGGGTGGTCTACAAATCGCACGTTTTCACCAGGGCGCATGTCGAGGGAGACCCTCCAGACGAAATGTGTTTCGATCAGCGGATCTTCTGCCCGGACCGCTACGCCGATAGTCACAACCTTCAGCCGATCCTGGCGGGGCTGCCAGGGGCTCGGGTGTTCCAGACCTGGGAGAAGCGTAACTACGTTTTCCTCGCGGTCGAGACACCGCAGAGAGACGACCGGTATCACCTGTTCTTCGAGGTCAAGAAGAACAACAGGAAGCGCGACAAGCACATCGAACTCCGCGTCGAGAGCGCTTATCGCAGGGAGGATTCGCCCTACGCCCCGCCCAACAGGCCGAATGCCGTCCGGTTCGCCATCCTGATCCAGAACGTGTTCATGGGACGACCGCTGGTCTTCGCCAACCGTTGAGACGTTTCAAAGAGGGTGCCTAAAAAGTTAGAGGGCTGCCCGAAGGCAGCCCTGGGATCCGACTTACCACTTGCCATCCGCTCGCGCGAAAACCGTGAAGGTGGGTGGGCGCTGTTTCAGCCGGTCTGTCGCCCTGACTTTCACATATAGTGTGAAAGTAAAGAAATCAACAAAGAACCGTGCTGCGACAGTCGGCGCAACGTCCTCTCCCCGGGTTGGCGGCTGCCAACATCAGTCCGCAAGCATGCGCTCATCCTGCACGACCAGCAGCGTCAGAACCTCATCGTCATAGATGCGCACGGTCTGTTCCTTGATCGGTATCTCGTCCGCCCATGGCTTGTCGAACCAGGCGTCCGCTCCGCTCGCGCGCAGCATCCTGTCGTCTGGCCCTCCTCCGAACAGGACATCGAACGCGAGACTATCCTTGTCCAGTTGGTCCATGGGAAACCATCGCTGGTCCACCTTCGGGGATCGCGTGAACCACTTTCTCCCCTTCGGGGTGTGACAGACAAGGAGACTCGGCTGCGTATTGCGTTCGACCAGCCTGATCGCCGCGGCCGTCAGGCTCATGTCGAAGTCCTCGGCCATCGCCCTGATGGTTCCCATGTCGAACCGGTTGTTGTAGCCACGAAGGCTCTCACGGATCAGGAACTCGGGCATCAGGAGCTGCGCAGCGAAGCGGTCGGCGGCACGCTCTGGGAGTTTCCCGATCGTGCTGCCCGTCTCGATATCGTCAGACTGGCACATCAGGGTCTGACCCCGATGGCGCTGCCAATGACCGATCTCGTGTGCCAGCGAGAAACGCCTCCGACGAGGGTTCCCATCCGGTTTCAAGGAGATCTTCGCACGGTTGCCCGCACCAATGATCCGGGCCTCGCACCCATGCAGATGACGGTATTGGACACGCGCGTTCTGCGTCCAGGCGATGGCCTCCAAGTCGATCTGGTCGGGGCGCGAGACGCCGAACTCTCTCAGCAACTCCTCTGGATCACGAATGATGCGCATCACTCATCGTCATCCCAATCGTCACCCGTGAGTTCCTGCAGATCTTCAAGGACGCCCTCCAGATCGCCGTCATGCTCCCTCTCGAAGTTCCGGGCGGCCATCGTCAGGTCAGGGTTGCCGGCCACGATCGCGGCAATTTGCGCGCGAAGCTCGTCCTGGGACTTTTGCTGCGCTTTCCGCTTCTGGCGTTCATGATGCAGGTCGACCGCCTTGCGAGCGTCCTGCAGGCGCCGCTGCCCACCCTCTGCGAGCGCGGATGCGAAGAGATCGTCCATTTCCTTGTCGAAGGCGTCGATATCGAGGCCTTCTTCCCGAAGCTCCGCCTCAATCTCAGCGTCGCTCATGGCAAAGACGTCCTCTACCATCTCGTCTTCGAGACGGGTCACTCCGGGGTCCTTCTTTTCCGTCATCGGTGATCACCCTGGGCCCGGTAGTTCTCGATTTTTCGATTCATTCTTCTCCGGACCGTTTCATATGAGGTCTTGCTTCCGAAGAGCTCAACCAGCTCTTGCGGCGTGCTGTTGTTGAGCAGACCTTCTACGAGAAGTTGCACTTCCCAATCCTCACCGCACAGTTCGATGGCCTTCGCGTGTTGCTCTTCACGCAACTCGCGGGCCTCGAGGGCGGATTCGGTTGATGGTTCTTCATTCCGCCATTCGTCTCGTGTCGAGAGTTCTTCGCGTTTGTCGGCCGCGACCTTTCTGCGCTTCGCGGCATTGGACGTGATGCTCTGCATCACTTTGTCCAGATGGCGCACGATATCGACGGAGCGGTTCCATAGTCTCCTCCCCTCTGCTGTGCTTGCGATGGCCTCATGCAGCAGGCCTTTATGGTCGCCTACGAACCAGGCGCGCCTTCTGGCCGCCGCATCAAGCCTTCGCTTCTGTTCGGCTGACAGGTTTCGAATTGCCTCGGTGGCGTCTTCGGGGGTGTAGAACTTGTCTACGTCTTTGTCGTCTTTCATGAGCCGCTCGATTGCCTGTCACTCGTATATGCTCCCGAAAAGACGTCCACCGGACATCTTCGACGAAATTTTCCGAGGGCTTCGTTTTTCGGGAGGGCCGACGGAGAACTCACCATACTAAGTTATGCGTGAAAAATCATCTACGATATCTGGTAGAAACGAAGACCTCTACGGTCGACATAGGACCGGCATGGGGCGGAGAAATTTTTCTGCGAATTTTCTGGCGGTAGCGTCCGATGGGCTGTTTCTCGGGAGCATAGGGGGCACAAGGCGCCTGCTGCGGGCGTCGAGCAGACAAGCAAAGGATTTGCTGCCATGTCTACCGAACCGATTGGAATCGAAGATCTCCTGGCCGCCCTGAAGGCCGGCCGCAGGCCCCGCGACCACGGACCCTACAAGGTCAAGGTCGGCGATCACGACCTGAAGTTCACCGACGCTGTCATCGACGACCCGACGCCCACCGGCCGCCAGATCATCGAGGGAGCCGGCTTCCGCAAGGCCGAGGAACACCTCGTGTTCCAGGTGCTGCGCAACGGTGAACTCGAGGAACTGCGCCTCGAGGAAACCACGGACCTGCGCCCCGGCCAGGTAGAGCGCTTCCTGGTCTTCCCGAGCGCGGAATCTTTCCGCTTCGACATCGATGGCAAACGCCTCGAGTGGGGCCACAAGGTCATCAGCGGACGCGTGCTCAAGAAGCTGGCCGGGGTCGATCCCGCCAAGTTCGCCGTGTGGCAGGTGATCCCCGGAAAGGATGACATCCTGGTCGGCGACGCCGATCTGATCTGCCTCGCGGATGCAGGTCTGGAGCACTTCTTCACCGGGGTGCCCCAGACCACGGAAGGGGGTGCGGCATGAGCCTCCTCCCCCGTCAGGATCGCCGCTACCTCGAGGGGCGCGGCATCAACGTTCGCGAGGTCATCGAAGGCGGAAAGAAGGGCGTGATCCTCACCGGGATCACGCTGCCAGAAGGCAAGTATCAGGTCGCCCAGGCGGATATCCTGATCCTGCTGCCGCCCTCGTATCCCGAGGTCGCCCCCGACATGTTCTACGCCGTGCCGCATCTCAAGCTCCTTGCTGGCCAGCGTGAGCCCCGTTGCACGCAGGTGCGGGAGACTCATGCAGGCCAGACCTGGCAGCGCTGGTCTCGCCACAACAACCAGTGGCGTCCCGGCACCGACGGCATCTGGACCATGCTGAAGCGAGTCGAAGAGGCCTTGGAGGTGGCGGCATGAAACGCACCGACATCACTCTCCATGCCCGTCACCGCGACAAGCTGCAGGCGTTGCTCGCGCACCCCCGGGGGCACGAAGGCGCCGCCTACATGCTGCTCGGCAAAAGCGAGATCGCACAGGACCCCTGGGACCTCGAGCCGCGGACCCGTTACACCTCCTACGAGGTCATCGCGATCCCGCAGGAGGACCGCGTCGATGCCAGCGACAAGCATGTCACCTGGAACACCAACTCCTTCGCCCAGCTCTGCCGCCGGGCCAAGGAGGAAGGCCTGGTCCCGGCAATCGTTCATAGTCACCCGGGAGGCCTCGACGGTTTCTCGGACCAGGACGATCGCAATGAACGTGACCTCTTCACCATGGCCCGGAACCGGAACGGCGAGGGGACACGCCTGGTGAGCGTCGTGCAGGTCGGTGACAGCCTCTACCGAGCGCGGGTCTGGGAAGACGACATGACGCCCCTGCCCTGTCATCGTGTGACTGTCATCGGCAACCGTATCGAGATCCAGTCGACCGACGTGCCGCCCCCGTCGGAAGCCCTGGCGCGGCAGGCATTGGCCTTTGGGCCGGAGGTCAACGGCCTCCTCAAACAGCTCTCCGTTGCCGTGGTCGGCTGCGGCGGCACCGGAAGCCCGGTGGTCCAACTCCTCGCTCGCCTCGGCGTGGGGCGCATCGTGGTCATCGACGATGACGTGGTCGAGCATTCCAACCTGAACCGCCTGTACGGCGCGACCCGGAAAGATGCCGACCACGCGGTGCCCAAGGTCGACGTCATGGCGCGCGAGGTGACGATGATGGGCCTCGACGTCGAGGTCCGGTCGATGAACGGCTGGGTGGATGCGCCGCACATCCGTGACGCGCTGAAATCCTGCGACGTCATCTTCGGATGCACGGACGATCACGCCGGGCGCCTCTACCTGAACCGCGTCGCGCATTTCTATCTGATCCCGGTCATCGATGTCGGGCTGGTCCTGATGCCCCGTGACGATGGTGAACCCGGCCTCCTCGAGGTGGCCGCAAGGGTCAGCGTGCTGTTTCCCACGTCGGCGTGCCACGGCTGCCGCGGCACGGTGGATCGCGTCAGGGCCCGCGAGGAGGATCTCGAGCGATCGGACCCAGCCGAATATGAACGTCAGAAGACCGAGGCCTATGTCCGCGGCGGAGGTAATCCCGCGCCGGCCGTCGTGACCTTCACCTCTGAAGCCGCCACCATGGCAGTGAACGAACTTCTTGCTGGTCTCGTCGACTTCCGCGGCGGCGGTGGATGGACATGGCAACGCTATCGCAAGCTCGACAAGGGCTTTGAACGTTCACAGGCGGCGCAGCCCCGGCCGGACTGCCCGGTCTGCGGCAGCGAGGAATACTGGGGGCTCGGCGACGTCGACCCGTTCCTGGATCGTATCGGGTGACTGACATGATGATCGACATCCTACGGAAGAGCCTCGAACTCTTCCGTCTCATTCCGCGAAGTGACTTGATCGCCAAGGTAACGCCCACACACCCGACGCCCGATCAAATCGTTCCTGGGGAGATGACCATCGTGCGCGATGGCGTCGACAAATGGGCCTGCTTCCGCTGTCCCGGCGGGTGCGGCGAAACCATCAAGCTGTCCCTCAGCAAGAACCGGCGACCCAAGTGGACGGCCATGCCAGATTGGCTGCGACGCCCCACCATCTCGCCGTCGGTCCGCCAGACGAACGAATGCCAGTGCCACTTCTGGATCCGGCAGGGGCGGATTGACTGGTGCAAGGATAGTGGCACAGGACCTTAGTGAAGGTCAGTGGGGTGAGCTGAACCACATAGACTATGTCAAAACAGAAAAGTCCGCTGCTCAAGCAGCGGACTTTTCCGAATCTGTCGACGATGAGGGAAGGCTCACACCCGCGAACCTCAAAGCCTTGTAGTGTTCATTTAGGACAGTATGCTCGCGGGGTCAACATTTTCCTATCTGATCAGTCCATGCCGCACGCATTCACAGTACAACAGATTGTCGACCTCGAGGCCGTTCTGTCTCCCCCACGCTTCGGAACCTACTTGCGCGAAGCTGCAGGTGATCGACAGCGTGCGATGGACCTATATTGCTGGAACACCACTATTTCTTCGGCGTTCTATGTGACTCTTCAGTTTTGCGAACTTTCCATCCGAAATGGTGCTGTCGAAGCTGTGGAGGCGGTCTTCGGAGCGAACTGGCACCTGAACCGAGGTTTTTCCCACACGCTTCCTGTTCCCAAGCGCGGCTACCAGCCCAAAGACGATTTGGCAGAGTGCGCCAGGCGCTTGCCAACGGCAGGCAAGGTCGTTGCTGAACTTAAGTTTGCATTTTGGCGTCATCTCTTCGTGAAGGGCCAGCAAGCCCGGATCTGGGATCCGGAACTAGCCAATGCGTTCCCAGGATATGACCATGCCTTGACGCTCAGCCAAGCTCGGGCGTCCCTCTTTGACGACATCGATGCGATACGGAAATTTCGGAATCGGATCGCCCATCACGAACCAATTTTTTCCAGAAACTTAGCGGAAGACCATCAACGGATTCGTAGGATCATCGAATGGCGACGTCCTGGTACGGCTGCATGGCTGGACGGCGTGGAAACTGTAACGAGATTGCTGGCAGAACGCCCTTAACTGGGTGGCTTCGATCATCGGTTCTCTTCCTTGTTTAACACTATTGGCAAGAGTGTTCACTCCGCAGCCGCCCCGGGCC
>NZ_JAYKSL010000043.1:0-14403 GCF_035481585.1 Salipiger marinus | reverse complement strand
ATTTCCTATCGCCGCTGGGTCAGTTCTCAGTGACATCCAACAGACAAGCTGCTCCCATCCAGATCAGCGCTATGACCCAGACCCAGGTCTTGACCGGATGCGGGACGCCGATCGCCAGGAGCATCGCGGCGATTGGCAAGCCCCAGCCGATCAGCCCCCCGGGAAGCGTCGACAAGAAGTCCGATCTATCGCCTGATGCCATGGTCTCACCCCGCGCAGCAGCTGAGCTTTGCCATATCCTTGTCAAAGGTTTGTGCGGCCAGTTTCAGTCCTTCAACCGTGGTCAGATATGGGAAAATCGTTGCGCCGAGCGCCCCTGCGGTCATGCCGAACTTGAGGGTCATGGCAAGCGTCTGGATGGTGTCAGAGCCCTCGGGTGCTGCGATCTGACCGCCCAGCAGGCAGTCGGTCTTGGCGTCGGCCACCAGCTTGATCACGCCGCGGGTATCGCGTGCAGCGGCGGCGCGCGGGACGTTGTCGAGCGTGATCACGCTGGTCTTGACGTCGTACCCCGCCGTCTTGGCCTCGGCCTCCGAAAGGCCGACGCCGGCCACTTGCGGGTCGGTAAACACGACCCACGGCATCGCCGCGTTGTCATAGCGCATCTGCTCCAATCCAAGGGCATTATTGATCGCCACCCTGGCACCATAGGCCGCCATGTAGACGAACTGGTCACGGTCAGTGACATCGCCTGCGGCCCAGACGCCGGCACGCGTGGTCGCCATGTCCTGACCGACCTTGATAGAGCCGCGTGCGTCGGTCTCGATGCCAAGCTCTTCCAATTCAAGGTTCTCAGAATTGGCGATCCGGCCGGTGGTCACAACCAGCCGTTCGGCGGTCAGATCCTCGGTCTTGCCACCCCGTTCGACAGTCAGACTGACGCCGCCCGCAGCTTTCGCGACCGAGACGTAAGCAAGACCGGTCTCGACCGTGATGCCTTCGGTCTTCAGCGCTTGCGTCAGCGCCTGGGCCACCTCCGGCTCGGCGCCGGGCAGAAGGCGCGAGCGGGTCACAAGCGTGACTTTCACCCCCAGCCTTGAGGCCATCTGCGCCAACTCGCAGCCGATATAGCCGCCGCCCAGCACAATGATGCTTTCGGGCCGGTCGGGCAGGGTCAGCAGACCGGTGGAATCGAGGGTCTCCACGGTGTCGATGCCTTTGATGGCAGGTTGATGGGGGCGCGAGCCGGTGGCGATCAGGATGCGCGGGGCGGATATCACCCGCCCGCCGACAGCGACGCCACCCTCGACCAATCGCGCCGGGCCGTCCTCGATATAGGTGACGTTCTCATAGGCGGGCAGCAGGTCGATATATTTCTTGTGCCGCATCTCCGCGACCAGATCGGTCGTGCCTTTCACAACGGCTGGCCAATCCACCGCATGTTGGCAGGACGCAATGCCCGGGAACCGGGCAGCGGACGCGCCACCATGGGCCGCCTCTGCGGCGCGGATCATCGCCTTGGACGGTACGCAGCCGACGTTCACGCAGGTGCCGCCGATGGTGCCGTGCCCGACAAGCGCCACCCGCTTTCCGGCCTCGGCTGCCGTGATCGAGGCAGAGAACCCGGCTGAGCCGGCTCCCACGACGATGAGGTCATATTGGTCGCCGCTCACCTCTTTCGATGAGCAGCAATCCTTTTTCTTGACGGTCTGGTCCATGTCTTCTTCCTTGGCCTGCGACCGGACATCGCGACGGTCGCCCGGCCAAAATTCTGAAATTACACCATCGACCCGATGTCGGAGGCATAGCTCGGATAGGCGAAGATCATCGCCTTGATCTGGTTGGCGGTCTGCCCGGCACCCATGGCCATGGCGAAGAGATTGATCTGCTCCTCAGAGCCCGGTCCGATCAGATGCGCGCCGAGGATCTGTCCGCTGCCCTCTTCGACAAGAACCTTGAATCCGGTATGTTTCGCGCCGACGCGCAGCGACGAATACCAGTCCCCTGTCTTTTCGAAATGGGTGTCGAACTTCAGCCCCTGTTCCCTGGCCACCGCTTCCGACAAGCCCACGGTGGCCACCATCGGGAGGGTGAAGACTACCGACGGGATCGGCGGATAATCCACGGTACGCTCGTCTTCTCCAGCCAGCAGGTTCTTGCCTGCCACACGCCCTTCGAAGGCGGACACCGGGGTCAGCTTGGGCCCACTGGCAGCGCAGTCGCCCGCGGCGAAGATCGCCGGATTGGTGGTGCGCATCGCGTCGCTCACATTGATGCCGCGGCGCGAGTATTCGACGCCTGCGGCTTCGAGGTTCAGCCCGTCGATATTCGGAACCCGGCCTGTGCCATGCACCACCAGGTCGCAGGTCACGATTTCGGTGCCGTCGGCGCGTTCCACTGTGACGGTGAATTCATCGCCCTGTTTCTCGATCTTCGTGACCTTCGCCTTGGTGCGCAGGTCGATGCCAAGTTCCTCGGTGCCTTCGACCAGCATTTCGACCAGGTCGGGGTCGAAGTTGCCAAGGGGGCGATCCGCCATCTCCAGCACGGTCACTTCGCTGGACCCGGCGCGCCTGACGATATGTGCGAATTCCATCGCGATGAAGCCACCGCCGACAAAGGCGATGCGGTCAGGCCGGTCGGGGAGTTCAAGAAACTCGGTGCTGGTGGTCAGATGCTCTTCGCCGGGAATGTTCAGCGTCATCGGCCGCGCGCCGGTGGCGATGTGGAAATGCTTCGCCGTCAGGGTTTCGCCGTTCAACTCGATCGTATCGGAGCCGGTGAACCGTACCTCTCCGTGCTGGACGTCAATCCCCGCCTTCTCCATTCCGCCTTCGATGCGCGGCGGCATATCGTCGGTGAAGCTGCGCTTGAAGGCGATCATGTCGGGCCAGTTGACCGAAGGTTGCGCCTCCAGCCCCTTGCCTTCCATGTTTTCGGCCCATTCGACACCCTCGGTGACCGCGACCAGCATTTTCTTGGGGTCGCAGCCGCGCAGGGCGCAGGTGCCGCCATGGGGTTCGCTGTCGATGCTGGCGACGCTCCAGCTTGCATCCGCGGCCATCCGGGCGACGCCATTTCCAGCGGTGCCGCCGCCGATCACGATGAGGTCATACGTCTTGGTCATACCTGTTCCTTTCCTTGTGCCAGTTTCTCTTGATCCGGCTCACTGCTGAACTGCCCGATTTTCTGAGCCAGAGCGCATATCCCGCTACCGCCAAAGCGGCGGCAACCGAAATCCGCAGAGCAAAGCGGAACTCCAGCCAGAACAGCAGAGCCGAAAGAACAACCGCCAAGCCGATGAGAAGGGCTTTCGGACTGTGCCCTGGTCTGCCGGCTTGCTGCCACAGGGCATATGCAACCGCACTCAGCGAGGCGAAGAGCATCGGGAAAAGCGCGTAGTCGAGCCAACCAACAACGGCAGAAAGTCCGACCCCGGCGACGATCAGCACCAGGAACGGCGTGAAGCAACAGATCGCCGCAAATACGCTGCCGATGAGGCCGCGCCGCAAAAGGGTCGTGGGTTCATTGTTATTGTTCATGTCTGTCATGCTGTCTCCAGCTCCGAGTGCGGATCGGTGAATGCGATCAGAAATCGCCGGACTCGACGATGTCCGCCGAATAGCCGGTGGCGCGGATTGCTTCGACGATCATGTCCTGATCGGCGGCCTCGTTATCAAAGGCGACGATGTAGGTGCCGGAGCCGAATTCCTCTCCCTCCGTGAAGTCGATGATCTCGACCGTGGGCACGCCGCGCATGGCCGCCGCCACCGTGTAGGAGCAGGTCGGGCATGTCAGTTCGCCGACCCCGATATTGATGCGCTGTTCGGCGGCGCTGGCGGGGAAAGCTGCGAGAGTTCCAACGACCGCAAGGGCAAGATGGAGTGACTTCATGGGTTCAGCCTTTCAATAGGACAGAAGGTATGGGGTGAGATAGGGAAAGATCATCGCGACGGTGACGATGGCGGTGGCAATCCAAAGAATGGATCGCATGAGTTTCCGATTTATGGGGCGCGCGCAGGTGCCATCCGCGCAGGCCTCAGTCGGGATCGGACGGTAGGCCTTGTAAAATCCATAGCCGATGCAGGCGGCACTCAGTGCGAAGGTGATCCATTTGTACTGGTAGAGAACGCCCAGCTGCGCAATGAAAACGCCGGTAACGCCGAAGCTGACCAGCACCAGCGGAAGGACGCAGCACGAGGTCATGGCAAGCGCGCCAAGCGCGCCAAGCCAGGTTGTCGCCCATGCCTTTTTGTCGGCAGCCCCTGTTTCGTCCATTGCCGTCTGCCGGCCGGCGGATGTGGTTTCAGTCATGGTTCGAATCATCCTTGCCTCAGTGATGACCTCAATCCAGGGTCTGTAGCAGGTACAGGCTCAAGAGGGTCAAACGTGATAAATCATCACAGATCGGTGAAGGTCCTCAGGCGCGGAGATCTGGCCAGGCTGACCGGCTGCAATCTCGAGACCATTCGCTACTACGAGAACATCGGCGTCATGCCCGAGCCGCCGCGCTCCAGCAAAAACTATCGCGTCTACGATGATCGGCATGTCGCGCGCTTGCGCTTCATCATGCGCGCGCGCGAGCTTGGGTTCACGCTCGACGAAGTCCGCGATCTGCTCGCCTTGGTCGATGGTGGGGCCCAGACCTGCGGCGAGGTGCAGGGTCTGGCAAATTCGCATCTCGCCTCGGTCCGCGCCAAGATCGACGATCTCAAACGCATCGAACGCGTGCTGTCTTCCACCGTAGCGCAATGCACCGGTGACGATGTCCCTGAATGCCCTGTGATCGACGCGCTGACGGAGGTGACCTGAAAGGCCATAGTTGAGGACGCCCACGCATGTCAGCCAAGCGTACAATGGTGCCAGCGCCGTTGTTTGCGATCATTCGTTCGCCGCGGAGTCCTGCGTGTTCGCCGCATGTTCGGGGACCAGATAGCGCGGCACGATCCACAGATAGGCGACCATGCCGAAGAGCTCGAAGAGCGACTGGAAGACGATGACCACGGCCGCCACGTTCCACTCCGGTCCGAGCGCCAGCACCAGCGGAAGTACGACGAAGGAGTTGCGGGTTCCGAGCGAGAAGATGACCGTTCGTCGCCCGCTAGTGGGCAATCTGGCCGCCCGCCCGGTCGCCGCACCCAGAAGTGCTGCGGCGACGAGGTAGGCGACGTAAACGCCCGCCACCTGCGCCAGAACCGGCAGCGCATCCCGTACCACGTCGACTTGCGAGGCCGCGATCAGGAACACCACGACAGCCAGAAGCGGAACCGGCAGCCAGGCGAGGCGATTTACTATCGTGGCCCGCTCCGGGCGCGCCTCTGCCCAACGCTCCAGCAGGAAAGCCGCTGTGAGCGGCAGCAGGATAAGCGCCGCAAAGACGGCGGCAATGCGATCGGCGGCGAGAAGCTCAAGGTATGCGTTGCCCAGAAAGAGCCAGAGGAAGAGCGGCAGACAGGCGAACTGAACCGCGAGGAGGATCGGTGTCGCGGTCGCGGCACGCACCGCATCGCCGCGACCGAGATGGGTGAATGTGATGAACCAGTCGGTGCAGGGCACCAGCAGCACGACAAGCACCCCGAGCCGAAGCGCAGGATCGTCAGGCAGGAACGCGATCAGCCCCCAGATCAGCAGCGGCACCAGGACGAAGTTGCCGATCAGCAGGGTGCCGATGAAACGCCGGTCGCGCGTCGCGCGCGGCAAGTGCGC
Source organism: Salipiger marinus (assembly GCF_035481585.1). Taxonomy (NCBI): domain Bacteria; kingdom Pseudomonadati; phylum Pseudomonadota; class Alphaproteobacteria; order Rhodobacterales; family Roseobacteraceae; genus Salipiger; species Salipiger marinus. Next base: position 8,757 of record NZ_JAYKSL010000043.1, on the reverse strand, counting down.
GAGCGGCATCTGAGCGAAGGTAGTGAAAAGCATAAATCCCAGCACGGGCCACAGCAGCGCTTCTAACACCCCCGCGATACTGGGCGCGAGCGCGCCCAAGACCAGACCGGAGAGGATGGCAGCGAGATAGATCCAAGCTTGATGGCGTTCGAGATTCTGCAGCTTCATGTCCTGCCCCTGCTCTATCCGACGGCGATTTTCAAAAAGACATCATTAGACAGGCCGTTACGACAACGGCACGTTCGTCGCTTGGAGCGTTGTATGGTCTGTCCGGTTTATACCCGCAGACCGGTCACGACCCAGTCGACAATGCTTTCATGGTAGTTGGGGACGCGGCGAAAGCCGAATTGTCTCAGCCGATCAGCCGAACTCTTTGACTCTGGAAAACGGCGCTCCTCACCGTTTCAGCTGCGCTGCGGATAGACGCAACATGGCCGCCGCACAGATCGGTTCGACCATCAGTTTGTGGCGCGCCACATTCGAAACCGTCCTTGCCCTGTTAGCTCGCGGACCAGATCCCGCGCTTCCATCCAGGCGAGGTTGCGCTGGACAGCAGCGCGGCTGGCTCCGGTCAGGGCCTCGGCCATAGGGGCAGAGACCAGGGGCCATTCGGTCAGCACTCCGCGCAGGGCTGGCGGCGTCTTGCCCGAGAGCGGGGTCATCTCGGCTTCCGCCAGCGCCGACCATGTCTCGATATCGTCGAGGTGCCGCATCGCGGTCAGGCAGGCCGTTTCCATTTTCTCGAGCCAGCGCGCCAAACGTTCAGCCGGGGGGCCGCCGGCGCGCAGCGCCCCCGCCCCACCCATGGCCAGGGGTGCGAATATTGCCCCCTCGCCCTCATGCGCGGCAATGCGCGACGCCGTGACCGCCGCTTCCATTCGGTTGCTCTGCTGTCCGAGGCCCGCGAGGCTCCAGAGGTGAAACCCCATGCAGGCACGCGTGATCGGGTGCAGGTCGGCGGCTTGCGCCATCAGGTCAAGCCACCCGCCCGCGCGATCCGCGAAGGGCTCGGCTTCATCCACCATGTTCTCGGGGTCACGGCGATCGAGGAAGGCGGACAGGTCCACCTCTGGGCCGGGACCGCCTGTAAGACGCCGCACCGCCCATCCGACACGCGCAAGCGCTGCGGTGTCGTCCTGCACGCCGGACAAGCGCATGGATATCCAGAGCGCCAGCCGATCCGGGCCAATTCGGTCGCCTGCAAACCAGCTGAGGTCTGCCGCCTCGATCAACGCAAGCCTGTGCCGCCAGCCTTCCGGGCCACGCTTCAGACGGTCGTCTAACGCCCCGATCCGGCCGGCCACACGGGCAAGGCGGGCAGCATGGCCCGCCTCGGCATGTCGCCAATCGTCGAGAACAGCGGTCTCACGCACTTCGGCCCTAGGTCCGGGCGGCAGAAAATGCGGCTCCTCTTCCATCGGACCGGGCAGGAACCACAGGTCGTCCTCAGAAGTCTCTTCAAGCTCCTCCGCATCCTCAAGACGATCATCAAAAACACCATACTTTATAAATGCTTGAGGCTCCATATGTGCAAAATATGATACTTTCGCGTTTTATCCAAGGGTTTTGTCAGGGTGCGCCTGCACACTTTATATAGCACGCGCGCGCAATGGTCTGCGAGAGCTCGCTGATCGCGCTCAGCGTAAGGGAACCAAGGGCTTTGTACTGAACAGCCCCACAGAGCCCGCACTTGCATTCACTTACAAACGGTCGTTTAGTAGTGACATATAAAATTGCAAACGGCCCGTTTTCATGTCCCTGATAGGCTATGCCCGCGTTTCCACAGAGGATCAGACCCCCCTGCCCCAGTCCGAGGCGCTGCAATCGGCGGGCTGTGCCGAGATCCATGAAGAACAGGCCTCGGGCGGCAATCGTGCGCGGCCGGTGCTGGCGCGGGTGTTGGAGCGCATCGGCAAAGGCGACACGCTGGTGGTCGTGCGGATCGACCGCCTTGCGCGATCCCTGTCGCATCTGCTGGAGGTGATCGAGCGACTGGAGGCCAAGGGCGCGTACTTTCGTTCCATTCAGGACCCCATCGACACCGGATCCCCGCAGGGCAAGTTCACGTTGCAAGTGCTGGGGGCCGCGGCCGAGTTCGAACGCGCCCTGATCCGGGAACGCACCAAGGCCGGCCTCGCCAGCGCGCGCACAAAGGGCCGCGTGGGCGGGAACCCTGGGCTGCGGGCCAAAGACCCTGCCGCTCTTCGTAAGGTACGGCTGGCAAGACAGGACGGCTACATGGAGCGCCTGAACGAGACGGCACAAGACTGGGTGCCCCATGTGCGCCGGTTGCGCCCCGACTTGGCCTGGGAAGACGTGTTGCGCATCATCAACGGCCCCTTGCCCGAGGCGCGTCGCTGGACCCAAAGCCGTCTCTTACGCGCTGTGAAGGCTTATGTCCGCGACGGCTTCCTGCCTGCCGAGGTGCTGGCCCGCGCCGGCCGCCGCGAAACCGATGACCGCTTGCCCGCCATTATTGCTGGCATCAAGGGCGCAGATCCTGACATCACGCTTCAAGCGATCTGTGAACGGCTGGAATCTATGCGCGAACGCACGCCCCGTGGCCGAACGAGATGGCAGCCCTCATCGGTCAAGATGCTGTTGGAGCGAGCCGAGAGTCTGGGAATGATTTAAGAGACTCAGATTCGTTCTTTGGAAGCAAAACCGCCTATGTGAATCGGGTACATCTTGCGTTTAAGAGATGGCAGCGACACAAGCACTTGACGCGCTGGATCCACGAAATAAGATAAGTCATTGTAAATAAATGATTTCACCGGATACCGGCCCACCATTTGAAAAAATCCTTGCCTGCCAAACGCTTTCCTGACATTTTTGCGGAAGAACGCTAACCATCAGTTTCCGGCGGTTTTGCGTTCCTTCTCAAGATAGACCCGGAAGACGGGCGGCGGGACGGGCATGAACGAGCAGCGGATCAGAATGGATCAAAAGATCCAAACGATGGCGACACGTCTAAGCAAATCGCTTGATGTGAATATGCGCAAGTCGTTTCTACCTGATGAACGAAAGGCTCTCAGACGCTTCTCATCCACGGAAGTTGCCCAGATCCTCGGGGTAAGCCAAGATTTTTTGCGGAAAATGTTTTTCGAGGATAAGCTCGATCTCGGTGAAATCGAGACAGACGCCCGCGGCCGCAGGTTCTACACTGCAGAGCAAATCGATATAGCGCGCCACGAAATAGCCCGGTCAAGCACCAAGTTCCAGCATATCGTTCCTCGTCGTCGGGATGGGGAGCATATCCAGATCATTTCGATCGCCAACTTCAAAGGGGGCGCCGGGAAGACGACAACGGCGATCCATCTGGCCCAAAAGCTTGCCCTTGATGGTTATCGAGTTCTGGCAATCGATCTCGACCCACAAGCCTCAATGACCACCATGTTCGGTTTCCGGCCGGAAATCGACTTTCCTGAGGCCGGAACGGTGTACGATGCTCTTCGGTACGAGGACCCTATCCCATTTAGAGACGTTGTGCGCAAAACGTATTTCCACAACCTCGATCTAGCCGCGGCCGGCTTGTTGCTCTCTGAGTTCGAGACCGAAACCGCACACGCCCTTCGAAACAATATCAGGCCGCCGTTCTATCAGCGGCTTGCCCTTTGCATTAATGAAGTCGAGACAGACTACGACATTGTCGTCATCGACTGCCCACCGCAACTCGGGTTTACCACACTATCGGCTTTGGTAGCGTCGACATCCCTAGTCGTCACTGTCATTCCAAGCATGCTTGACGTCGCCTCGATGGCCCAATTCCTGCAGCTCACATCCAGCCTCATGGCAACAATTGCTGATGTGGGCGCATCGCCCGACTGGGACTTCATGAGATTTCTAATCACTCGTTTCGAGCCCAATGACGGCCCCCAAACCCAGATGGCGGCATTCCTGCGGACCATGTTCACGGATGACGTTCTTACTCAGCCTTTCCTGAAATCCTCCGCAGTCTCTGACGCTGGGCTCACGCAACAGACACTGTTCGAGATCGCCAGAACGGATTTTCATCGCCAGACGTACGATCGGGCTATCGAGTCCATCAACGGGGTTGTGGCGGAAGTCGAAGGGCTCATCAAAACGGCATGGGGGCGTAAGTAATGGCCCGCAAAGTCACATTCGACATTCCCGAGGATGAAGAAAAGCAGCAGAGCTCGTCGATTTCTCCGACTCGAACCCAGTCACGAGCCCCTGCCCTTTCGGGAATGGCCCGTTCTCTTCAGGATGCGGCACAATCTTCAATTCAAGAAATCAGTACCGACCTTATTGATGATTCCGAGTTCCAAGATCGTCTGGCCCTGGATGACGAAGATGACATCAGGGAACTGGCTGAAAGCATTGACAAGCAGGGACAGCTTATCCCGATACTTCTGAGCCCCGAAGGGGGGCGGTACAGGATCATCTATGGGCGCAGGCGATTAGCGGCCCTTCGACTTATTGGAAAGCCCGCAAAGGCTCTCATCAGAGGCTTGGATGAGGATCAAGCGATTCTTGCACAAGGCCAAGAGAACAGCTTCCGAAAAGACCTCAGCTGGATCGAGAAAGCCCTGTTTGCACGTTCTCTCATAGAGTCCGGCAAGGATGAGGGACTGGTCTGTGACGCCCTCAACATCGATCAGAAAGCCAGGAAAGCCGGTGACAAGCTCACGGGACTTGCTCGCATGAAACAAGTCACTTCCTGTATTCCGACTGAACTCATCCAAAAGATCGGGGCGGCACCCGGGGTTGGACGGGATCGTTGGTATGCTGCCGCAAAGTCTTATGAGAGCCTTGGCTTCTCTGGAGATGAAGGGTTTCCGGGCGGAAACCGAGAATTCCATGATGCTCTCATGGAATCCAGAGGTTCAGGCAAGACCTCCGACGAACGCTTTGCGATCTTCGAAGGGCTCCTGAAACAGCACAAGCCCCCTGCCCCATCGGCAATCAAGACAAAACTCGGGATGGTGAAGGTCACCAAAAGAAACGTGATCATCACCGTCAAGAACGGAGATGATGGGCTTCATAAGTGGATCTCTGAGAATCCAGAGGCCGCTCTTCTCGCGTTGGCGAACGCGAAGGCCGCTGGTCCAGGGCAGATCATTACCCCAGAGAAAATGGAACCCATAGGTAACCCAGTCTCCGGCAGGGATCAGGATCTTGATCGTCCTGACATAGACGATAACGAAAACTGAGCAGAAAGGAGGACAGGCCAGAAAAGGAAAGACCCCCCGAAAGCAGTGCTTCCGAAGGGCCTCGATTAGCTTAGACACCTGATTGATACCCCGAAGCCGAATCGTTTTCAACACCGTTCGCGGTGAACGGGGAAGCTTTTTCAGCCGACATCATCATGAGACAGGTATTTTCTCACACACCCGCCTTGGCGGAACGATCTTCTGTACCCGGTACGAATCCGTACAGGGTCATCGAGCCGATCCGAGCGCTTCGCAAAGAACTCGGTCTGACACCAAATGACCTAGTAACACTGCAGGCCTTGATCAGCTTCATGCCGAAGAAGGCCGGACAAACAGCTACAATGACTATCGTCTTTCCCTCAAACGCATCATTGTCTGAGAGAACGAACGGCCTGAACGAGAGAACGATTCGACGGTGTATCGGACACCTCGTGGATGCCGGGCTGATCCAGCGCAGGGATAGCGCAACCCGCAAACGGTTCCCTCTTCGCTACGGTGGATTGATCAGAGATGCCTTTGGCTTCGATCTGCAGCCAATGTATGATCGGGAAAGAGAGCTCACCGAACACGCAGAACAGCTTGTGGGCGATCAGGAAAAGCTACGGTCACTCAAGGCGGAGGCACTGGCTCTTCGTGTCGAGGCTTTGCGCCAAGCAAAGGATGTTGAGACTGTCTCATTTCTCCAAAACGTACGAAACATCCTACGCCGTGCAACTCTCAAAGCCGACGAGATCATAGAGCTTATCAAGAGGCTGGCAGAGTTGGTCGGAGCGACCATCAGAGAGTTTCCGGTCGGAAACCATGATGCTCAGGAAACAATGCCCGACCAAATGTCCGGCGACGACGGACAAAATGTCCGGCACGTAGAACCCACAAGATTGAATATAAAAAAGGATAGAGCAGATGCGCACAGAACCTCTGGTTTTCAGGAGCGCCGAGATCCAACAATTATGGCTTGGACGGACCTGAAAAACGTATCGGACTTCTTCCCGCATGAACCAAGAGATCATCAATCAGTTCTCGAAATATTGGCCGATGTCGGAAAATTGCTAAGAATAGAACAAGGCAGGATCATGAAACACCTTAGAGACCGAGGTCCAGGGCAGCTCCTTATTGCACTCGACGAATTAATTTTGAGAGCCAGCACAGGACAGGTGAAAAACAACAACGCCTACCTCGACGCTATGATGAGGCAAGGAAACTGATACTCTTGCCACATAAACTCGACCGGCTGGTGAGTCTGCATAGCCCTCGAAGATCAAGAGACAAATGCGGCACACTTCAAACCATACGATCATCAAGAAGAAGAATGTTGGTTTGAAGGTGAACCCAGATCACCCGCGTCAGGTGCAGGTCTGGGATGTGATCAACTTATCATGGAACAAGAAGCCATTCCAGGTTTGCTAGATGTTCACAGACGCCTCGGCCCAGGTGGCCAACCTTACCGCCGTCTTTGTCTGTGTTAATGCTTATAACGCTGAGGGTGGCACAATGCTGCTCGATTGGCTGGTGACGGATGAAGAAGCGACCCATACCAAACTACTCTCCGAGTATCAGGCCTTGGAAAAAGAGTACGCTAGACAAGATGAACCCCCCCCCGAGATCGATGCGCAGCTTGGCGTGTTAGAAGCAGAGGTCCAAAAGATCGAGATCCGGCCGATAGCCTTCAATCCGACGGACATCGGGCGGGCAGGGGCCTTCGTCATGTTTGACCGCTACGGCGCGTTGGCAGTCTCTCGCGGCTACGACCACCTGACCTCGGACGAGTCCATTGAAGACGGCAACACCGCCTATGAGTACACCTACACTGAAACCGTGCGGCGGTTCGGATGACACATGGAAGGGCTCAACCCATCTCTTGCAGAATATCCAGAATGTATGTATATTCTGGACAAATGGAGACCCTTATCATGCATGAGCTTCCCGAGTTCAAGGCTGCCGACCTGACGCGGCACACAAGTGACCTGTTCGACGCGGCCATTCGGTCGCCGATTGCGATCACCAAACATCGCAAGCCGAAATTCGTGCTGATGAGCATGGACCAGTACCAGCACCTCACCCGGGGGGCCACGCAACAGGCTCATATGGTTGACGAGATGCCCGATGATCTCAAGGCGCTGATGATAGAAGGGCTCGAGCGGGACTTGACGCAGGCTGATGACTAAGCCGAGTGCTGGAGAGGTTTTCCGCTATCCGTTCCTGTGGAGACGCGAGCAGATGGCGGGCGAGACCGAGGGCCGCAAGACACGGCCTGTCTGTATCGCCGTCACTGTCGCCAAGTCCGATAGCGAGACCGTGGTGTTCATCCTGCCGATCACGACGCAACCGCCCTTGCCCTCGCGCAAGTGCATCGAGGTGCCACAGATCGAGTCGCAGCGTGTGGGATTGGAGACCCATGTCCGCAAATGGGTCATGCTGGACGAGATCAACACCGATATTCTGGAGCGGTCCTATGTCTGGGAGGACCGCACGCCCATCGGCACGTTCAGTTCCGTCTTCACATCCAAAATCCAGTCCAGCCTGATCGCGCTTGCCAGGTCGGGCGGGGCATCGATTGTTGATCGGCTGAAGTAGTCTCAATCACCGCAGGGGCTACCCAGCTTCATTTGTTCCCATCGATCCATTTTGACATCAGCCCCTTGTCGCGGAAACACTCATCCGGGACGGCGCGGCGTTTGATCCGGGCGAGACGCTCGGCGAAGGCGACCTGCTTCGATGTCGGGCGGCTGTCCTGCGCGCCCGGGTTCAACTTGGCTTGTGCGTCGATCCAGGCGCTCAGGAACCGCCGATCTTGCTGAACCTCCCACGGCAAAAGCGTCTGGTTGCGCAAGGCCAGCGCGCGCGCATAGGCGATCTGCTTGGGCGTCGCGGGCAGGGCGTAAGCGGTGCTTTCCATCGGGGATCTCCCTTCTTAGCATGGTCCTTAAAATAGAACATAACTGGAACAAAATCAAGCCACCTGCGGAAATCATAGGGTTTGAGAGGAAAAGGAGGGCCGGGGGAGGTCAGGCCTGAGGATGCCCGAAAGAGGGTGTCCGGGCCTGATCCTGTTCCTCATTGGGGTCTGATGCCGGAAAGTGCAGGATCCTGCGTTCTCATGAGCTTCGCATTTAACAATCTCCGGCATCAGATCCCTAAAGAGTGAAAGTGTTNCTCATTGGGGTCTGATGCCGGAAAGTGCAGGATCCTGCGTTCTCATGAGCTTCGCATTTAACAATCTCCGGCATCAGATCCCTAAAGAGTGAAAGTGTTCTTCGGGTTTTGTGACTGACGGATGAGGGCCTTTGGGGTCCCTCAGATGGGTCCGGGCCGGGTTCCGGTCTGTCTTTCCTGATGAAGGGCATTCCGATGCAAACAGGTGTCTTGCGCGTGTTGCGCACGACCGCTGCCTCGTGGTGGCGACACAAGGAACTACGCCGAACCGGCCAGACGGGGCAGGCACAACGGCTCGAGCGCGAGACTGTCCTGCGTGATCTCGGCTATCTGAAGCAGGCGGCGTTATTGCCAAACGCGCATGTGATCTGCGGAAAGGGCGGGACATGTTGATTTCCACCCAGAACTGAGCCGGGTAGGCGCATAATTT
>NZ_JAYKSL010000042.1:0-14624 GCF_035481585.1 Salipiger marinus | reverse complement strand
CTCTGCGTCGAGTGCGGCTGCATTCTCTCGCAAGGTACAAGCGCTTGGAGCGGGGTCGGTTTGTCTGGCCCACGGCCAGCGAGGGTAAAATCAACCTGAGCCGCGCGCAGTTGGCCATGCTGATGGAAGGCATAGACTGGCGCATGCCGCAGAAGACATGGCGGCCCGCGATGGTGGGCTGAGGCAATGTTTTATGGGCTTTCTTGCTGTTTTGGGATTCCCCCTGATGTCCGATTTTGCTATGGAATGGCATGCGTAAGACCCCTCCAAATCTGGCTGATCTGCCACCTGACGTGCAGGCCTTTGTAGCCGCACAAGCGGCGGAACTGGCCCGTAAGGATGCGGAGTTGTTGGGCCAATCGTTGAGCCATGCCTCCGCCCAAAAACGCCTCAAGGATGAGATGGAAGCCGCCCTTGCTGCCGAGCGCACCGCCCATGCGCGGGCCATCCAGAGCCGAGATACCCTCATTGCTGATCTGCGCTTGCAATTGCATGGTCACAAAAAGCACCGCTTTGGGTCAAAGTCGGAAAGCAGCGCGCAACTGGCGCTGGAACTGATCCTCGAAGAGTTGGAGATCGAGCAAGCCGCAGAGACTGAAGGTGATGGTGAGGGCCAGACGTCTTCCGAGGCAGACGTCCCAAAGCCGCCGCGCACCCCGCGCAAACGCAAGCCTTTCCCAAAGGGGCTTAAGCGGGTCAAGAAGACCATCACCCCCGGTGAGACCTGTGAAGACTGTGGTGGCCGCTTCAGGGAGCTGGGAACAGATGTTCTGGAAGAGTTGGAATATGTTCCAGGCCATTACATCGTCAATCAGATCAACCGCCCGCGTTTGGCCTGTAGCTGCTGTGACAAGGTGGTTCAGGCGGAGATGCCAAGCCGCCCCATCCCCAAGAGCTTTGTGGGTCCCGCGCTGATGGCGCATATCCTGTGCTGCAAATACGGCTATCACCTGCCGCTCTATCGCCAAAGCCAGATGTTTGAGAACGAAGGCATCGACCTGAGCGGATCGCTCATGGCCCTCTGGGTGGGCAAATGCACCAAGCTGCTTGAACGCGTGGCAGATGCCATCCGTGACCATGTGTTTGAGGCACAAGCCATCTTCATGGATGATACCACGGTCAAGCTGCTCCAGAAGGGCAAAGGGCGTGGCAAAAACAAGAGCAAAACCGCACGGCTATGGGTCTATGCCCGAGATGAGAGCGCCTGGTCCGGGGCCGCGCCACCCGCCGTGTGGTATCAGTTCTCCACCAACCGAGGTGCGGAACACCCGAGCGAACATCTCAAATCCTACACGGGCTACGCCCATGCGGACGCCTATGCAGGCTATAACGATGCCTACCGCACGGGGCGCATCAAGGAGATGGCCTGTATGGCCCATGTGCGACGGGAGTTTTATGCCCTGTATGAAAGCCTGAAGCTGCCTGTGGCGGGCGAAGCGGTCTTGCGCATTCGAAAGCTCTATGACGTTGAAACACAGGCACGGTTCCTACCACCCCATGAGCGCGTGGCCCTGCGTCAGGAACTCGCCAAGCCCATCTTTGATGATCTGGAGATCTGGCTCAAGGAGCAGTTGGGTAAAATCTCCGGCAAGACGCCACTGGCTAAGGCCATCCGATATGCCCTCGCGCGCCTGCCAAAGGCACGGCCTTATCTCGACAACGGCTTCTTGGAAATCGACAATAACACAGCCGAGCGGGCAGTGCGTCCTGTGGCCGTTGGAAGAAAGAACTACCTCTTCATGGGGTCAGAGGCAGGCGGCAAATCCGCAGCAATCGCCTATACTCTCATCGAGACCGCAAAGATGAACAACGTCAATCCCGAAGCCTGGCTCGCTTGGGTGCTCGAACGCATCCAGGATCATCCCGTCAATCGCATCCCCCTGTTGCTACCTTGGGCATCTCAGGGCATGATCAACGCGCAGAATGCTGAGGTCGGGGATCAACACGCCGCCTGATCAAACTTTTCATTGACGCCTATGGAGGTAAAATGGCTTGGGTTTACTTGTTCTTTGCGGGTCTTCTTGAATGTGGGTGGGTAATTGGTCTGAAATACACTCAAGGCTTCACGAAACTTCAGCCATCTGTCCTGACCGTGCTCGCAATGATCGCAAGCTTCTGGCTCTTGGCTGAAGCAATGAAAGACATTCCCGTAGGTACTGCATATGCCGTTTGGGCAGGTATTGGGGCTGTGGGCGTTGCTATTATTGGAATGACCATCTTGGGAGAGCAAAAAGACTTGGCTCGTGTCGCCTGTCTTCTCTTGATTGTTGCTGGGATTGTTGGGCTGAAACTGGTCGGAACCACGGCCAATCATTAGCGCCGAATGACAATCAACGAGCTGCTATGATCACAGTGCAGAGGGGCTTCCCTGGATGCTTACAATGCGGATACACTTTCGAGGAAATGCTCGGTCAGCATGACATTGACATCTACCATGTCGAGACATTGCGGGAGCTGGCCGAGAAGTTTGTAGATGAAGGGCTTTACGGTGAAATCCCAGAGAGCTTGCAGTATTACTGTTTCTCCTACGACACCCCCTCCAAACTTGTCGATCTGATCAATATAGCGCTTCAATGCACCAAAGATACGGCTGGGCCGGTCCGCATATCCCGGCGCGCGGGTTTCGAGCGTCTTTGCGCTTGTGGCAAGGCCTCGATCTTCGTCGAAGAAATCGAACGTCTTGAAGTTGTCGGGCGTGCGCTCTCCCAAACCGCCCAATCGTTCCAGGTGATCCTACCACGGTCCACCCTGCTCCCTGATCGGCCCGCCCCAGGTGAGGCCGGAGTTTTCGATGACGTCCCAGTCAGGATCAGAGGGCAAGCGGCGCGCCTCTGCCGCCTCATGCAGAAGCGCGTCGCGCATGTCGTCCGCGTCCTGCGCGTCACAGCTCGGCCCGCGCCGCCGCAACGCACCAAAGCAACGAAGAGGCCGTCAACAAGAACGGAGTCTCGCCGGTCTGAAAGCCGCTCAGCAAAGGTTCACCCGAAGAAGCTCTTGGTTGAACGAGATTTGTAAAGATCAGCTCGCGTGACAGGCGCCACCCGGAAAATGTGTAGACAGGCCGACCCAAGTTTTTCCCGGATGGGAAAGGGTAAGAGTTCTGGCTTGTCGTTCCCCTGACTAGGCGGCCCCGTTTATGTCTGCGGCCAGTTCCTCCAGACTCTTTTTTGTGATCTGGATGATTTCTCGCACGTCATTCGCGCCCACTATCAATGGCGGACAAAATGCCATCGCGTCTGTCATATTACGTGAGATGAGGCCGTTGCGCAGCATGATTGCGTTCATTTGGGCGCCGAGTTTTCCAGGGGCAAAATCGCCTGATTTACCCTCTGGGGCGATCAATTCAAGTGCGCCTATGAGGCCAATGCCACGTGCCTCTCCAACGAGAGGGTGGGACGTCAGGTCGGTCAATCCAGCTTGCAATTCTGCACCGCGTTCGGCGGCATTGGCCACAAGATCGCGCTCTTCGATAATCTTGATGTTTTCCAGCGCTACGGCTGCGCCGACGGGGTGGCCACCGCCCGTATAGCCATGCCCCAGAACACCGATGCGCCCGCTTTCGTCGGCGATTGGCTGATAGACCCGATCGTTGATCATGAAAGCCGAAAAGGGGAAATAGCTGGAGGTGATCTGCTTGGACATGGTGAGAATGTCGGGCTTTATGTCAAAGGTTGTAGAGCCAAACATGTTGCCCGTGCGGCCAAAACCGCAAATCACTTCATCTGCGATAAGAAGGATATCGTATTTCGCCAGAACCGCTTGGATTTTCTCCCAGTAGGTCGCCGGAGGAACAACAACACCGCCCGCGCCCATGACAGGCTCGGCGATGAATGCGGCTACAGTTTCGGGGCCCTCTGATTGGATCATATCATCAAGATCTTGGGCACAGCGTGACGCAAAAGCTTCTTCGCTTTCGCCGTCCTGACCTTCGCGCCAGTAGTGCGGGCAAGTGGTGTGCAAGATGCCCTCCATCGGCAGATCGAAGGACTTGTGGTTATAGGGCAGACCCGTCATCGACGCGGCTGCGACTGTCACGCCGTGATAGCCGCGCAGGCGCGAGATGATCTTCTTTTTCTCGGGCTTGCCGAGCGCGTTCGAGCGATACCAGACCATCTTGACGATCGTATCGTTCGCCTCGGAGCCCGAGTTGGTATAGAAAACCTTGCTCATTGGCACGGGGGCTATTTCGATCAGCTTTTCAGCAAGATCAATCGCCGGACCATGCGAGCGGTGCGAGAAGTTGTGGTAGTAAGGCAGCTTTTGCATTTGCCGGCTGGCGACATCCACAAGGCGTTGTTCGTTGAACCCGACTGCCACGCTCCAAAGGCCGGACATGCCCTCGATATAGCGGTTGCCGTTTGAGTCGGTGACGTGGATTCCCTCGCCTGATTCAATGATCAGCGGACCAATTTTTTCATGCGCTTCGGCATTGGTATAGCTGTGAAAATGATAAGCGATATCACGGGCTTCGTCTGAATTTGGTCGCACATCCATGGCAGGCATCACTTCTTGTAAGTTGGCGTTTTTCACGCGGCAGGGGGCCGCGATTTGCCCTCAGTGCTATCGCCGCTTTCTTGCTTTTAGCAAGCAGTTTTGTTCCGAGCATCCTGTCTGCGGGCCAGCGAGGCCGCCCATTTGAAGCAGAAACGCCCGCCGGGATTTCGGTCGTGGTTTGAGGACACTTCCATCCTGTGATTCTGTTTGGATGCTTCGTTTTTTTGAAGCGCAGCGGCCGTGAATCTTGGGGAAAATGCGGCCCAATCCCGCTCAGGTTGTTGCCTTCGCAGCTTTCCGTTTCACAAAACCAAGACCCGATTTGGCGGTGTTCTCGCGCTGCAAATGGTTGGTAAAAATATGTTTTAGTTAGATATTTAGGATTTTCCAGGGCCTTTCTGGGCCCGATGAAAGAATCGCAAGTGCGCGAATTGACACGTGACACAAGAGTTTGTGCGTTTTTTGCCAAAGTGGTTGGCCGGAACGGTGCTACGATCATTTTAACACATGAGACAGTTGTGTTTTCGCCATTTGTGTTTTGGGGACGTTAGATGAATCAGAAGGACAAAACTGCAAACAAGCTCATGACTGCCACCCAGTGGCAGGCGGCTGTCTCAGATACGTTCTTTCCCCTAGAGACCACGATGGCGGATGACCAGTCCTTTTCAGGTGATCTCAATACTTGGAACCTCGGTATCGTCGGTCTGTCGCAGATGCGTTGCGATGGCATTCTCTACAAAAGGCACAAGCGGCACTTTCTGGACGAAGTTGAAAGCAGTCTGCTGATTACCATTCCAAGATTGGGGACGGTCGGCTTTGACCAGAATGCCCGCCAGGCGAAATGTTCACCGGGCGAGTTTCTGGTAGAACGGGGCGATTTGCCCTACGAGTTCTGGCATGAACAGACGAACGAGCTGTTGGTGCTGAAGGTGTCTTCCGAAAGCGTGCGGGCCCGCATCGGCCCAACAGACCGTTTGGGCGCGCTGAGTTTTGATGGCACAGCCGGCGTGGCCAGTTATTTTCTGGATACCGTCAAGACAACGGCGCTGCACGTCGATTTGCTTGATGAGCAGGCGCGCGCGGCCGCTGGCAAGCACATCCTTGATCTGCTGTGCCTCTCAATCCGCAAAGATGACCGTGTGCTGGACAGCGAAACCTCGACAATCCGCGCAGCACATCTGCACCGCGCAGAACAGTTTATCCGCAACAACCTCTTCAATGAGAATCTCTCCTCAAGTCTTGTGGCAGAGGCCTGCAATGTGTCGCAGCGCTATCTGCAACAACTGTTCTCGGAGTCGGGCAGGTCGGTTTCCGGGTTCATCCGCGAAAAGCGTCTGGTGCGCGCGCGCGAGGACCTGAGCGTCGTAGGGCCCATCACAATTGCCGAGATAGCCCATCGGTGGGGGTTTTCGGATCAATCCCAGTTTAACAAAGCCTATCGTGCGCAGTTCGGCTGCACACCGACCGAAACGCGCAAAGCCGCGCAGCAAGGCCAGAAGACGGCCCCTCCGTAACCCTTAGCTAAAACCGAAAACCCCCAAGTAGGGTCGGCTTTCGCCGGCGCCTTCCTGATGCCCTGTTGTCTTTTGAAGGATGTAGACATGAAGAACACAAGAGTTGCCGTAGATGTGGGTGGGACGTTTACCGACGTCGTCATTATGGACGAAACAACGGGTGCGATCCGCATCGAAAAGACGTCATCGACACCGGATGACCCGATGGTTGCCATTCTCAACGGGATTGATCAGGGCGGCATCGACCTCAGCGAGGTGTCGATGTTTTCGCACGGGACAACCGTGGCAACAAACGCGCTGATCACACGTAATTTGGCGCGCTCTGCGATGATCTGCACCGAAGGGTTCCGCGACGTGGTCGAAATCCGCCGGGCCAACAAGGAGGATCTGTGGGACACCTACAAAGATGTGGCCAAGCCCTACATCCCGCGTCGGGACCGTCTGACCGTCCGTGAATGCGTCGACGCGAACGGCACGGTTCTGGAAAAGCTGGACGAAAAAGAAGCGCTGCGCATCGCGCATGTTTTGAAGAAGCGCAAAGTCGCCTCTGTTGCTGTCTGCTTTATGAACTCTTACACCAATGGGGCCAATGAAGAGCGGATGCGAGACATTCTGCTGAGTGTGATGCCGGATGTGCCGGTGTCGATCTCTTCACAGGTCCTGCCGGAGATTTTTGAGCACGAGCGTTTCTCGACAACGATGGCAAACGCGGTCGTGTCGCCTTCGGTCGTTGATTATGTAGCGCGCCTTGAGGGTAAGCTGGCTGACGGCGGCTACGAACGCGATCTGCTGTTGCTGCACACGGGCGGCGGCGTGATGACCCCGGCCAGCGTTAAAGACTTTGCCGCGCGTCTGGCAGGGTCGGGCATTGCCGCGGGCGCGATTGCCAGCCGCTTTATTGGCAACCTTTGCGGGTTTGACAATTCTATCGGTTTTGACATGGGCGGGACCAGCACGGACGTATCCTTGGTGTATGAAGGCAAGTCGCGTGTCACCAAAGACTGGTATATCGAATATGGCTATCCGATCCGGTTCCCGTCGATCGAAGTGCTGACCATTGGTGCGGGCGGCGGATCTCTGGCGTGGAAAGACGAAGGCGGGTCACTGCGCAACGGACCGCAATCTGCGGGCGCCTTCCCTGGGCCTGCCTGCTACAAGAACGGCAATGAAGTGGCCACAAACACGGACGCCAATGTTGTGCTGGGCCGCCTTGGCACATCGCTCGCGGGGGGCAAGATTACCCTTGATCCCGCCCTGGCCGAAGCGTCGGTCAGAGAGACTGTGGCCGAGCCTTTCGGAATGGAGCTGCACGAAGCCGCCGAAGCCGTGGTTGCGGTTGCAAACGCAAATATGGCCAATGCGGTGCGTTTGCTGTCGATTAGCCGAGGTTATGAC
The DNA here is from genome assembly GCF_035481585.1 of Salipiger marinus. Taxonomy (NCBI): domain Bacteria; kingdom Pseudomonadati; phylum Pseudomonadota; class Alphaproteobacteria; order Rhodobacterales; family Roseobacteraceae; genus Salipiger; species Salipiger marinus. The sequence goes on along the minus strand of NZ_JAYKSL010000042.1, from coordinate 7,221 downwards.
CCACGGGACTTCGCGCTTGTGGCGTTTGGCGGAGCCGGGGCGTTGCATGGTGCGGCAATTGCCAAGGAGTTGTCGATCCCGACTGTCATTATCCCGCCCAATCCGGGTGTGACATCGGCTCTGGGTTGCCTGCTGGTCGATATCCAGCACGACTTCTCAGACAGCTTCATGGCTGCTGCGGCTGATACCAAGCCGGAGGATTTGGAGGCCGCCTTCGAGCGGCTGGAGGCCATGGCCGCTGATCGTTTGAAGCACGAAGGCGTAGCGCCCAAGGACATTGTCATGCAGCGCACGGTCGAGATGATGTATCAGGGCCAATGGCGTGCCTTGGCAGTATCTGCGCCGTCCAAGGTCACCGATATTGAGGCCTTGATCGACGGGTTCCACAGCGAACACCAGCGCGAATTCAACTTCCGCCGGGATGACGCACCGGTGTCGATCTTCCGTGTGGGGCTGACGGCGACGGGTATGGTTCCCAAGGCCGAGCTGCAAAAGCACGAGGTGAGGAAGAACAAGCCCAAGACCGACAAGACACGCGATGTCTGGTTTGACGGCAAGGCCCACACGGCGATGATTTTCGAGCGTGAAAACCTGACCGCCGGTGCGACCTTTGATGGCCCCGCCATTGTCGAGCAGTTCGATTCAACCACCGTAATTCCGCCGAACACGACTGCTGAAGTCGATCAATACATGAACATTCTCATCCGAGTGCAGGAGTAATACTATGAGTGATTCAAAAGCCCTAGATCCCGTCACGTTTGAAGTTCTCAAGAACTCCTTCATCACATCCGTTGACCAGATGGCCGAGCAGATGCTGCGCACCTGTTACTCCTTTGTGATCTACAACCGAGACTTTTCTAACGCGCTGCATGATGCCGAAGGCAATTCGGTTGCGCAGGGCAACGATGACATCGCGGTGCACGTCGGCACGCTGCACTTTACCTGCAAAGACGTTATTCGCGTCTTCAAGGGCGACATGATGCCCGGCGATGTCTACGCGATCAACGATCCTTACGCAGGTGGCACGCACTTCAGCGATGTCCGTCTGGTGCGGCCGATCTTTGATGAAGACGAGCTGATCGGGTTTTCGCAGTCAAACGGGCACTGGTCTGATCTGGGTGGCTCTGTGCCCGGTTCGTTTGATGTGACGGCGAAAGACATGTTCCGCGAGGCGGTTCGGATCACACCTGTCCGGCTATTCCGTGCCGGCGATTTTTGTTCCGACGTTGCCAACCTGATCGCAAACAACACACGCGACCCCGCGTCGATTATCGGTGACATCCACAGCCAGGCACAGGCCACGCAGGTGGCCGAACGTGAAATCCTGCGGCTGGTGCGAAAGTACGGGCGCGAGCAGGTCAAGCAGGGCATGAACGAGGTGCAGGACTACGTTGAACGCGCCGTGCGCCAGCGTATTGCGGCGCTGCCCGACGGCACATGGAAATCCGTCGACTACATCGACCGGGACCCGTCAGGTGGCGAGGGGATGATCCCGATCCACATCAAGATGACAATCAAGGGTGATCAGATTCACTACGATTTCGAAGGCAGCCACCCGACGATTGGTTCGATGTACAATTCCGCGCCGGGAGCCACATTCTCGGCTGTCGTCGCGGGGATGAAGACCTTCTTTCCTGACCTGCCGTTGAACTCCGGCTTCTATCGGATGCTCTCTGTCGCTGCGCCGGAAAATTCGGTGGTCAGTGCCCAGTGGCCCACGGCGGTCACCGGCTTCCTGATGCCGTTTGAAAAGATCATGAACTCGGTTTTCGAGATGTGGTCGGAGATCATGCCGGAGCGCGCCATCGCCTGTGCATTCAACCTTGAATACCTGTTGGCGGGGGGCACGGACAAGCGGCGCGAGGAGGACTCTACATTCTTGTTCTACGAATGGCTCCCCGGCGGTTGGGGCGGACGGCGCGGTAAGGATGGCAGCGACGTCAACACAGCCTGCTTCGGAACCGGGCTCATGTCTCAGCCCAACGAAGGCAACGAGCGGGTCAACCCGACCCGGACGCTTGAATTTCAGATCAAAAAAGACAGCGCAGGCCCGGGCAAATGGCGCGGAGGGACAGGGGTGCAGAAAACCTCCCTGCTTCTGGAAAGTGAAAAATCCGTCATGTCCTATGTCTGCGACCGCGAACGCGCCGTCGTCTGGGGTGTTGATGGCGGTTTGCCCTCCATGCCGCATGGTCTGACCATCAAACGCGCCGGCTCGGACACGCACGAATGGCTTGGGTCTGTCTTCTCTGACTTCCCGATGTATTCGGGAGATGAGTTTGCGCGCCCGACCGCGGGGGGCGGCGGCTTTGGCGACCCACTTGAACGCAAGACAGAGGCTGTTCTGACGGATGTGGTGGATGACTATGTCTCTATCAAACGAGCCGCGTTGGACTATGGCGTTGTGATCAAAGAGATTGATGCGGACTTGTGTGAATATGAGGTCGATGAGGCCGAGACCGAGAAACTGCGGGCGCATATTCGTGAAAACCGCGTGGCTTGGGCCCGCATTGATCCTGAAAAGGTTGCCGAGATGTATCGCAAAGGCGAGATCGACGCGATGGACGCCGTGAGACGCTATGCGGTGATCCTGGATTGGGAAACCGGCGAGCCGCTGCCCAAGACGATCGAACAGTTCCGCGAGAGTTTCGAGCGGCGCAGCGTGGCGCACTGGACCTAGTGAGCATCACCAGGACCCACAGCCGCCATCGGTTGGCGGCTGTGGCGCACAACGGTCGGAACAGGAACGCGAAGGATAAGATTTTGTCATTGGAACTGGAATCAATCAGCGTTGCGTTTGGTGGCTTCAAGGCTCTGGATGACGTGACGATTTCGCTAAAGAAGGCGGAAATTGTCGGGTTGATCGGCCCCAACGGAGCAGGCAAAACCACCTGCGTCAACATCATCACAGGCTTTCAGGACCCCACGTCAGGCACGGTCATGCTGGATGGGCAGGACATCAACGCCAAAGCGCCCTATGACATTCGCCGCCGGGGTCTTGCGCGCACGTTCCAGGCCGGGCGCTTGTTTTCCGGGCTGGATGTACTGGACAATCTTGCAGTGACCGGGGTGGGCCTTGGCCATTCGCGGCGCGCCTCCGAAGACGAAGCGCTGCGCGTGTTGTCCTGGATGGGGGCCGGGCATCTTGCCGAACTGCCCGCAGCCGGGCTGCCCTATACGGACGAGCGCAGGGTCGGCATTGCGCGTGCGCTGATGTTTGCCCCCGATTACCTGCTGCTGGACGAACCCGCCGCAGGCATGTCCGAAACCGAAGCGGATGATCTGGCACAAATCATCAGGCGGATCGCGGATGAGCTGAACTGCGGTGTCCTGTTGATCGAGCATAACGTCGGGCTTGTCCTGTCATTGTCAAACCACGTCTATGTTCTGGACGCGGGCAAGATCATCGAAGAGGGCGACAAGACCGAGATCCTGGCCAGCCAGGCGGTACGCGAAGCCTATCTGGGCGCAGAGCATGCGCCAGAAAACATGGAGCACGCGTGATGTCAAAGCTGGGTGTTTTCGATGTCGCGGTTCGGTATGGCAAAGTGCCTGCACTGTCGGATGTTTCCTTTACTGTTCAAGAGGGTGAGAGGCTGTTCATCTCCGGGCCGAATGGGGCGGGCAAGTCCTCTCTGCTCAAGGCGATTTGCGGAGCCGTTGCCACGACCCATGGCCGCATTGAGGTGGACGGCGATGTGCTGAATGGCCGCTCGCCCGAAGCGATAGCGCGTTTGGGTCTGACTATGGTTCCGGAAGGCCGCGAGGTTTTCGGAACGCTGACAGTCGAGGAAAACCTGCGTGTGGGCACGGGCATCCGGAAGGACAAGGCGGCGATTGAAACGGATATCGACGGGATCTACCAGAGCTTTCCTATCCTGGGTGAGCGGCGGCATGCCAATGCCGGAGCACTGTCCGGCGGACAGCAACAGATGTTGGCGATCGGGCGCGGTTTGATGACCAATCCCAAACTGATGATGGTGGATGAACCTTCGCTTGGGTTGGCTCCGAATATTGTCGATCAGGTCTATGAAACGCTCGTCAATCTGCAGGCCGAACGCGGCTTGACCCTGATCATCGTTGAACAGAGCTCGGCCCGCGCGGCCCGGGTTGGCGGGCGCATGGTGTTGCTGCGCGGGGGTCATGTTGCCGGCGATGGCGATGCGGCAGGCTTTGCGGAAAGCGATCTGCTTAAGGAAGCCTACTTTGGGCAAAACCAGTCGGAGGATGCGACATGAACGCCGTTCCACAGCTGCTCTTTGATGCGCTGAGCCTTGGGGGCATCTATGCCATGGCCGCACTTGGGATTGCTCTGATCTTCGGGGTGATGAAACTGGTGAATTTCGCCCACGGCGAATACATCGCCTTTTGCGTTTTTGCATTGATTGTGCCCTCGACGGACGCAGTTGCCGTCATGTTCTTGGGCAAAGCGCCGGCGATTTTGCTGATCCCGCTGCTGCTGCTGATCGGCGCTGCAATCGCCGTCGCCTCCGAGTTCTTTGTCTTCAGGCACATGCGCAATGCCACGCCTGTGGCGATGATGATTTCATCTTTTGCCTTGGGGTTCGTGATCCAGAATACACTGCTGTTGGTCTACGGGAAGGCAACCAGATCGGTGACGCCAACCGGGTAGTCGAGGCGGATGTTCAGAAGCGTTTCGTCGCTGTTGCGGCGCTTGTTTTCCCTTTATGCAGGGTTCTCAGAAACCTCTTCGCGTCTTCATCCATGCGGGATTGGATGTCCGCGATCAGGCGGTCGCGCGTTGAGATCAATTCCGCAAGGTCGACGGATTCCTTCGTCATGCCCTCGAATTCCCTGACATAGGGCTGATCCAGATCGATCAGGTTTGGGTTCAGCAATTCGTGCGGCGGGCGTGGTGAACTCGCGACGTAGATCAGAAAAGTGCGGAACAACTCGTCCGTGAAGCCTTCATTCTCGTAGAGCAGCTTGACGTCGTAAAGGTCTCGCGGATGCTGGCGATCAAGGGCCGCATGGAGCTTGCCGCCGAACAAATCCTCGAAGGAAACGATGTTCATCGTCGCATATCCGAACGCCTCCTCGACGGCTTCGGAGACTTCGCGTTGTTCCGGATCATGCACGACGCCCCGGGTAACGGGGGAGGTTTCGATTTTGATTTCGGCTGTGCCGAGGCGGGCGAGCGCACGCGTGGCGCCGCCGCCACCCCCGGAAATGCGCTGCGCTTTGGCGCCGGTGATTCCGCTTTCGATGGCGGCGGCAATCCGGTCCATCGCGTCGTTGATCTCGACGAGGCTTTCGGCGCGGTCCTTGACAGGCAGATAGGTCAGATCGATGTCGACCGAGAGGCGCGGAAGATCGCGATAGAAGAGGTTGATGGCCGTCCCACCCTTGAGCGCAAATATTTTCTCCTTTGCGACATACGGCAGTATCCGCACGAGCAGCGCCACTTGGGCGACATAGTCCTCATGCGCCATGACCACGTTCCTTTCCTACAAACTCTTCGGGCACCATGATCCTGTAGCGCGGATGTATCTTGCCGCCTTTGACCAATGCGCGATCCCCGCTGCCGAGGTCGAACTCTTCCGGATCGAGTCGCTTGCGCCAGGCATGGTCGTGGCGGTCGGCGAACACGAAGAACAGGCGTTTGACCTTGATCTTCTTGCAACTGCTGAGCAGTGCCGAGAGGGTTCTCGGGCGCAACGTCGTCAGGCTTTCGAACGCCATGTCGAGGTTGTGAAAACTCTCTTGATCCGGCAACTCGTCCAGCGCCTCAAACACCGCGCGTTCCGGCGAAGACATCACCAGTTTCCAGTCCCAGGGCAGGGACGATGCTGTCTCGTCGGGATTCCTTCGTGCGCCATCGACACCCAATTCAAGATCGGAGAACAGTGATACGCTGCGTGTGCGGAGTTCGGCGTTGAGCGGCAGTTTTTCGAGCCAGTTGGGGATTTTTGAGCCGTAGAGCCAGACTGTGCTCTTGTCGCCGAGGGAGAGATAGTGCGCATAGCCTTGCAGGCCCAATGCCGTCACCCCGCCGATATGGACAGGGTAGTGCATGATGTGCTGGAGCGAGAGCAGGCAGGTCTTCCAGTCGAGCGTGTTCGTGGTGGCGTTGCCTGGTGCCGGGCGGCGGAAGACGCCGCGGCCAAGGCGTTCTAGCCAGCCGCGTTGGACATAGGCGTAGGACGAACGCCGGCCTATCCCGTGGTGCTCAAGCCAGGCGGAGTCCACGAGGAACCCCGTGGGAACAGCCTCAAGAAGGCTCTTTAGTTTTTCGTGTTCTTGTCCACTCATGCGCGACACAATGATATATTTTTAAAGAGGAGGCCACATGTTTCTGTGAAAACCTGTGAGATAGTCCGTCAAGGATCGACAAATTCTGGAATTTTCAAAGAGACTGGTGGTTGTCAACTCTGAAGCTCACCAGCAAAGCAGGGCGTGGATGCCCTCGGAGGGCTGAGAAGACATCCGGCCATTCGGATCGAACAGTCGAAGCTATGTGCCCCTGTCGAAGCCGCTGCGCCAAACCAGAGTCAGGTTTCACTTTCGATTGTGGCGTTCTTTTGCCCATACAAACATCGCACCGACGGCAGCATTGGCTTGCTGCACGCTGAACACTTCCGGTTCGAACGCGCCCGCCCATTGCTTTGTATCGCGATGTTCCGGGTGGTGTTTGTCGGTCAGCGCGTCGAGAAATTCTTCGTAAGAATAGGGCCCGCCACTATCCTCTGGCGGGCACGCTCGCTCTCCGGCAACACAGGCGGGGAAGTCCAGATCTGGTCTTCCGGTTGGTTTGCTAATCTTCTCAACGGTGACGAGATGCCGCCAACCATCGCCGAAATCATAAGTATATGTGAACTGACTGCCTTTCTTGACCAGCTCTCCAAGAGCAAACTTCTTTTCGTCCTTCCGGCCATCGTTTGGGTCCCAGCTGTCGTCACTTTCGTCGCGGGCCTCGAACCTGTCTTCGCCAATCTCGAACTCATGCAGATGATAGTCTTGCCAAGGCATAGCGCCCTGGAGAACGGAATGCAGGATGTCCAAGCTGATGTCATTCGGCACGAGGATCCGGCGCCAGATCGGTGGTTTGATGCCAATAAGTTCGATTTTCAGCTCAATCAAAGTGTGTTCCGCCTGTCTCAATGGCCCTGCCGTTCAAGTAATTTTTGATTCTTAAGCTGAAGCATTCAAGGGGAACATTGGCCCCTCCTGCCCTTTGGTCAGGACCGCGCCCTACTCGGT
>NZ_JAYKSL010000041.1:0-15887 GCF_035481585.1 Salipiger marinus | reverse complement strand
CCCCGAGCTGAAACGCCGCCTCTCCCTGCGACGTGCCGCTGGCAGTGCAGTCTCCTCCGGAGCCGGCCCAACCAGCCGTCGCATGGTCGTGGCAAGGCTCGATCTCGGCCGTTCCGGTTACGGTCACTGGGGCGGGGGTGTGCCCTTAACGGTGCGAACAGATGTATGTGGCCATCGGCCCAATCAAGCATAAAGCATGGGAAATGCTTCAACCATGACGTTAGTCGTTGCAAAGATGGCTGTGCAAAATAGTGTGGTTCGAAGAGGGTTCCGATAATGTCTTCAATAATCAAGTTTTTCCGAATTACATTCTTTCTCGTCCTATATTTTTTCTTATGCATGGTCGTGGTGACCACAATGCTTCAGGCTTGGCCGATTGGCGGCCAGATGTTGTTTGCATTTGGTGTTCCCGTCATTCTGGTCTGGTGGCAAGAAAAACGGAGATCGCGGAAAGTCGCTGCAAAGGCGCAAGCTGAGGGGAGTTCCGCAAACCTACCCTCCCGACCTGAGCCGGTGCCGCGCCCAAGTGCCTACGACAAGCGTATCGAGCGTGAGCGCGAACGAACCCGCGAAGCCAACGCGTCCAAACAGCCGGCTGCCGTGCAGGCTTACTCCCCACCAAAGCAGGACTACGCTGAAATCGTTCGGGCTGGAAAGTCTGCGGCGCCGGCACTTGCCGCGGCCGCAGAACGAAACCAGCCCTCGCGAGTGGCATCGAGCGCATCGGCCCGATCATCGAAAAGCGAGTGGGTCCCGTCTAATGAAACAGCTAGCGTGGCCGGCCGCGCCATCGGAGGGATGGTCTATGTTGGCACGCCTCCCTTGCTGAACACCTACGGGTATCGTGACAAGTGCCGAGCCTATATCGATCCATCCCTGTCTGTCGCGCGCTCTGGAGCCGACAAAGCTGGTGAAGGTATGCCCTACTGGCCCGGATACTCGGATATCTCACCTCAGTGCCGGGCGACCTACCTCGATTGGTTGGCCAGCGGGCGCAACGACGCCTCCTACAACCCCGGCTACATGTTCCTGTACTTCTACGGGCTGGAGCGTCGCTTCTTCGTCGATCAGTCCAACGAAGATGCCAAGGATATCGTCCAGGAAGTCCGGCGGCTGCAGTCACTTTACCCTGACAACCACTCCGTCAGGCGCTATTTGGGCGAGTTCCTCGACATTGCGATGCTTGCCGAAACCGACCTCGACGCTATCGAGCCGATTTTCGAGAGGCAGAGCTGGGAACTTCCGTTCTCACTCAAATACGCAATCGGAGCTCGGATCGACAAAGGCGAGAACCTGACAGCTGACTGGTTGCTGAGTTGGTTCATCTGCCATCCGGAAACAAACCTGAGAACTCCCGCGACGCGGTGTCGTGACGAGTTCGTCGCTCTTTTCCGTATGCGGTTTGATCGGCGTTTTCCTGATGGGCTCAAAGTTACAAAGCCCCGGAAATCTCTCACGGCATCCTATCGGGCCGCCTCCAGCGAGTTTCAGGGGTCCGCCAACCCAACCGTCGACGGCAAGCCGGTTCCCGATATTTCCGGCCTGCGCAAGCCGGTTGAGATTGCCCAGGAGTTGGCTGACGAGGTGATGACCGACCTCGACAAGCTCAGTCGCTTCCTGGGCCGAAACCCTGATGGCCGCGGAAGCGTTGAAGCTCATGCATTGCTGCCTTCTGAACTGTGGGATGCCTTCCCATCCGAGGAAATGGACCGCTTGAAATCTTGGGCAAGCACTATCGTCGATCGGGGGGGATTGGTGCCGCTTGAGGAGGTGATCGGACGTCTGGAGGGAGAAACGAGCGAGAAAATCGGGAAACGGCAGATGACAGGAGCGGCCGATGCGCTCGCCCGCCTCGGTTTCGGTCTGGCGCCCGACCCTCGGTTTGCGCTCCGGTCGCCCAAGGCGGAGGAGCCTGTTGTCCTGTTCAGCCTGGGCGAACCCATCGAAAGACTGGAGGAAGTTTCCGACAGCTATCGAAGCGCTCTGATTGAATTGGCACTTGGGTCGTTCGTTGCTCATGCGGATGGTCGCATCGCGGATCCTGAACGCAGGGCACTGGAGGATCAGGTTTCTGCCGCGTCCCTCAGCGATCAGGAACGCCGCAGGCTGCGTGCAAACCTTGAATGGTTCCTGGCCGTGCCACCGGACATGGCACTTCTGCGGCGGAAACTGAAGGAGGTGGGCCAAGACAGCCAGGCCGCTATGCGGGCAGCGCTGGTTGGTGCAGCACATGCTGATGGCATTATTCACTCCGACGAAGTTGCAAGCATCGAGAAAATCTACAAGGCTTTGGGTCTAGATCCTGCGCTTGCCTACTCAGACCTGCATGCTGGCGAAGTTGCGGATGGTCCTCGCACTGTTCGTGCCTCGAAACCGGGTCGTCCGGGCGAAGCGATACCCGATCTTGAGAAAGCCAGCGGACCCAAGCTCGACGCTACGCGGATCGCAGCAATCCGTTCGGACACCGAGCGCGTGTCGTCCGTCCTCGGTCAGATTTTCGATGTCGAAGAGGAAGAAAGCGGTGCCTCCACGCCTGACTACCAAAGCCAGGTGGCAGGGCTTGACCCGAAACACGGCGCACTTGTCCTCGAAGTACTTACCCGGGGGCATTGGTCTGAGACCGAGTTCGAGAAGATCTGCGCCTCGCATGGTTTGATGGTATCCGGGGCTTTGGAAGTCGTGAATGAATGGGCTTTTGAGACCTACGATGAAGCGCTGCTCGACGAGTATGATGGATATGACGTGTCTCCGGAGATTGCGGAGGCAGTAAAAGAAAAGATGAGTGCGGAGGGCAGGGATGTCGAAGTTGAAACCACGTGAACGCGATGCAATCGTACAGGCGCTTCGGGCCGGGGTCGTGCCCAAGCTCGGCCTGCGTCACATCCAGGTCGGCCGCGTCCGCGAGATTGAAGAGCTCGTCAAGGACATGGACCGGATATCCGACGGCGGATCGGCGATCCGGTTCATCATTGGAGAATACGGATCGGGAAAGACGTTCTTCATGAATCTGATCCGTCTTGTCGCGCTTGAAAAGGGTCTGGTGGTGATGTTCGCGGACCTGGCGCCCGACCGGCGCATTCACGCGACCGGTGGTCAAGCTCGAGGCCTCTATGCAGAGATGGCCCGAAACCTGTCGACACGGACAAAGCCAGATGGCGGGGCCTTGGCCAGCGTGGTGGAGCGTTTCGTCAGCCAGGCACACCGCGATGCTGAGGAACGCGATGCGCCCACGGGGTCTGTCATTCGTGAACGCCTTGGTCACTTCGAAGAGCTCACCGGGGGTTTTGAATTCGCAGAGGTGATCCGGCGATATTGGGAAGGCCATGAGACCGGCGACGACGAGTTGAAATCCGCTGCCTTGAGATGGCTGCGTGGTGAATTCGCCACACGCACCGACGCGCGCAAGGCGCTTGGTGTGCGAACGATCATCGACGACGCCAGTGTCTATGACCATCTGAAGCTGATGTCGGCATTCGTGTGCGAGGCCGGGTATAAAGGATTGCTGGTCGGCCTCGACGAGATGGTGAACCTCTACAAGCTCACTTCGTCGCAGGCCCGCAATGCAAACTACGAACAGATCCTCCGGATCCTGAACGATGTGCTGCAGGGTAGCGCCGAGAACCTCGGATTCCTTATGGGTGGAACCCCGGAGTTTCTGATGAACACCCGTCGAGGGCTCTATAGCTACGAAGCCCTTCAATCGCGTTTGGCCGAGAACACCTTCGCGCGAGACGGATTGGTCGACCTTTCAGGACCGGTTGTCCGGCTGGCCAGCCTGACCCCTGAAGATCTCTTCGTTCTTCTGGCCAATGTGCGGCGGATCATGCAGGACGATGCCGGTGCTCTGCCGGACGACGCGCTCGAGGCCTTCATGGCGCATTGTTCGGACCGGATCGGTGAAGCTTACTTCCGCACCCCGCGCAATACGGTGACGGCCTTCGTGAACCTGCTTTCCGTACTCGAGCAAAACCCCGGTGTCGAGTGGAGCGATCTGATCGAAAAGATCGAAGTCTCCGAAGACCTCGGCGAAGACATGACCGAGGTAGACGAGTCGACTGGTGCCCAAGACCTTGGTGACGATGATCTGATCAGCTTCAAGCTCTGACGCCGATGAGCAGTGCGTTCGACAAACTGGCGAGGCCTGTGCAGAAATGGATACGTCAGCAAGGATGGCGCGAGCTTCGCGACATCCAGGCGCGATCCATCCGGACGATCTGCGAAACCAATGACGATTTAATCATTGCAGCTACTACGGCGGGCGGAAAGACCGAGGCGGCGTTCCTGCCGTTGATTTCACAGGTGCTTGACGAGCCGTCGGGCGGCACCGGTTTCGACCTGCTCTACATCGGTCCGCTGAAAGCCTTGATCACGGACCAGGCCATGCGGCTGGAGGGCATCTGCCAGGAAGCAGAGATTCCGGTTGTTCCCTGGCACGGGGATGTCTCGCAATCGATCAAGACGCGCGCGTTGAAATCCCCAAAAGGGATCCTGCTGATAACCCCAGAGTCCCTTGAGGCGCTTTTCATTCGTCGCGGTTTGGAAATTGCACGCCTGTTTGGGGCCACGCGGGCAGTCGTGATCGACGAGCTGCACACGGTTTTGGATAGCGAACGCGGTGTCCAGCTCCGTTCACTGCTCACACGGCTAGAGCTCGCGATAAAGCGCCCAATCCGTCGGATAGGTCTGTCAGCTACGCTAGGCGACATGGACCTCGCCAAGGCCTATCTTCGCCCTGACGCCGCAAACGCTGTCCAGCTGATCGAAGCAGATGGCGGCGAGGCTGAATTGAGGCTTCAGCTTCGTGGTTACCTCTCAGGCGATGAAGATGAAAACAGCCCATCCGCAACCGAAGCGATATCAGCCCATCTGTTCAAGCATCTTCGAGGCAGCGAAAACCTGGTCTTCGCCGGAGCGCGCCAACGGGTCGAGATTTACGCAGATCGGTTGCGGGAGCTTTGCGAACGGGAGCACCTGCCGCAGGAATTCTATCCCCACCACGCGAGCCTTTCCCGAGAACACCGTGACTTCGTTGAGCGGCGCTTGAAGGACCCTGCGAAACCGACGACCGCCGTTTGCACGTCGACGCTCGAGCTTGGAATCGACATCGGTGACGTGACCTGCGTGGCTCAAATCGGTGCGCCATTCAGCGTCGCGGCGTTGCGACAACGGCTTGGCCGATCAGGCCGCCGTGAAGGACAGCCGGCCATTCTGAGGCAGTACGCTATCGAAGCCAAGTTGACGCCGGAGAGCAGTTTCGTGGATCGCCTTCGGCTCGGCCTGATCAGGTCCATCGCGATGATAGACCTCCTGCTTGAAGGCTGGTGCGAACCGCCAAAACCTCAGGCGCTTCATCTCTCGACACTCGTCCATCAGATACTGTCAGTCATAGCGCAGCGCGGCGGTGCGTCTGCAAGCGTGGTCTACAACGTGCTCTGCCGCGAAGGCCCCTTTCGGAAGGTCACAACCGAAGTCTTCGCAGATGTGTTGCGTGCAATCGGCCACCCAGTAACCGGCTTGATCGAACAGGCCGGCAGCGGGCTGCTACTTTTGGGACCCGCGGGCGAAAAGCTGGTTGAGCATTACAGCTTCTATGCGGTGTTCCAGACGCCTGAGGAGTTCCGGTTGGTCGCAGAGGGGCGGGATCTTGGAACCCTGCCGATCGACAATGTTCTTGCTCCTGGGATGCTGCTGATTTTTTCTGGGCGGCGTTGGATAGTTCAAGAAATCCATGATCGGGAAAAGGTCATCGTCGTGAAACCCGCTAAGGCTGGTGTGCCTCCAGTCTTCGGCGGCGATGCGGGGGACATTCATGACAAGGTGATCGACCGAATGTTCGCCGTGCTCGAGGGGGAATCCAGCCCAGCTTACATGGACACAGTCTCTTTGATGATGCTCGAGGAAGCGCGTGCTCACTATGAACAGCTGGGGTTTAGGGCCAATAACATGCACAGCATCGGCGAGCATACATCAGTCATTGCGACGCGGGTCGGTACGGTGAAGACATCAACCCTCGCGCTCGCACTCAGAAGTCAAGGGTTTTCGGTCGAACAGCATGACGGGTTTCTGATTGTAGAGGCCGGGGACGAAACGCCCGATCTTCGATCGGCGCTGGAAGATATTCGATCTGGCGCACCCGTCGATTTGTTCGCAGGCGCAGGCAATCTGATATCAGATAAGTTCCATCAATTTCTTACTATCGAACTTTTGGTTCGGGACGCTGAATCCTCAAAGCTTTCGACACAAGCACTTCCCGATTTGGTCAAAGCTATTCTTCAAAAAGGAACTTGAATATGTCCACGACGTGCCGGTCCACGCTTATTGTCTATGGACAACACGCAATGCGGGAGGCCCGCCTTGTGGCAGCCCGCAGCGGTCAACATGGCCTCCAGATCATGTCGTTCGAACAAGCCGCGGTGCGGCTCGCGGGCGGTTTCGCCCGCGCAATCGACGAAGAAAGCCTGCGCGCGGCGATCCAGACGGTCCTCCCTGAAACACCGATGGGCGAATTGGAAGATATCAAGATGCTGCCGGGCATGATCGGTGCGGCCGCCGACACACTGCACAAGGCGTGGCGGGCCGGTATCGATCTCGCTTCCCGTTTAGGTGATCATCCAAGGCTTGAAGCCATCGCTCGCCTGGAGGCCGCTGTCCTTGCCGAACTTCCGGGCGGAATGATGCGGCCGGTCGATATTGTCGCCGCAGCCATCAGCCGGATCACCTATGCGCCCGCCATATTCGGCTCGATGGAAATCGCCGGACTGACCGAACTGTCTCCCTGCTGGCGGCCTCTACTGAAGGCGCTCGCCGAGCACACCCCCATGCAATGGACGTCAGGTCCCCGCCCTGTCCCGGCCTGGCTCAAGGAAAGCGGCGTTCCTGTCGCTCGAGGCGATGCTGAGGCGCCGGCCATTCGATCCGTCAGTGCCGCGACCGCTTACCATGAGGCAGTCGAGACACTGCGTTGGGTCCGGTCGCTGCTCGCGTCGGGCGTACCGCCCGCCGACATTGCCATCGCCACCGCGTCGCCGGCCGACTACGACGATCATTTTCTCGCGTTGCGCGCCGATGCCAATATCGATCTGCATTTCGTTCATGGCGTCCCGGCCGTCACCACACGTGACGGACAAGCGGCAGCGGCACTCGCCGACATCATCGTGCGCGGCCTTTCGCAGTCGCGCTTGCGCCGTCTCGCCGCCCTGTGCGGCGATTCTGCACCTATGGCTTCCCTTCCCGATGACTGGATGCGCGTCCTTCCAAGCGATGCACCCTTGTCAACACCGTCCGCCTGGAACCAACTGCTGGCGCGCCTCGCGCCAGACGACTGGCCCGACGGCATGGATCACGCCCCGGTGCTGCGTGCTGCGGTCGATCTGCTGGCAAAGGGACCGGACGCGGCACAGGAAATCGGCGAAGCCTTCCTCAAGGGCCGGGCATTGTCCATCTGGCGCAAAGCCCTTCTGGCAGGGCCCGCCGGCGCGATCGACAGCACGCTGGAAACACTGAAACAGGATGACGGGCTCGAGGCCTCCGTCTCCGTGGCCTGGATGCCGGCCAGCGCGCTCGCCGCGTCGCCGCGACGCTTCGCTCGGCTGATCGGTCTCAATTCCTCCCGCTGGCCACGCGGGATCGCCGAAGATCGGCTGATCCCGGACCACATTATTCCAACGGGCGAGCTCGACCCGCTTCCCGTCAATCTGGCAGATCGCCGTGACTTTGATACGATCCTCGCCACTACGGGCAACGACGTCGTCCTCTCCCGCGCCCGACGCGACAGCGACGGCAGATTGCTGGGTCGCAGCCCCGTCCTCGCCACCTATGACGAGGATGCCTATCTGCGGCGCAACGCCGTTCCCGCCCATGCCTTCAGTGAAACCGACCGGCTGATGGCGCGGCCGCAGGAATTCGCTGCCGATCCCCAGGCATTGAGTGCGCGTTCCTGCTGGCGCGATTGGCGCATGGCCGATGTGACAGCTCATGATGGCCTGGTCAGGTCCGATCATCCTTTGGTTCTCGCGATCCTCGGGCGGACTCAGTCGGCTAGCTCGCTCAAAACACTGCTGCGCAGCCCCCTCAATTTCCTCTGGCGCTATGCTCTCGGTTGGAAATCCCCGCAAAGCAGTGCCGAGCCGCTCGTGCTTGACGCCCTGCAAACCGGCGACCTCATCCATCTGGTGCTCGACCGCGCCCTGCGAAACCTCGAAGCGACGGGCGGCCTGGCGTCGGCCGACGTGGCTGCCATTCAGGCTGCGGTGGACCAAGCCGCTGGTGCGGTGGCGGCCGAGTGGGAAAGCGAGCGGCCCGTTCCACCCGCTGTTATCTGGGGCCGCACGCTCGGGGATGCGCGCGCTCTTGCCGGACAGGCGCTTGCCTATGGCAATGATCATTTGCCGGGCAGCCGATCCTTTGGCGAGGTCCCGTTCGGCGGGTCCGAGCCCAAGTCGGAGGCGGCATTGCCCTGGGACGCCAGTGTGCCGGTGATCATCCCCGACACCGGATTTCACATTGCCGGCTATATCGACCGGCTCGACATCGCTGATGACGGCAGCCGGGCACTCGTGCGCGACTACAAGACCGGCAAGCCGCCCAAAGGCGACATCCGTGTAAACGGCGGCCGCGAGCTTCAGCGTTGCCTTTATGCCTTCGCCGTCAAGGCGCTCCTGGGCGACCACATCGCGATCAGCGCCTCGCTGCTCTATCCGCGTGAACCGCTCGATCTCCAGCTCGACGAGCCGGACATCGTCCTGGCGGAGATCAAGGCATATCTGCGGGCGGCGAGAACCGCATTGGCCAGCGGCGCGGCACTGCCCGGGCCGGATACCGGAGGCGACTACGACGATCTCGCTTTTGCCCTGCCGGCAAACGCAGGCGCCACCTACTGCAAACGCAAACAAGCCGCCTCGACCGAGCGGCTCAGTGAGGTCGCGCCGATCTGGGAGGCGGAATGATGAGCAGCGTGAAAGTTCTGAATGATGATGGCGCCCGGCATGACGCGATCAGCCGTCATGACCGATCCATTCTGGTTGAGGCCGGCGCGGGATCGGGCAAGACCGCCGTGATGGCCGGCAGGATCGCTGTCATGCTGGCGCAGGGTGTCGCGCCAAGTTCCATCGCGGCAGTCACGTTTACCGAACTGGCGGCCAGCGAGCTCCTCCTGCGGGTTCGGGATTTCGTCGAAGATCTCGCCGCCGGCCATATCGCACCGGAGCTCCGCGCCGGCTTGCCGGAGGGACTGTCTGCGGCACAGCGCGAGAATCTGATGTCGGCCAGCACGGCGATCGACGAAATCACCTGCTCGACCATCCACGGCTTCTGCCAGCGATTGATCAAGCCCTACCCGGCGGAAGCGGATATCGATCCGGGCGCAGCGGTCATCGACCGCAACCAGGCCGATCTCAACTTCCTCGAAATCGTCGAAGGCTGGCTGCGCGAGCGATTGTCTGGCGATCAGGGCGGCGTCCTCGCCGAGATGGTGCTGCATAACCCGGGAGAGACCGTCGCTCTGATGCACAAGATCGCCGAAGCCCTCCGGCGGTCGAGGAAACTGGTCGCACCGCAGGCGATGCCCTTTGCAGGTCACCTGCAAGCCTTCCAGCAGGCGGCCGACGAACTTTCGGCCTTTGTGCAAGGCGCCGGCGTTGATGAGCCGGAAACGGAGGTCTTCGCCGTGCGCTTTTCTGAAATGGCGGCCGCCCTTCCATCGGTTACAGATGGTTCCACGCCCGCCGGGCTCGTCGGGTTGCTGGTTGCACGCCCGCATCCCGACCTTACGACCGGGACGGGCAGCTTTTACGCCTACCGCAAGAAGGGCAAATGGGCGGCAGCGGCAAAGCAGGCAGGGCTGTCCAAGGCAGACGGCGACAGGCTGAACGATACGGCCAGCGGTTTGTACGAAGCGTGCTGTGCCGCATGGGCCGCACTACTCCAGGTGGTTTCCGGCCAGGTCCTCACGACATTGATCGACGAAGCAGGCACAATCCTTGCGCGCTATCGTGAGCACAAGCGCGCCAGCGCCCAGCTCGATTTTGACGATCTCATCTACGCCGCGCGCGACCTGTTGCGCGACCATGAAACTGTGCGACAGGCGCTCGGCCAGAGGTATTCAAAGGTCTTGGTCGACGAGTTTCAGGACACCGACCCGCTTCAGGCCGAAATCTTCTGGCGTCTATGCGGTGATCCCGGTGATGATCCGCAGGACTGGACGCGTTTCCGGATTCGGCCGGGCGCACTCTTCTTGGTTGGCGACCCCAAGCAGGCAATCTATCGCTTCCGCGGCGCGGATGTCGGCGCTTACGTCCAGGCTCGCACGGCCTTCTCGACACACGACGCGGACGGCCTCGTCTCGATCTCGACCAATTTCCGTTCCTGTGCCTCGATCCTCACCTTCGTCAACGAACGGTTCGAGACTGTCCTGTCGGCTGATGGCCAGCCCGGCTTCACAGCGCTTGATCCCTTCCACGACGATCCGGAAGACGGCGTCTGCGTCTCGGCGATCGATATCGCGGTCGCTGACGAGAACGGCAAGGCCAGTGCCGAGCAACGACGCGACGCCGAAGCCGAAGCGGTGGCTGAACTTTGCGCACGCTTGATCGGCAGCCATCCGGTCCAGGATCGCAAAGCCGGTGCACAACGCCCCTGCCAGCCGGGCGACATCGCCTTGCTCGCCCCGACCGGCGCGGAACTCTGGCGCTATGAAGAAGCCCTTGAGCTCCGGGGCATCCCGGTCGCAACCCAGGCCGGCAAAGGTCTGTTTCGCCGGCAGGAAGTGCAGGACCTTATCGCGATCACGCGAGTTCTCGCCGATCGTCGTGATACGCTGGCGCTCGGCGCATTGCTGCGCGGCCCGCTTGTCGGGCTCAGCGAAGAGGAGCTTCTGGACATCGTCTGGGCGCTTCCGCGTTCGGAAGAAGAACCCGTCCGGATCCCACGGCTCGACCTCGGCGTCGACCTCGCGGCAATAGTGCATCCGCTGGCGCGCGATGTGATCGAGCGGCTGCAAGGGCTCCAGAAACGCGCCAAAAGCACGACACCACACGATCTTCTTTCGCAGGCCGTCGACGTCCTTCGGGTACGCCCGGTTCTTCTGGAGCGGCATCGCGGTCAGGCAGAACGAGCACTTGCCAATGTCGATCTCTATCTCAGCCTCGCCGTCAGCTATGCGGTACGGGGTCTGCGGGCCTTTTCCGAGGCAATGACGGCGGCATGGGCGGATGAGGCCCGCGCGGTGGAAGGCCGGCCCGATGCGCAGGAAGAAGCCGTCGCCCTCTACACGATGCATGCCGCGAAAGGTCTTGAATGGCCGGTCGTCATCCCCATCAACACTATGACAGGGGTAATGGCGCCCGACAGCGCTGTGACCGATCGCCAGACTGATACCTTCTACTGCCCGGTTCTGGGTGTCCCTCCGTCCGGCTATGACGCGGCGCGGCAGGCAGAGAAGGATGAACTGGACTGCGAGCGGGTCCGGCTCTGGTATGTCGCAGCAACCCGCGCCCGGGAACTCTTGGTCTTGCCGCGGCTCGACGTAACGCCTTCGAAATCAGCCTGGATCGGCCTGGTGGACCTGTCCCTGACAGATCTCCCTCACCTTGACGTGTCGCATCTGCCGCTCGACACGATCGCGGCGACAGCCGCTACAGAAAACGGTCAGACACGGGAGAGTTTCGCCACTGAGGCTGGTGCGATTGTCGAAAGGCAGATGCATCTGACCTGGCTTGCGCCGAGCCGCGACGAGACGACAACAGGTTCAGTGCTTCAGGAAGAAGAACCGGACATCTGGGCCGGTTCGGCTGATGCTCAGGTGCCGGACGCCGACGCGCTCGCCTCCATCCGGGGCGGACGCGAACGTGGCTTGATCCTTCACAAGCTCATGGAAGAAGTCCTGACAGGGGAATGCAACGAGGCCGACGAGGCGCTCACCGCGCGTGCTGGAGACCTCATTTCTGCGCTCGGCAAGGAGCCTTCCTCCGATCCGGCGGACGGGCTTTCGCCTGAGGAACTGGCCGGTTGCGTGACGCGAACGCTGGCCTTGTCGGAGGTGGCGGCATTGCGTCCCTCATTGCTCGCTGAGTTTCCGGTCTATGCCTTTCAGCAAGAGGAGGCCGAACTGGTTGCGACGGCGGGCATCGCGGACGCGATTTCGGTTAATCCGGAAGGTCGGCCAGCCGTCGTGATCGACTGGAAGAGCGACGTGAATCCCGCCCAGGAGACGCTTGATCACTATCGGGCTCAGGTGCGTGCCTATCTCGATATGACCGGAGCCGAACGGGGCCTGATCGTTCTGATGACGAACGGGACGGTGATCACCGTCCCGCCTTCTCCCCAGACGATTGCGGCATAGCCGAGGACGCGACCATGGCCTCCCGCAAGCGCACCGAGCCCGTCCAAGATGATCTCTTCAATCCCGAAGTCGAACTGCTGCTGCCTGCTCGGCTTGCGATAGAGGGCAAGGCCCTGGGAAGCCCTATACGCCAATTGGCGGCTCCGCCGCAGCGCGTACGGTGCCGTCTGCGTCCCTTTTCAATCCGCCGTGTGACTGGTCATGAAACCACGCTGCCGTCTGGCGAGATACTGAAGATCATCAACGCGAAGACCGCTACGTCGCTGGAGGCGGAGCTCATTCTTCTGGTCCCCGGCGCGAGTGAGCCGGCGCAGATCGTAGAAGCACTCGACGCCGGCGAAGGCCGGTGGATGGCCCCGTTGCCCATCCGCATCGACACGTTGAGTCGCCAAGCGCGGGTCGAACGGCTGGCCGCGGTTTCGGCATCTTGGTCGGGCGCCTTTCATCTCCGCGAGGGACGAGCAGCCGAAAACGAGCGGCCAGCCCAGCTCGGTCTGCGACGTCCTCAAATCGGCGCACTGCACGCGGCTTTGGCCCATGCGACGCGATCGATCGATCCGGCCACCATCGTCATGCCGACGGGCACCGGCAAGACGGAAACCATGCTCGCGCTCAACGTCCACCAGCGCTTCGAGAGGCTACTGGTCGTAGTGCCGACGGACGCCCTTCGAGAGCAGATCGCGGGCAAGTTCGAGACCTTCGGCGTGCTGAGGCAACAGCAATGCCTGGAAGACAAGGCAGCATTTCCAGTGGTGATGCGCCTTTCGCACATTCCGACGAGGCTAGCCGACGTGGATGAGATCTTCGACAGTGCCAATGTCATCGTCACAACGATGCAGATCGCCGGTCGCGCCGAAGCGGCGGTCCAGGAGCGGATGGCGGCACGCGCCTCGGCGCTGTTTATCGACGAGGCTCATCACATCGGCGCCCCGACATGGGCGCGCTTTCGGGGCCTATTCGCGGACCGTGAGCCACCGCTCCCGATCGTCCAGTTCACCGCCACACCATTCCGTGAGGACGGCCGGCGCGTCGACGGCGAGTTCATCTACACCTATCCGCTCAAGAAGGCGCAGGCCGAAGGCTATTTCAAGCCGATTCGCTTCGAGGCGGTCTTCGGGCTCGATCAGGCAGACGCCGATCTCGCGATCGCGGGAAAGCTCGGCGAAGTCCTCCAGGGTGATCTGGACGTCAGCCTCAACCATCTCGCCATGGCGCGTTGCCAAACTATCGACCGCGCCAGAGCCCTCCACCAGCTTTACAGCGAGATGTACCCAGAACTTCGTCCGGTCATCGTCCATAGCCAGCAGTCGATCCGTGAACGCCGTGCAAACCTTGCCGCTCTGCGGCGCTTCGAGAGCCGGATCATTGTCTGCGTGGACATGCTCGGCGAAGGTTTCGATCTGCCGGAACTGAAGATCGCCGCCCTGCACGACCCGCACAAGAGCATCGCCGTTACCATCCAGTTTGTCGGCCGCTTCACCCGCCAGGATCCACGCCTCGGCGACGCCACGGTCATCGCCAACACCGGCATTGACGACATTGATCGTTCGCTGGCCAAGCTCTATGCGGAGGATGCCGACTGGAATGCGCTGGTCGAGGCACTCAGCACCGCGAAGATCGACCGGCAAGTCCGCCGTGCCGAGATGTTCAAGGGCTTTGTCGGCGACTTGAGCGACATTCCCCTGCAGACGCTCGAACCGAAGATGAACGCCGTCGTCTATCGCACCAACTGCGACGGTTGGGAGCCTTTGCGGGCCGAGGACTTATATAGTCCCGGCGTATATCTCGGCATGAAGGTCAACCCACACCAGCGTGTCGCCATCTTCGTCACCCGCTCCGAAGAGCAGGCCGGCTGGACCACGGCCCAGCACGCGACCAATGTCACCTGGGACCTGCACATGATGCATTGGGATCCCGATAGTCAGCTCCTATATATCAGCAGCTCGATCAAGGGACCGTATGACCGATTGGCCAAGGCGGTCTGCGGTGAGGCAGCGCGCCGGGTCGAGGGCGAGGAGGTCTTCCGCAGCCTGCATGGGTTCAATCGCCTGATCCTGCGCAATCTTGGCCTGACGCACCATCAGGGACGCGGTGTCCGCTATTCCATGTATATGGGTGTCGATGTCGCCGACGGACTCGACACTGCGAAGTCCCAGTCGCGCATCAAGAACAACGTGTTCGCAACCGGTTTCCTCGACGGTGTTCCCGCCTCTCGTGGCTGTTCGGCCAAAGGCAAGTTCTGGTCGATTTCGCGGGTTCGCGATCTGACTGATTGGGTCGATTGGTGCGCGGATATCGGCAAAGCCGTCAAAGATCCAGGGATCACCACCGATGGCGTCTTCAAGAGTGCGATGCGACCTCGCCAGATCAGCGAACGCCCGCAGGTGCCTCCGGTCGCGATCCACTGGCCGGAATCGCTGTTGACGCAAATCGAGGACCGGATCGAAATCAGTTTCGGCGACAAACCCGTAGCCTTCGCTGAATGCGACATCGAGCTTCTGGATCATGAACGCACGGGTCCATTGCGCTTCACGGTGCGCAGCGATAACCACATCGCCGAATTCGAAATCGTTTTTGCTGAAGGGGGTGCCAGCTATCCGCAGCGCTATGGGCCGAAAACAACCGTCAAGGTCAGCGGCAAGACGAAGTCGCTCTCGGAATCCTTCGGCGAGGATTCCCCACAGATCGACTTTGGGGATGGTTCACTGCTGATCTACAGTCACCTTTATGCTCTGCCTGAAGGCGTCTTGGTGGAACCGTATTCCGCTGATCGGATCGAGGTTTGGGATTGGTCGGAGACCAATATACGTGCCGAGGCGCAGGGTCCTGAAAAGCGGACTGACTCAGTGCAACGGCGCGTAATCGAGACATTGCTCGCAGAAGGCGACGCCTTTGACATCATCTTCGACGATGATGGGGCTGGAGAGATCGCGGACGTCGTCACCCTTCGAGTGACTGAAGGTCTCGTCCAAGTGACGCTTCACCATTGCAAATACTCCAGTTCCGACACGCCCGGCGCGCGAGTGAAGGATCTCTATGAAGTTTGCGGGCAAGCGCAGAAATCCGCACGCTGGCGTGATCGGCCCAACAGAATGCTCATACATATGTTGAAGCGGGAGAAGATACGGCTGGAGAAGGGCCAGACTTCCCGCTTCGAACAGGGAACAGCCGCATTCCTCAAAAAGCTGAAAGCGAATTGGCAGGACTATCGCTACGAATTCGATGTGCGCATCGTTCAGCCTGGCCTGTCGCGATCGGCTGTCACAGAGGAGGGACTGCATCTACTGGCCAGCGTGGAGACTTATCTCCTTGAAACGCGCGCCATGCGGCTGAAGGTTATCGCAAGCAGCTAGAAAGCCAACCTCCAGATAATGGCCCAACCCAATTGCAGTGGAGCGAACGAAATGTTCGGCGTCTTTCTCGTTGAGAGTTGTCCTAGCTTTCCATCTTTTGGTGCGGAGAGGCTCCGGATACTTTGTGTGCAACAGTCGTCCGGATTTGATGATCTTGGCCCCTCCTGCCCTTTGGTCAGGACCGCGCCCTACTCGGT
>NZ_JAYKSL010000040.1:0-18036 GCF_035481585.1 Salipiger marinus | reverse complement strand
TCTTCATTGGCCTTGGCTTTGCGCATGTCGACCTGCCGCTTGAGGCGGGGACAAGCCGTACGCACAAATTCGCCCCGCCAGACAAAGCCCCATCAGACAAGGGCACTGGCAACTAACCTCGTCTGTCTCTGGCTGGTCGCCGCCCCAGCCTCTGCACAGATGGTCCTGGTCATGGATAGCGACGGCTCTCTGACCCCATCCCGGTCTCAGAGCGGTTTTGCCCAGAACTACAATGACGGCGTTGGTCAGGGATCGGCGTCCGATGGTTTGGCTATCCTTGGTGAGACGGAAGCAGCGCCCAAACCTGACGCGCTGAGGTTTGCGGCACTCGCCCAGCCAGCACCCCTGCCCCGCGCAGACGTTCTCTTGGGCATCGAGGCAACAGCCCTGCGTTATGCCGGCCATCCCGGTTTGCGCCGCGCGGGACTGTCCGTCACGGATTGGCTGGCTCTCTATCGGGCCAATATCGAGGTTGAGAGCGCCTACCGGCAGGATGCGATTTCAAGTGCAGGTGCTATTGGCCTTGGTCAATTGATGCCTGCGACGGCTCGTGATCTGGGCGTTGACCCGCGTGACCCCCAACAGAACCTCGACGGCTCTGCCCGTTACCTCGCGATGATGCTGGAACGCTTCGGCGATCCGCATCTGGCGCTGGCGGCCTACAACGCGGGGCCGGACGCCGTGCGCCAGCACGGTGGCATTCCCCCCTACCGAGAAACCCAGAACCACGTGGCCCGCGTCATGGCCGTCGTGGCCCGATTGGAAGGATCAAATTCATGATGTCCCAACCTTTTTGGAAATCATTCCTCAAAACACTTATCGGCAATGTCACGAGAGCGCGCAGCGCGGCAGTGCATTGGCGATACCGAATTTTCCAAACAAGTTGGGTTTCAAA
Source organism: Salipiger marinus (assembly GCF_035481585.1). Classification (NCBI taxonomy): domain Bacteria; kingdom Pseudomonadati; phylum Pseudomonadota; class Alphaproteobacteria; order Rhodobacterales; family Roseobacteraceae; genus Salipiger; species Salipiger marinus. The sequence continues at coordinate 17,141 of NZ_JAYKSL010000040.1, read as the reverse complement.
CCTCTTTATCGCCTCGTTGGCGCTCTTCCTGCTCGTCGCAGAACCGGCCCTCGCACAAAGCATTGATCTCTCCCCGATCCAAAGCCTGTTGCAGGGCATCGTCGATGCCCTGACCGGCCCGCTTGGGGTCGTCATTGCCACGCTCGCCGTTCTGGGAGTTTTCCTGAGCTGGTTCTTCAACATCATTGATCTGCGCCAGGCGCTCTGGGTCCTGGTCGGCATCGCCGGTGTCGCGGCTGCCCCGACGATCGTTGCTGCGGTCTTTGCCGGTGGCTGAACGCGCGCCCCTCTTTCTTGGGCTCGTGCGCCCGCCGAAGCTTCTGGGCCTGCCCATCATGTATGCGATGGTCTGGCTCTTCGGTTCGGTGCTCTTGTTCGTCTGGGTCCAGCACATCGCGGTGCTGGGTTTCGCCGCCCTGCTCTATCCGGTGCTTTGGAAGGCCGCGGATTGGGACCCGCGTTTCATCGACGTAATGATGACGGCCCTGCAGGAGACACCGCCCACGCGCAACAGGTCCATCCATGGCGGGGACAGCTATGCCCCGTGATGACGCCCGTGATGCTGCGCTCGATGCCCGCACAATGACGCCAGACTGGTATGCGCGCGAGACCCGCCTCGCGCATATGCTGCCCTATGTGAGCCTCGTCGACGACCAGACCGTGCGGACCCGGGTGAACGAACTCTTCCGCTGCATCCGGCTCGAGGGGATCAACAGCTACACGACCGACGATGCCTATCTCGACAAGGTGACGGCGCTCTTTGCCCGCATCGTCGCGCAGCTCGGGCCGGAATTCAGCTATTACGTCCACAAGGTCTCCAAGGCCATCAAACCTGATCTCGACCCGATCCGTGAGGACAGCTTCGCAGGCGAGGTTGACCGGCGCTGGCGCGCGAAACTCGAGACCAGCGGGCTGCGCGACAAGACGCTGACGCTCACCGTCATTCACCGCCCACCCCCGAAAAGCCTCCTGCCGTTCCTCAGCCGCAGCGCGCCGGACCGGCTGAGAGAGGAGACCCGCAAACGCCTGCAGCGCCTGGGCGAGGCCGTGAACGTCTTCCTGTCCGGCCTCGCAGAGCTCAAACCGCGCCTGCTGTCGGCTGCATCGGGGGAATTGGTGGGGTTTCTGGGCGCGCTCAACACGGGCACCGAGCTGCCGCTCTACCCGGCCAACACCTACGGCTTTTTGTCCTTCAACGTCGCCAATACCCGCGTGACGTTTCACGGCGACCATTTCGAGCTTTCCGAGGGCGTCGTGGGGCATCGCTACGGCAAGAGTTTCACCATCGGGGAATACTCGGAAGGCACCTCCTGCACCATGTTCGACATGCTGAACCTACCGGTCGACATGATCGTCACCCATTCCTTCACCCCGATCAATTCGAACCTCATGGCGGGCCGCATCAAACGGCAAAAGCGCCAGATGCAGGCCAGCCAAGACGCGGCCCTCTCGCTCCTAGAAGCCCTCGATATCGCCGCCGATGATCTCGAGGCCAAGCGCCAAAGCTTCGGCGAACACCATATGGTCGTGACGCTTTTCTGCGAAACGCTCGAAGAGCTGCAGACGCTCAGCGCCGAAATCGTGAACGCCGCCGCGACCGAAGGCGTGAAGATGATCGGTGAGCGGGTCGCCGCAAAGGCCCATTACCTCAGCCAGCATCCCGGCAACCAGCCCAAGCGCGTGCGTGCCAGCGCCGTCACCAATCGCAACTTCGCGGATTTTGCGGCCTTTCACCGGACACAGCTCGGCAAACCCGCCGCGAAAACCCCATGGGGCCGGGTCGTAACTTATTTGCCCACGCCGGAGCAGAGCGCCTACCGGTTTTCCTATCACGAGCAGGGCTCGCCCGACAAAGAACCGACCAGCGGCCATACCCTGATCATGGGACGACCCGGGTCGGGCAAATCGGTGCTGTCCGCCTTCCTGATGACCCAGGCCCGTCGCGCAGGGGCGCGGATCTTCGTCTTCGATTACCGTCTTGGCATGGAGATGGCGGTGCGCGCCAATGGCGGGCGCTACGCCTCCCTGAACGCCGGCCAGCCCACGGGTCTAAACCCGCTCTGGACAGAGACCGATGCGCGCGGCACCGCCTGGCTCTCGGATTGGCTCACAACCCTGCTCTACCGCGCCGACAAGCCCCTGACCCCGGCGCAGACCAACCGCATCCAGGAGGTCGTGCGCCAGAATGCCCAGGCCACCAATCCGGCCCTGCGGAACTGGCGGGATTTCGCATCGCTTTTTGTGTCTACGGATGACGGCGGCGATCTGCACCAGCGCCTGCTCGAGTGGACCGAAGACGGCCGCTACGGCTGGATCTTCGGGCAGAGCCTCGAGGACACGTTCTCGCTCAAGGGCGATGTCGTGGGCTTCGATCTGACCGGCATTCTAGACAGCGAGGCCGACAAGGAACGGATGGCGGTCCTGTCCTATCTTTTCCGCCGGGTCGAGCGCGAGATCGAGGACCGCCGCCCCACCATCATCGTGATCGACGAGGCCTGGAAGGCGCTCGACAACGCATATTTCGCCGAACGGTTGTCGAACTGGCTCGTGACTGCGCGCAAGCAGAACACCGTCGCCGTGATGATGACGCAATATGCCAGCCAGCTTGAGCGCACCCGGACCGGCAAGACCATCGTCGAAGCCGTTCCGACGCAGATCCTGCTGCCCAATATCCGCGCGCAGCCTGCGGACTACGCCATGCTGAACCTCACGGAGAAGGAGCTCGACGTCCTTCTCAACACGGGCAGCAACAGCCGCCTCGCACTGATCCGCGACGATCAGGGCTCGATCGTCGTCGATGCCGATCTGAGCGCCCTTGGGCCCAGTCTCACGATCCTTGGCGGCATGGAAAAGGGCGAAGCGCTTGTTGGCGCCGATTACCGCGACCGCCCAGATTTTTGGAGGCTTTCATGATCCGTAATCTTATCGCTTTGGCTGCGCTCGGCGCGCTGGCCTCCTGCACACAGTATCGGGAGCCGCAGGCCAATTGCTTTTCCTTTCTCGCCTCGACGGCAGCGACATCCCAAGATTGCCACTTCGCACCGCTCGGCGCGCCGGAGGGCGACGTTGAAGTCTAGCCTGCCTCATATCCTGGCACTTTGCCTGCTGCCCGGTCTCGCCTTGTCTCAAGGCGTGCCGACCAATGACAGTGGGCTGACCGCGCGTGACATCGTCGAGACTGGCGATCGCAAGGCTGACTTGGCCGTTCAGGCGGACAAGCTCGCCGTGCGCGAACTCATTGCCGAGATCGAACGGGAGCAGCTGGAAACCCTGCAACGCATCCTCGATGCCCAGACCAGCTTCGGCGGTCAGGGCTTGCCGGCTATGGTCTCGGGGCTGGAAAGCGGCAGCGGGGATCCGGCCCGGTCAGTCGAGGCGGTCTATGGCAATGCCGACATCGACCCCAATCCCGGCGGTGCGCAGATGTTCGGGGATGCGTCTGAGAACATCGAGCAGCTCATCATCCGGGTCGCCCAGGAGACCAGCGGCTTTGCGGGTGTTGGCCGCGCAGGGCTCTCCCCCGTCCAATGGCGCGCGCTGCTGCAAGCGCTGATCTGGCAGGAAAGCCGTTTCACCATCGGTGCACGGTCTCCCGTCGGCGCCTATGGCCTCACCCAGATCATGCCGGGCACCGCCAGCGATCTCGGCATCAACCCAGAATACTATGACAGCCCCTATCTGCAGGTGCATGGCGGCGCGCGCTATCTCGCGACCCAGCTCAACACATTCGATGGCAACATCATCAACGCCCTCGCGGCCTATAACGCCGGACCTGGCCGGGTTTTCGAGTATGGCGGCGTTCCGCCCTTTCGCGAGACCCAGCACTACGTCCAGGTGATCCCCGAACGCTATAACCTCTATTTGACCCGTATCGGCGGGATCGAAGCGCTTGGCACGATCGACCCCGCGCTTCTGGCCAATGCCAACCTCTCGCTCACGGGTCATGGGGCGGCCTTTTATGGCAATAACTCACCCGCCGCGATCAGGCAAGCCGCCCTGCGTATTGCGGAAATCGTCGAACGGATTTCCGAAACCGAGGACGTGCAGGAGAGCGTCGCACTCAACACCTATGCCCGCGCCGAACTGGTGCGTCTCGTGGCCTCCCGCATCCGGTTTCAGGCCGCCCGCACCCGCGTACTTTCCGCCGAAGAGCTGGCCCAGGCCAGCGCCCGCATGGCCGAAGGCGCGTTCATGGATTTTACGATCAGGGAGATTGAATGATGGGACATCTGCTCTTGAGGACAGCTTTGGCCACGACACTTGGGGTTGGTCTGCATCTTGGCGCCCTATCCCCTGCCCTCGCGCAAGGCGTGCCCGTCGTCGATACCCAGAACATCGCGCAAAACATCCAGCAGCTCCGGCAGATGATCGAGGACGAGATTCTGCAAAACGAGCAGTTGACGCAGCTACGCGAACAGCTTGCCACGCTCACGGACCAACTCGCGGAGCTGCAACGAACCTACGAGGCCCTCACCCGCCTTGCCGAACTGCCGGAGATCATCCGCACCGAGATGGAAGACGAACTCAATGGCCTGCTCGACCAGGAGTTCGGGGATATCCTCGCCACGATTGAGGCGATCAAGACAGGGGATTTCTCGGGCCTGTCCGGTTCTGGCGCAGGCGAAATCGAAACCCAGATGGACCGGGTGCTGGCCGATCTCGGCTTTGACGAGGCCACCCTCTCGGAAATGGCCACGAGCGGCAATCCCGGGGCCAACCGCGTGGCGACGCAGGCCACAACCGGCGCGCTCGTCTCAGCCGCCGCCCAGAACAGCTATGAAGATGCCGGCCAGTCGCTCGAGCGGGTAGACCGCCTTGTCGGGCTGATCGACGACATGGAAGAGCTCAAGCAAAGCGTCGATCTAAACACGCGCGTGACAGCTGAATTGGCCATCGCCCTCGTGGCGATGTGGCAACTGGAAGCAATTCAAACCGTGGGCGATGGCACGGGCGGCGTGATTGATGCCGCCACCATCGCCGAAGAGCAGCGCTTCATGGATTTCACCTTGCCGGACCTGCGGGCCGAGTGATCGCGGGGGCATGACGGGTGGCGAATGAACAGGAAATCATCGAGGAAGAACTGGTCTATGGCGCGCTGCGCCGCGAACGGCTCTGGCAACGCCTTGGCCTGATGGGCCTTGTCTTCGGCATCATCGGCTGTCTGAGCGCAGCAGCAGTCGCGATCCTCGATGTCGACCCGCCCCCCGTCGTTGTCCCCTATGATCCCGCCACCGGCTTTGCACTCCCCGAAGCCTCGGTGGGCGCCTCCTCGGTGACCGCCAACCAGGCGATCATCGAGGCGGAGGTCTTCCGCTATGTGACCGACCGGGAGGTCTATAACCAGCTCGATAACGATCTGCGCATCCGCAGCGTCCTGCGCCGCTCGGACGGGGCCGCCGAGAGCGGGCTGCGCCAGATATGGAACAGCGCAAATGAAAACTATCCGCCGACCGTCTATGGCCCCAATGCCCGGCTCGACGTGGAAATCCTGAGCATCAGTCGCATCGGATCCAACCGCGCCACCGTGCGCTTGCGCAAGCGGCTGACCTCCATCAACGGCACCCAGACCGGGCTCTTCACCGCCACGCTTCTCTTCGAGTTCCGTCCCGAGACCCGCAGGTCCATCGATGAGGTCTGGACCAACCCGTTTGGGTTCACTGTGCTCGAATATTCCATCCGCTCCGACAGATTGGAGAACTGACGTTGTTGTTTATAAGATCGCTTATTTTTGTCATTGCCCTGTTGCCCGGCCTCGCCTCTGCCGAAGCCATCCCGCGTGGCGGTCCCAACGACAGCCGGGTGCGCTTGGCCACCTACCAGGAGGGTCAGGTCTACCGTCTCAGCGTGTCGCTCACCCATGTGACCACCATCGAGTTTGGCGAAGGCGAAAGCATCCGTTCGATCATTGCGGGCGACACGGAAGGCTTCGAGATCGACGGCGTGCCAGGCGGGCAAGCCTTCGCGATCAAGCCTGTGGCGCGCGGGGTGCATACCAATGTGACCGTCTACACGAACAGGCGCAGCTACTATTTCAACGTCCAGGAGGTCCGCAGCCCAACGTTCTACGTGGTGCAGTTCCGCTATCCGGAGGACGATGCGCGCCCGACCCGGGCCATCGCCGCCCAAGCGCCGAACTACAACTACGGTGCCAGCGCGCGCACCGAGTTCACGCCAACCCGCATCTGGGATGACGGGACGTTCACGTATTTCGCGTTTCCAAGAAACGCACCTGTGCCCGCGATCTTCCGCTACGCGGGCGGCCGCGAGCGCACGGTCAACACGCAAACTCCTGAAGACGGCGTGATCCGCGTCAGCGGCGTGAACCGCCAATGGGTCCTGCGACTGGGCGAAGAGGTGGTCTGCATCGAGGCGATCCCGCCCGCGGAGGCCACCTCATGAGCGATACCGGGAACACCGAGCTGGAAAAACGCCTCGCCGCCCTTGAGAAAGGCAGTGCCCGCGCCCCCACGGCGGCGCAGCGCCGGTCGCCCCTTCTCGCGCTGATCGTGGTCCTCGTCATCGGCGCGGGTGGTGCCCTGCTTTATCTCCTCTCACAGCCCGACGAAGAGGAAGCCTTGCCGACGGCCACTCCGGACGTCTTCCAAAACGAAGGGGATGGCTTTGGCGCTATCGAGACCTTGCCCCCGCCCGAGCCCGAGGTTGTGTTCGTCGGACCAGACCCCGTTGAGCCCAATGCCGAACTTCTGGCGCAGATCACCGCCCTGCAGGCCCAGATCGAGGAGTTGCGCAACGCCCCCGAACCGGTCGTCGAGGAAGACACCGCCGCCGCAGAGGCGATCGACGCGCTGACCGCTCAGATCGCGGCGCTGCAAGCTGCCTCGGAAGCCGCACAGCAACGATTTCAGGACGAACTGACAGCGCGGGATCGAAGTCTTGAGCAACTCCGCATGGATCTGGAATTGGCCCAACTCGAGGCCAGCCGACCCCAGCCCGCCCCAGCGGGCCCCACGGAAGATGAGCTGCGCGCACGCGAAGAAGAGCGACTGCGCCGCGAGGAAGAAGCCCGGCGCATGGCCGAGCTGGAGCGCCGCGCCGCGGAGGAACGCGCCTTCCAGGAGCGGCGCATCGCCTCCCCCACCATCGCGTTTGGCGGCACGTCCGGAGCGAATGAAACGGCTCTGACCGAACGCACTTTTGGCGAGGTGACGGATTTCGTGCTGAACGGGGCGTTGCCCTCCACCGTGACGCAGGCCGAGGTGATCGCTAATCCCTCCAACACCATCATCCAGGGCACCATGATCCAGGCCGTCATGGAAACCGCCCTCGACAGCTCCCTGCCCGGCCAGACCCGTGCCGTGGTGTCGGAGGATGTCTACAGCGTGGATGGCACGCGCCTCCTGATCCCGCGCGGATCCCGTCTCATCGGGCGCTACCGCGCGGGCGTCGATATCGCGCAGCGCCGCGTCACCATCGGGTGGGACCGGATCATCCTGCCCGCGGGCCAAACCGTCCAGATCAGCTCTTTCGGGGGTGATGAACTGGGCCGTTCCGGTGTCACAGGTTTCGTGGACACGCGCTTTGCCGAGCGTTTCGGGTCGGCCGCCTTGATCTCGCTGATTTCCGCGGCACCAAGTGCCGCCGCCTCCGAGGTCCAGGATGAGACTGCCGCCGACGTTCTCGAAGACGTTGGCGATGATCTGGCAGATGCCACGGACAGCGTCATAGGCGATTACCTCTCCATCGGCCCCGTCATCTATGTCGACCAGGGCGCCCGCGTCACGGTCATGGTCGACCGCGATCTGGAGATATTCTGAGCCCATGTCGCTGAGCTATCTCGAAACCTCGCTCGACCGGATCGACGCCGCCGCCCGCGACGATGTCATCGAGATTTGCATCAATCCAGACGGGACCTGCTGGGGCGAATTCCAGGGTGATCACTTCATGCGCGCGCTGGACCAGAGGCTGACGGGCGTTCAGGTCAGGGACCTCGGCAACCAGATCGCCTCCTCGGCCAATACCACGATGAGCAAGGACCGCCCCATCGTCTCGGTCTCGATCACCTATAAGGGGCGCCCGATCCGCGCACAGGTCATCACCCCGCCCGCCGTGCTCTCGGCCATGTCGATCAGCCTGCGGTTCTTCTCAAGCCTGCCACTCGAGGGCATTGCGCTCGATTTCCTCTACGGAAAGGAGCGAAAGCTCGAAGACCTGCGCGTGGAAAAGAAGCGCGCCTTGCGCGCCGTCGTGGCCGCGGGCGTAATCGATGATGCGCTGGCATTTTGCGTCGAGAACAAGCTCAACATGATCGTCTCGGGCGGCACCTCCACCGGCAAGACCGTGGCCGCGCGCAAGATCCTCGCCCATGTGCCGGCCGAGGAACGCATCGTCACCATCGAGGAAGCGGCCGAGCTTCTGCCGACCCAGCCCAATGCCGTGACCCTCATCGCCAATCGCGACGCAGAATTCCAGACCGCTGATGTGCTTCTCACCGCCACGCTGCGCATGCGCCCCGATCGGATCATCCTGGGCGAGGTGCGCGGCAAGGAGGCCATGACCTTTCTGGAAGCCATCAACACCGGCCATGGCGGGTCCATGACCACGCTGCATGCCGAAACCCCGCAATTGGCCGTGCAGCGGCTCGCGATCGCGGCACTCAAGACCGAAATCCCGATGACCTATGCCGACATGATCCAGTACATCGAAAATTCCATTGACGTGATCATCCAGGCCGGTCGCCATGAAGGCAAACGCGGCATCACCGAATTCTACCTCCCCGGCGCAACTGAGATTGGAACTTCCGCATGAAAACCTTTGAATATGACATCCTGTTCTTTCCGGTGAAGAAGCAAAAGGACTACGACGAGGTGCGACGTGCTTTGAATGAGCGCGGCGCGGAAGGGTGGGAGGTTATCACCGCCGAAGCCGGCGACTACGGCTACACCACTTTCTTGAAGCGTGAGACTGGTACAATGAAGACGGCATCGGAATGACACGGGCTATTGCAGTCGCTGGCCTGCTCTTGATCTTTGGCACAACTGCTGGCGTAGCCGAGCGGAACCTGATCCCGACGCTCGACAACCACCCAAATGTTTGCCCAGACCAGCCACCTGAGCCGAAGTGGATGCAGAACATCAATGTGCGCGAATCCTATAAGCGCCTTTTGATCCAACAGATATATCGGGCTCAAAGCATGGAGCGCGTCGTAGACTCGCAAAACTGCGACTGTCCCACACGGTATCCAACTTGGGAGGACGCCGTACGCTTCTACACAGAGCGCTATGCTTCATCTAAATACTGGGACGTTGTCGAAGCGACGTCCGAATACCGACGACAGGCAAATGAACTGCGCCGCGCCGCCATGCCAATCTGCGTAGCAGCTGGCAACTGGTAGCAATCCATGAGTGTCGTCACCTACTTCGTGGAAACGTCCGAAGGGTATCTAGATACCGCTGCCGAAACTCAGTTTGGTGCGGTCGCAGCAACGGTCGGCACGTTGCTGGTTCTGGGCACAACACTAGTTGTCATTCTGGTCTTCATCAACATGATCTACCAGTATCGCGCCATGGACGGCCGAACTGCCTTTTGGCTGGCCGTGAAGGTCGGACTTATAGGGGTCTTCGCGGCCAACTGGGTCCAGTTCAATGCGCTTGCCTCAGCAATACTGAACGGAATTGACAGCATTGCCGGGGCACTTGTGGCTTCTGTCGGCGGCGGATCACCTGGTCCGTCCGGTACCTTTGCAGAGGAATTTGACGAACTGATTGCAGCGCTCGGGGACTATCTGAATGCTGCGGGATCTGAGCTGAACTGGATGGCGGGTGCCTTGCTTGACACACTTGGGGTTCTGCTGCTCTCGATTCTTGGCGGGTTGGCGGCGTTCATTGTTGTGGCGTCCCGGCTCATGATCGCTCTGCTAATTGGCATTGCGCCAGTGATGATCTTCTTGACCCTGTTCGAGGTGACCAAGGATTATTTCGCGCGCTGGTTATCCGCGCTCATTTCATTCGCGATGTATCCGATCGTCGTCGCCGGAGTGTTCGCGACGATCACGGGGGTCTCTCGGGCACTTCTTGCCGAGCTTGGCGACCCGGAGGGAGCCTCGAACATAGGGGCTCTTATCCCATTTTTCATGATGGTGCTGATGGCAAAGGGTTTCATCATAGCAACGCCTTTCTTGGTTCGGGCGATTTCCGGAAACATCATGATGCCAGCACTCTCAGCCGGGTTCGGGGGAAGCTATGTCTTCGCCAGAGGGCTTGCAGGTAGCCAACAAGTTTACAATCGCTATGCCATCGGTGGCGCAACTGGGGCTGAATACGCAGCCCTTCGAGCGCGACAATTCTTCGGCGTGCAAGCCTTGCCGAGCCGGCCAAATACTGCTGGAGGGCCAACTGCGGCTCGTCCGGGTGACGCAACCGGAACAGGCGCCCGAATGCTGGCACAGCTTTCGAGACTTGGTAGGTTGGGCAGGCGGTGACAGCCAGGTGCCAAAAACTTGCCAAAACTGCAAAGGTTTCGCCGCGGGTTTTTGTCATTGCTAAACGATTGATCCCTCGCGACACAAGGCACGTGGCCAAACACGACCGTTTCTGCCACAGGCGGAATCGACAATTTTAGCACCGTGCCACGGCCCTGCGCATCGCCCGATTGCCAACTGGCTCAGGCTCTTCGCCGGGGTGTTGCCCTTCACCTTTCCAGTCGTCTGACCAAAGCCAATCTTCGAAATAATAGAGCCAAAGGTAAGTCCACGGAATGATGGTTTGGTCGATCCGCTTCCGCGCGTCCCATTCCCTGGCACCTGGAAGATAAAGACATAGGCGCAGCGGATCTCTGTAGACGTGAGGCAAAGGACGCCCTGCCGCCAGCAAGTCCAGATCCGGGTCGTCTATCTGAACACCGGGCGTTTGACCCGGCTGAAGCGTGATAGTGGCAAGGTAGGAGCGCGCCAAGGCGGTCGGTTGTATAGGCTCTTGCCATGTCAATTTGTTTGTGCGGACCTGCCCCACACCACTGATAGCCGGGCTTGCCTTCAGGAACAGCAGCTGCTGCGACAGGGTCAGGTCGTATTGCCCGCCTCGTCCTATCATCAATCACCGAAGAACGTATTTGTGGGCACGGTCGTTGATGCTGCGACCTTCGATGTCGTCAGCCCGACCACAGGTGCGACAGAAAGCAGACCCGATTTGCGACCATCCGACACCGCATTGACGCGGTTGCCGAGAACCCGTCCGGTGACTCCGGAACCTAACGAACGCTCCATGTTCAATGACACACGGTCCTGACCAACAGCATCGCGAAGGACTTCAAAGTCGGACAGAGCTTGTGCGTGCCACGCATAGAATGCTGGTGCCCGGCGTTCATCCTTGTTCCAATTGTCGGCGAAGTTTTCCCCGTTGGTTGTCTCGTTCAGGATGGCATAGCCCCGCCGTCCGTCCAGAATGGGGCGGTCGATGAAGTGCGGCATCATCCGGATCGTTTCGACCAACAGATCCATTTCGTCATGGAAGACGTGGTTGCGCACGCAATAGGCATAGGACTGCATTGCAAGGGTGGTAATGATAACGGAAATCGGGGCCACGTCTTGCGTGTTGTTCTGATAAAAAACGTCGCGGTGCCGTTTGAGCAATTGCACGATGCGGCGCAGGATGCCTTTCACTGCTTCTCGGACGGGGAACGGCTCCACCGTCGCCTCGTCCCGCTGCATGGCGATGAACTTGCCCACAAAGGTAGGCCGGAGTGCGGCGCGCTCATCGAACAGGGTCTTGTAGGCCCGCGGGTTTGTCGGATGCCATTCCTTCAGAGCCCGGTCGGGCACCAATTCGCCCCGGTTGCCGCAGACCGGGTTTGCTATCGTCGGGGATAGGTCGAGGTGGAAGTCCCCCGCATAGTTGAGACGCCAACAACGCTTTTTTTCTTCGAGAAGGCGCACATAGGTGGCGTGTTCCTTGAGCCGGTTTCCAACCGCCGCCTTCAGGGTCGCTGGTGAGATGCCGGACGCGATACCTGCACAAAAGCAGATCAGATCGACATCGAATTCCCGCCGCCCGATTGGCTTCACGGCCGTTCCAAGCGCACTGGACCCTTGGAGATAGACCAGAACACTGACGAGTAGGGGATCAGTTGAACCGGACAGCCAGTCTCCGACGGCACCATAGCTCTGGCGCGCACGATCAAACTGGGTTTCGGTGAGGTCCAGATCCTCGCCTATCTCGTCCAGGATGGTGAATATCTGCGTGCGTCGCCGAATATCACTGTCGGTCAGCGGCTGTCGCAACATCTGATTCATGCCGCTTTCTCCTTGAGTTGATAGACCGGCACGAAGGTATCGGCAGGCTGGGTGAAAAAGATCGGGGTCAGGTGGGACTTTGCTTTTCGGGCTTCTGACATACCGAGGCCCTTGAGGCGGCCGATCGTCGTGGTGTCATCCAAGGTAAAAAACCCGCTCGGGACAGACGGCGAAATGCGGTAGATGCGATCCCCATCGTAAGGGTGTCCCGTCAGAAGTTTTGCCATGCCGAGGGCGCCATGTGATTGCCCATCCGCGTAAAGGTTGAGGACTTTGAGGCCGAGTCCGGCAAACCCTGGACTTTCGGGCAGCATGTAGACTTCGTCCAGACACCCCAGGCTCAGAATGCGCAGGTCTGACGGATACCACCCCAGAAGAGTGATGGCTTCGACGACAGCAATGGCTGTGGGATTGTTGGCCCATGTCCCGCCATCGGTCAGGCCAATATCATCAGCAGTGCGATGTCGCTTGAAATACGTAGGTGCCGCTGCCGTAGCCAGGGCGGCATCAAGCGCAGTCTTGCGATAATCGGTTTGCAGGCGTGTGTGATGCGCGGTCTTGTAGATATAAGGGCTGCGGAGATCGGCATCCCACGCCGGGATCACCAACCGGGTCTGTGATTGCCCGATCAGATCGTTGTCGAGAACGGCCTTGAGTTCACGGGCAAGAATTGCCGCATCGTGCTTTGGACCGACTACGTGCCGACCTGTGGCGGTGAGGGTGCGCCATGCCTGCCGTATCCTCCCCAGCGGTTCATCATCCACATTGTCCTGACCGAAGATGACAGGCCCGCGACGCTCGTAAAGCTCGAGCAGTTCCTTTGCCGTGCGGCCGAGGCCAAGGCCGAGTGCGATGATGCCACCCGTCGATGTGCCCGCGATGAGATCGAAATAGCGCCCAATGGGCTGGCCCAGATCTTCCTCGAGCCCCGCGAGGAATGCAGCGGGCATCGTGCCCTTAATCCCGCCCCCGTCGATGGAGAGGATGCGACGTATCTGTCTGTTGTTCCCACCGTTGCTCATCCTGACATCCATTCCGCTTATGCCCTTCAGCCTTTCGGCGGATACGGGTCCTTGCCATAGGTGTTGCGCTCGCGGATGCGACCGTTCTCGCCGTGGATTAGCATCTCGCTGCCCTGACGAATGGCGGATTCCCGCGCGGCCGTGATGGCCTCGCGCTGCGTGCCGTGGACGGAAGACGCGCGGGAGTTTCCCGCCCCCTTCACTGCCCAACCGCTTTCATGCGGCACAACATGCTGATTTTTCTTAGACATTTCAAGCCTCACGTGTCGATTTCGGTTGACGATGCGACAACCTTGTATTTACATATACAGAAATAAATGGCGTTTATCAACCACAACAATAACCGCCGGGAGAGGATCATGTTCGGACAAAGACTCAGGCTTGCCCGCAAGCGGGCGGGTCTATCCATGCAAGCGCTCGCGGAGCGCGTAACCCCAAGCGTGTCAGCGCAGGCCATCAGCAAATACGAGGCGGACAAGATGATGCCGTCCTCGTCGGTGCTGGTCGGCCTCGGCAAGGCGCTCGGCGCGTCACTGGACTTCCTGCTCGGCGGTCAGGTCGAAGCTCTGGAAAGCGTCGAGTGGCGAAAGAACTCGACCGCCTCGGCGCAGGATCGCGCGATGGCGGAATCCATCGTCATCGAGAAGCTCGAAGACTATCTCGCCATCGAGGACATCCTCGATATGCACCCCGCTGAAGACCCCTTCGCCGCGCTGCGCGTGGACATGGTGGCCGATGAAGAGGCCATCGACGCCAAGGCGCGGGACGTGCGGCGCGAGTGGCAGCTTGGGATCGACCCGATCCCGAGTATGACCGCCCTGCTCGAAGACAAGGGACTCAAGGTCATCGAGGCCGATCTCCCGGAACGCATCAACGGGCTGGCCTGTCATGTCGAACGGGCGGAGGGCGCACCGACTGAGGTGATCGTCGTCTCGCGGCACACCAATGTCGAACGCAAGCGCTTCAACCTCGCCCACGAACTCGCGCACCGGATCATCACCGAAACCGGCAATGCCGCACTGAAAAAGGAGCCCTCGATGCACCGCTTCGCGGGGGCGTTCCTCATTCCGCGTGAGCATCTGGAAGAGGAAGCTGGCCGAAACCGTCACGGCATGACCTGGATAGAGATCATGCGGCTCAAGCGCACCTATGGCGTCTCCGCCGCCGCGATGCTCGTGCGGCTCGGCCAGGTGGGCATCCTGTCGAAGAGCGCTGTGGAATATGCGTTCAAGACCTATGCGCGAAGCTGGCGGCGCGAGGAGCCGGAGCCTATCGGTCCAGGCGAGGGCTTTGCGGCCTTCGAGAAGCCGCAGCGCTTCGAGCGCCTCGTCTGGCGCGCGCTCGGCGAGGAGATGATTTCCCCCGTGCGGGCGGCGCAGATGCTCGGGCTCCCCTTGAGCGTTGTCGAACGCGACATCAGGGGGCCTCGTGACCAGTGACCTGTGTTGTCGTCAATGATGCGTCCTGTCTGATCGACTTGAAGAAGGGAGAGTTGCTGCACGTCCTGCTGCGGCTGCCCTATCGCTTCATCGTGCCCCTGCCCATCCGTGAGGAGGACCTGCTCGATTTCACGGCGCAGGAATGGCGGATGCTCGAAGACGGCGGCCTCGCCACCTACGATCTGCCGGGGGAAGAAGTCGCGCGGGTTTTCGCTCTAAAGCGGGAACATAGCCGCCTGTCGGCCAATGATTGCTTCGCCCTCGTGACGACAACCTGCCAGGAAAACGGCATCCTCCTGACCGGCGACAACCTTCTACGCAAGGTCGCCACCGCTCGCGCGGTGCGCGTTCATGGCGTCCTCTGGATCATCGACGAGCTGCACGCCGCCGAAGCCTGCGATGTCGGGCTTCTTGTCTCCGCCCTGCAAATCTGGCGGGCGGATGAGGCGGTCTTCCTACCCCCCGCCGAGATCGACAAGCGGCTGCGCCGTCTCGGGGCATAATCTGAACAAGGTGGAGATGGCTGGACCCTGCCCACGACGTTCCGAGCGAAAGATCGAACGGTCATGCAAACCAGCCCCTTTTTTTCGGCGTCAAAAAGCATCGTTTGTGACATTCAGCGTTACGGAAGCTACGCGCAGGTCGCCATGCCCGCCACCCTATCGCGCAACCAGCCTTTCACCATCCTCCTCTCGCAGCATCGCTTCCATGTCCTCCAAGCCATCGACTGCAGAGCGCATCTGCGCCTCATCAGCTACGCTCGCTGCCTCAGCATCGGCGACCTGGCTTCCAAAATCCATCTCCATCTGGCGCTGTTCCTCGGCGATAACGGTTTGAACGACAGGCGCGGTCTTTTTTGGAGCGACGTCGGTTTGCTTTGACGTTTGGCTGCCAGCATCTTGGTGTGCGGTCTCCACAACGGCGTCAGACCCACCTGGTCCGTTCGAAGGCGGAGTCATCGGCATGGCGCGCACGCTCAACGGGAGATTGCCCTGCGATCCCCCTCCCCCCGGCTTCGGAAACGGCAACTCGCCCGTCTGTGCCACGTGGATCGCCTTGAACAGCCGATCATCAAAATACTGGATCCGCTTTGCCCGGACCGGCATCTGGGCATCGATCACCATGACAATCTCGTCGAGGGGCAGACGGCGCGCTTCGTCTTCAGGCAACAACGAGCTCTCTTCAGTCCGGGTCGCTTGGCTGCGGCCCTCGAAGGGGTTCTTGCCGATAGACTGGGACCGCGTGATGACGGTCTTTGTGGTCTTTCCGACAGCCTTGCTGAGCTCCTCGACCGTTTTCTCATCCGAGGGCGTCAGGTAGAGCTTCACGCCGGCATTGCCCTGCAAGGCGCGCCGGGTGTTCTCGCCATAGATTTCGTCGAGGGCGGGAATGGTTTGGGTGACCACAGCGAGGTGACCACGATAGGTCCGCAGCGTCTCGATGCTCTCGACCACGATCGGCATTTTTCCGAGACGGTTGAACTCGTCGAGCATGATCATTACGGGCCAGGGCTCATCCGGCCCCGGGTCCTTTTCCTGCATGGCGGAGAGGAGATCGGAGAAAAACAGCCGGATCAGCGGTGCGAGTGGCTTTACCATCAGCGGCTGGACCACGAGATAGACCGAAAAGGGCTTCTTGCGGATCGTCCGAAAATCAAAGTCCGACACCGCCGTCGCCTCGTCGATGGCCGGGTTCTGCCATTGATCGAGCCCCGAGGTCATCAGGAGCGAGACGTAAGAGGTCAGCGTGTCGTTGTTGGTGGAGGCCAATCGCGTGAAGATCAGCTTGGCGGCCCTGTTGTCGACCTCATGGCCCCGCGCAAAATACTCCTTCTGCTTGTTCCCACCGGAGGCCGCGATGCGGTAGATTTCTCCCAAGGTCGGGCGCTTGCGCTGGAACGCCAGCAGGCCTGCTGCCACGAAGAGATCAATCCCGCCTTTGAGGAGGCCCTGCACCCGGTCATTGTCGCTTTGCAGGAAGAGCGTCGCAAGAAGCTGCAATTCCATCTGCTGGCGCGCGGGATCTTTCAGTTGATAANCCCGCCTTTGAGGAGGCCCTGCACCCGGTCATTGTCGCTTTGCAGGAAGAGCGTCGCAAGAAGCTGCAATTCCATCTGCTGGCGCGCGGGATCTTTCAGTTGATAAATGCGCAGGAGCGGGTTGTAGCGATGCGTGCGCTTGCCCTCCCAATCTGTGGGGGCAAAGCGATAGACCTTGTCGCCCTGGGCTGCGCGGTGCCGGGCCGTGGCCTCGAAACACTCGCCCTTCACATCGAGCGTCACGGCGGAGCCTTGCCAGGTCAGCAGGTTCGGAATGACAAAGCCCGTGGTCTTGCCGCGGCCCGTGGGCGCCACGATCAACGCATGGGGGAAGACCTTGGAGCAAATGTAATTGGCGCGGGAGCCCGGCGGCCCCAGCTTGCCGAGGATGAACC
>NZ_JAYKSL010000039.1:7086-20723 GCF_035481585.1 Salipiger marinus | reverse complement strand
CGCCGGTGAGGGGCTATCTACGGAATACCACAAACACCCGCAAGTCATTTCTTCAGAAATTTTGCTTTTCGACGCATTTTTTCCCGCAGAGCCCTCTGAACAGGGATTTCGCCGGCTCTGGCGCCCGAAACCGCCCAAAAATCAGGCAGTCCGTCAAGCAGGGATCCGGCCCTCGGCAGCCGCCGGAGACTCACCCCTCCATAAAGTGGTCCGCCCCCGGTCGGATGCACCTCTCTATAGATGTCACTTCTATAGGTGCCCCCCTGCCCCACCGCCCGCTCTATAGAAAGAGCAGGACAAGCCCAGCAGACGAGACGGGCCCGCCTCTCCGGCAAATGGAGAGACGGGCCCGCACAGCTTCCGGTCAGACGGTTCAGCGCGTCGCTTCATTCTCTGCGGCGATGGCGGCAGAGATGTCTTCGGCAAGATTACCCAGATGCATGTCCAGCGCCACATCCACCGCTTCGGGATCGCGGCTGCGCAGGGCGGTGGTGATGGCGCTGTGATGGGTCACCACCCGTTCGCGGTTGCGCCGCATCTTGGCCGACAGGAACCGCGCCCGCCACAGCCGCGCGAGATAGGCCCGGTGAGTCTCGGCCAAGGCTTCGTTATGCGAGATCTCGGCGATCATCCGGTGAAAGGCCATGTCCATCTCGAACAGGTCCAGCGCATCGACATGATCATAGGCCTCGCCGATTCGCCCGTTGAGCTGCGTCAGCCCGTCCAGTTCCGAATCGGAGGCCGCGACACAGGCCAGATGCGCGGACAGCTTTTCCAGCGTCAGCAGCACCACGACCTGATCATGCACTTCCTTCACGGTATGCCGCGCCACGATCGGGCTGCGCGCGGGCCGCAGCAGCACCAGACCTTCCTGTGACAGAATCCGGATGGCCTCCCGCATCGGGGTGCGGCTGACCCCCAGTTCGGCGGCATTGTCTCTTTCCTTGATGGCCGTATCGGGCGGAAGCTTTCCCCGCAGGATGTCCCGCCGCAACCGGGCGGCGATCTGTTCCGCCAGGCTCAATTCCGTCATGTCATGCTCCTCCGCCTCCGGGCGGTGCCGGAAACTAGACCGAGGCCCCTCTGAGGGGAAGGAGACCGTGTTACCGATATCTGGTATACCAAAAACTGTTGATTGTCGATGCCCGGTTGGGCTAGCTTCATTACAGATGGTATACCATCCGGCGCGGTGAGGGAGCGCCGACACATTAGGGGTAGTCCCCGCATTCAGGGAGGAATGTCATGAAATCATCCACCATGCTTAAGGCTGCAACCGCCGTACTGGCGCTGGCCGCTCCGGCTGCCGCGCAGGACGTCACGCTGCGCATCCAGACGCATTACAACCCCGAACAGACCTCGGGCAAACTCGCCACCGAGTTTGTCGAAGACGTCGAAGCGATGTCCGGCGGTGCCATCGACATCGAAATGTTCTACGCCTCTTCGGTCGTCGCAACCGTGGAGACCTTTGATGCCGCCGCAAACGGCATTCTGGACTGCGACATGACCGGCGGTGCCTACCAGACCGGCAAGAACCCCGCGTTCCAGTTCGTGGGCGATATCATGGGCGGCTATGACACGCCCTACCAGCAGCTGTCGTGGCTCTATTACGGCGGCGGCAAGGAGCAGGCTCAGGACCTTTACAACCAGTTCGGCATGGAGCTGATCGGCTGGTGGGTCTACGGGCAGGAATCGCTGACCTCCACCACCCCGGTGGCGGGCCCCGATGACCTGAAAGAGTGGAAGTTCCGCTCCCCCCCGGGCATGGAAACCGAGATCTTCGCGAATCTGGGCGCCTCTCCCATCGTGATGGACTTCACCGAAGTCTTCACCGCGATGGAAACCGGCATCATCGAAGGCACCGACTATTCCGGTCTGGCCAACAACCAGTCCATCGGTCTGTTCGATCTGGCCCAGCACGCGACCTATCCGGGCTTCCACTCGATGCCGTCCGACCACCTCGCCTGCAACAAGATGGTGTGGGACGGCCTGTCCGACCAGCACAAGCGCATCATCGAAACGGCGATGGAAAAGCTCGCGCTGCGCTCCGCGCTGTTCTTCGAGAAGGCCAATGCCGAAGCGGCGGCCGAGCTCGCGGAAAAGGGCGTGACGCTGCACAACTGGTCGGCTGAAGACCGCGCCACCTTCCGCAAGGCCGCACAGGCCGCGTGGGATGACTGGGCAACCCGTTCGCCCGAAGCCGCCGCTCTGGTGGAAAGCCACAAGTCGTACCTGACCCAGCTCGGCCTGATTTCCCAGTCCGAATAAGCTTTCACCGCACCCCGTGCGGCAGGGCAAGCGGCGGGCCCCAGAGTCGGGCCCGCCGTTCCTGTCTGAAAGGCCCCTTTGTCCTCCTCCGAAAGGGTTAACCCATGACCTCCGAAAGCCTGTGGCTCGGCTCCCTGCGTGGACCGGTGCGGCTTCTCGCCTTGGTAAGCACCGCGCTTGCTCTGGCGACGGCCCTCTGGCTCATCGTCGGGCAGTTCGTGTCTGCCGAACCGATCGGCATGTATGAAATGCTGCGGCCCGAGGGCCGCCCCCTCGTCTCCGTGATGCTCTGGACACTGGCCGCCGCCGTCTTCTTCGGCGCGCTCTACTTCTCCGACGTCCGCGGCGCGATCGAGACAGAACCGACCGGTCCGCTGGACATCGTGTCGCTGGTGCTGTCGCGAATCGCCATGATCGGCGTCGTCGCCACCGTCTTCGTGATGTTTTACGAAGTGGTGGCGCGCTACGCCTTCGAAAAGCCCACGCTCTGGGCCAACGAACTCTCGCTCTGGATCGCGGCCTTCGTCTTCCTGCTGGCCGGGCTTTACGCCATGCAGCAGCGCAGCCACATCCGGATCTACATCATCTATGACATGATGCCGCGCTGGATGCAGAAAGCCTCCGACTGCATCTCCGTCTTCCTGATCTGGGTCTTTTTCCTCTGCCTGCTCTGGGGCGGCTACAATGAAGCCATCACCAAGATCATGCGGATGGAAACCTTTGGCACCGCGTGGGATCCGCCCCTGCCCTCCACGGTCAAGGCCGGGCTCATCATCATCATCGGGCTGGTGGCGCTTCAGGCCCTCACCAACCTGATCGCCGACTGGAACAAGGCGCCCGAACACCACTCTCCCGCGGATGAAATCGATCAGACAGAGATCGAAAACATCCGCCGCACGCTGGAGGACTGATCTAGATGGATATCGGCACGATAAGCCTGATCCTGCTTCTGGGCATGTTCGCCCTGCTGGCGATCGGCATGCCGCTCGGGTTTGCCTCGGCCTTTCTGGCCGTGGCGACGCTTGTGATGAAATTCGGGCCCGAACTGCTGTTCAGCCGGTTCGGCATGGGCCCGTTCGCGGTGCTTGGACAGTCAATCTACCGACAGCTGGTGAACTACGTTCTCATCTCGGTTCCGTTGTTCATCTTTATGGCCGCCTTACTTGAACGATGCGGCATCGCGCGGGACATGTATTCCTCGCTCAACGTCTGGATGTCGCGCACCCGCGGCGGCATCGCCTTCGTGACCTCGATCATGGCCGTCATCATGGCCGCCATGTCGGGCATCATCGGCGGCGAGGTCGTGCTGCTGGGCCTGATCGCCCTGCCGCAGATGCTGCGGCTTGGCTACAATCAGAACCTTGCCATCGGCACCATCTGCGCCTCCGGCTCTCTGGGCACGATGATTCCGCCGTCCATCGTCCTGATCTTCTACGGTCTGGTCACGGAAACCTCGATCAAGGCGCTGTTCACGGCGTCCTTCCTGCCCGGCTTCATGCTGGCGTCGTTCTACATCATCTACATCTTCATCCGCACCCGGATGAATCCGGAGGAGGCCCCGCTGCCGCCCGAGGATCCGACCGCTCCGGCGGGCCGCGAGAAAAGCCTGATGTTCCTCGGCTTCCTGTCCCGCTTCGGGATGTGGGTGTCGGCGGCCCTGTTCCTGCGCGCGCTGTTCTTCACCGTCACCGGCATGAACACCATCCGCGAAGGCGTGAACCCGATTCCGCTCGGCATGGCCTCTGACCTGCCATGGCTTGCGGGCGCGCTGGTGCTGTTCGGCGTCATCGTGTTCTTCATCGTGGGCCGCGAGCGCACGGCGAAGGGCTGGGAGATGGGCAAGGGTCTGGTCGCCCCCACCGTGGTGATCGGCGTGGTTCTGGGCTCCATTTATGGCGGCATCACCGGCATCACCGAAGCTGCGGGCATGGGCGTGATCGCCGTGTTCGTGATCGGCCTGATGCGGCGCGAGATGACCTTTGAAATCGTGTGGGATGCGGTGATGCGCACGCTGAAATCCACCGGCACGATCATCTGGGTCACCGTGGGTGCGGCGGCTCTGGCCGCAGCCTACACGCTGGCAGGCGGTCCGACCTATGTGGCGAACATGATCGTGGGTTCCGACCTGCCGACCATGGGGGTCATCCTGCTCATGATGTTCATCTTCCTCATCATGGGGATGTTCATGGACTGGGTGGGCATCGTGCTGCTGATCATGCCGGTGTTCCTGCCCATCGTGATGCGCCTGCCGGTGGACGAGATCGGCTGGTTCGGCAGCGTGGCGCCGGAATATGTCGCCATCTGGTTCGGTGTGGTGTTCTGTATGAACATGCAGGTCAGCTTCCTGTCGCCGCCCTTCGGCCCTGCGGCCTTCTATCTGAAGTCCGTGGCCCCGGCGCATATCTCGCTGACCGACATCTTCCGCGGCTTCCTGCCCTTCATCGGCATCCAGCTTCTGGCGCTTCTGGTCTTGCTGGCCTGGCCGCCAATCGTCACAGTGCTGCTGTAACTGAAACACCTTGAACCGGGGCGGATCATCCGCCCCGGTTCCGCCGCTGCGGCGCCCGCAGCCAAGTCATGAGCCACCGCCAGATGTCCACGATCCGCCTTTCCCCGCTCGACAATGTCGTCACCGCCGTCACGCCGCTTGAAATCGGCACTGAAGGCGCCATCCAGATGATTCCGCGCGGCCACAAGATGGCTGCCGAAGCCATCGCCAAGGGCGCGCCCGTGCGCAAATACGCGCAGATCATCGGCTATGCCGCCGAAGACATCGCCGCTGGCGCCCATGTGCACACGCACAACCTCGAATTCCGCAACGTGGATGCCAAATACGAATTCGGCACCAACCTGCACCCGGTCGAGCCTGCCACCCAGATCGACACCTTCATGGGCTACCGCCGCGCCACCGGGCGCGTGGGCACCCGCAATTACATCGCCGTGCTGACCTCGGTGAACTGTTCGGCCACCGCCGCGCGGCTGATCGCCGAGCATTTCACCCCGGAAAAGCTGGCCGCCTATCCCAATGTCGACGGCGTCGTGGCCTTCGTGCATGGCACCGGCTGCGCCATGGGCGGCGACAGCACCGGCTTTGAGCTGCTGCAGCGCGTGCTCTGGGGTTATGCCCGCAACCCCAATGTCGGCGGCGTGCTGATGGCGGGGCTCGGCTGCGAGACGATGCAGATCGACTGGCTGATCGAAGCCTATGGCCTGACCCCCGGCCCGCTGTTCCAGACCATGAACATTCAGGACGTGGGCGGCCTGCGCAAGACCGTGGAACTGGGCATCGCCCAGATCGAACAGATGCTGCCCGTGGTCAATGACGTGTCGCGCGAACCCTGCCCCGCCTCCGAACTGATGGTCGGGCTGGAATGCGGCGGGTCGGATGCGTGGTCCGGCATCACCGCGAACCCCGCCCTGGGCTATGCCTGCGACCTGCTGGTCGCGCAGGGCGGCACCGGCGTGCTGTCGGAAACCCCCGAGATCTATGGCGCCGAACATCTGCTGACCGCCCGCGCCACCACTCCGGAAATCGGGGAAAAGCTGCTCGACCTCATCAAGTGGTGGGAAAACTACACCGAACGCGCGGGCGGCTCGATGGACAACAACCCCTCCCCCGGCAACAAGAAAGGTGGCCTGACCACCATTCTGGAGAAATCGCTGGGGGCGGCGGCCAAGGGCGGCACCACGCCGCTGATGGGTGTCTACAAATATGCCGAGCCGGTCACCGCCAAGGGCTTCACCTTCATGGACAGCCCCGGCTACGACCCCGCCAGCGTCACCGGCATGATCGCCTCGGGCTGCAACCTTGTCTGTTTCACCACCGGGCGCGGATCGGCCTTCGGCTCCAAACCCTCGCCCTGCATGAAGGTCGCCACCAACACCCCGATGTATGTGCGGCTGACCGAAGACATGGACGTGAACGCCGGGCGCATCCTGTCCGACGGCGCCTCGATCGAGGAGGTGGGCCGCGAGATCTACCAGATGTGGCTGCGCATGGCCTCGGGCGAAAAGACCAAGTCCGAAGCGCAGGGCCTGGGCGATTACGAATTTGTGCCGTGGCAGGTTGGCGCCGTGATGTAAGCCGCCGCCAGAACACCGGAGGAGGACACTATGAACACACCCGCAATCGGGTTCATCGGGCTGGGCCTGATGGGCCGCGCCATGGTGGAATGCCTGCAGGGCGCAAGCTATCGCGTCACCGTTCTGGGCAATCGTGACCGCAGCGGCATCGACGAGGCGGTGAGCCGGGGCGGGGCCGAGGCCGCGACCGCCCGCGAGCTCGCCGCTGCCTCCGACATCGTGATGCTGTGCATGGGCACCTCGGAACAGGTGGAAAGCCGCATCTTTGGCGAAGACGGCGTGCTGGCGGGCACCAAGCCCGGTCAGGTGGTGATCGATTTCGGCACCTCCCTGCCCGGCTCCACCCTGCGCATCGGCGCGGCCTTGGCGGAAAAGGGCGCGCAGTATATGGACGCGCCGCTGGGCCGCACCCCGGCCCATGCCAAGGACGGCAAGCTCAACATCATGGCGGCGGGCGACCTGCGCACCTATGAACAGGTGAAGCCGGTGCTCGACGTGCTGGGCGAAAACGTCTTTCACCTTGGCGATCTGGGCGCCGGGCACACCATCAAGCTCATCAACAACTTCTTCGCCATGACCACCGCCACGGCGATGTCCGAAGCCTTTGCCATGGCCGATGCCGCAGGCGTAGCGCGTGAAAAGCTCTATGGCGTGCTGGCGGCCGGTCCCAACCATTCCGGCATGATGGATTTCATCAAATCCTGGGCCATGGACGGCAGGCTGGACCTCGCCTTTTCGGTCGACAATGCCGCAAAGGACGTGGGCTATTACCGCGCCATGGCCGAAGAGCTTGGGGCCCGTTCCCGCATGTCGGGAGCGGCGTCAGAAACACTCGCCGAAGCCTTGCGCAATGGCTTCTCCGGACACATGGTGCCGGAAATGGTGGATTACCTCTCGAAGAACCTGAAAGGTTGAACGACATGAGACTGCAGGGCAAACGCGCCTTCATCACCGCCGCCGGTCAGGGGATCGGCCGCGCCATCGCCGAGGCTTATGTCCGCGAAGGCGCCATCGTCACCGCCACCGACCTCAAGGCGGACCTGCTGGACGGGCTCAACGCCACCACCTTCGCGCTGGACGTGACCGACAAGGCCGCGCTGCAGAAGGCCGTGACCGATGCCGCGCCCGACATTCTGGTGAACTGCGCCGGTGTGGTCCATGCGGGCACCATCACCGAAGCCAGCGACGCCGATTTCGATTTCGCCTTCGCCCTGAACGTCAAGGCGCAGTTCCATTCCATGCAGGCGGCCCTGCCCGGCATGGTGGAACGCGGCGGCGGCACCATCGTCAACATCGCCTCTGTCGCCTCCTCGATCATCGCGGCACCCGGCCGCTGCGTCTATGGCGCGTCCAAGGCGGCGGTGATCGGGCTGACCAAATCCGTGGCCGTGGATTACGTCACCCGCGGCATCCGCGTGAACTGCATCTGCCCGGGCACCGTCGACAGCCCGTCGCTGCATGACCGCCTGCGTGCCACCGGCGATTACGAAGGCGCGATGAAGGCCTTTACCGCCCGTCAGCCCATGGGCCGCATCGGCACCGCCGAAGAGGTCGCGGCGCTGGCGCTGTATCTGGGATCGGACGAAAGCGCCTTCACCACCGGGCAGGCGCATGTGATCGACGGCGGTTGGGCGGCGGCCTGATCCCATGTCCATCGCCCCGCGGGAAGATCGAAGCGGGCTTGGCCTCGGGCTCATGGCGCTGGCGGTCTGTCTGTTCACCTGCATCGACACCTCGGCCAAGTTCCTGATCCAGTCCGGCCAGCCCGCGCTGCAGGTGGTCTGGTGCCGATATGCCGGGCATTTCCTGCTGACGCTGCTGGTGTTCTACCCGCAGGACCGTGGCGATCTGTTCCGCACCTCGGCTCCGGTGAAACAGGGCGCCCGCGCCCTGTTCCTGTTCGGCAGCACCCTGCTGAACTTCCTTGCGCTGACATGGCTGCCGATCACCGTCACCACCACGATCATGTTCGCGGGGCCGATCGCGGTGACGCTGCTGGCGATCCCCTTCCTTGGCGAAAAGGTCGGGGTGCACCGCATCGCCGCCGTCTGTACCGGCTTTCTGGGGGTGCTGGTGGTGATGCAGCCATGGGGGGCGGAATTCCACCCGGCCATGCTGCTGTCGCTGGGCGCGCTCACCTGCGCCTCGGGGTATTTCATCCTCACCCGGCTGATGGCGGGCAAGGAAAGCAATTCCACCTCGCAGCTCTGGGGGGCGGGCGTGCCGACCCTGCTGCTGGCGCCCATCGTGCTGCCCGCATGGCAGGCCCCCGGCGCGCTGGAGGTGATGCTGATCCTGTGCCTGATCGGGGCCTTTGGCGCCACCGGGCATATCGCGGCCACGGCGGCGCATCGCTATGCCGATGCCTCGCTTCTGGCGCCGGTGGTCTACCTGCAGCTGATGACCGCCTCCATCGCGAGCTGGCTGTTTTTCGACTCGCTGCCCACCGCGTGGACGCTGGTGGGCGCGGCAATCATCATCAGCTCGGGGCTGTATATCTGGCACCGCGAACGCCGCCGCGGCGTGCCGCATCCGCCGCCGCCGCGCCTCTGACCGGGCGCGGCCCCTCGCGGGGTCACAGCACCACGATGCCGCTATGCTTGGCCTTGTATTCCGGCTCCACATGGATGGTGACGCGGCAGCCGTCCATTTCGCTCTGCAGCGCCGCCTCGATGCGGTCGCAGATGTGATGGGCGTCATCCACGCTCATGGCACCCGGCACGACAAGATGAAATTCCAGAAAGGTGGCGCTGCCCGCGCGGCGCGACCGCAGGTCATGCGCTTCCACGGCGCCATCGGCATTGGCGGAGATGATGCTGCGCATTTCGGCCAGTTCCGACTCGGGCACCGCCTCGTCCATCAGCCCGCCCACCGACCGGCGGATGACATGCCAGCCCGACCACAGGATGTTGACCGCCACCAGCGCCGCCAGCAGCGCGTCAAGCCACAGCCAGCCGGTCAGCACCGCCGCCCCCACCCCGACAGCCACCCCCGCCGAGGAGAACACGTCGGTCAGCAGATGCCGCCCGTCCGCCTCCAGCGCGGGGGAGCGCAGCCGCCGCCCCTCGCGCAGCAGCACCCAGCACCAGACGGCATTCAGCACCCCCGCCGCCAGATTGATGGCAAGCCCGGTATAGGCCGCCGTGATGGGCTGCGGATCGGCCCAAGCCTGCCATGCCTCGTTGAGGATCAGCACCGCCGCCACCACGATCAGCACGCCTTCGATCACGGCGCTGATATATTCCGCCTTGTGATGGCCAAAGGGATGGTCGGCATCGGGGGGCTGCGCCGCGATATGCACTGCCAGCAGCGCGGCCAGCGCCGTAGCCACGTTGACGATGCTTTCCAGCGCATCCGACAGCAGCGCCACCGACCCGGTCATCCGCCAAGCCAGCGTCTTGACCCCCAGAACCACAATCCCGACGGCAACACTGCCCCAGGCGATCTTGACGGTTCTGTTCATGGGCTGCTCCCTGTCTGTGGGCGGCCTGATAACGAAGCAGCCCCGGCCTCGCAAGCCGGATGCCGCAGTGCAGCGCAATCCTGCCCCGCACGGCGCGGGACAGGGGGACGGGCTCAGACGCTCACTTGCGCAGCGCGTCGCGGATTTCGATGAGGATATCCAGTTCGGACGGCCCTGCGGGCACCGTGGGCGCGATGTCCTGCGGCTTTTCCGCAGCGGCGCGCAGGCGGTTGACCATCTTCACCAGCATGAAGACCGCAAAGGCAACGATGAAGAAATTGATGACCGCCATGATGAAGCTGCCAATGGCAAAAACGGGCGCGCCTGCCTCTTTCGCCTCGGACAGCGAGACATACTCGCCCCCGTCCAGCGCATAGAACCAGCCGGAGAAATCGATGCCCCCGGTAAACAGCGCGATCACCGGGTTGATGATGTCGCCCACAAGGGAACTGACGATGGCGGTAAAGGCCGCGCCGACGATGATGCCCACGGCCATGTCCATGACATTGCCGCGCGCGATGAACGCCTTGAATTCCTGAATCATCTCACTGTCCTCTGCAACACGGGCTCGTCAGGCCCGGACCCAGTTAACACCGGGCCGGGCGCGTTGCACAGGAAAAGCGGCAGCGCGGGGGACGCGCTCAGCCGGGCAGTGCCCCGGTCAGCACATAGCGCAGGATCGCCACAACCTGCGCGGGATCGCGGGCCACGGCCAGCGCCGCCGCATCCACTTCCTTCAGCGCGTGATCGTGGTCGGGCTGCTGCAGGATCACCAGCGACTTGCCAAGCGCCGCCGCATAGCCTGCGTCAAAGGCGGCGTTCCACTGGCGGTATTTCTCGCCAAAGCGCACCACCACCACATCGGCATCGGCAATGGCCTTGCGGGTGCGGATCGCGTTGATCTGCGCGCCCTTGCGGTCATGCCACAGCTTGTCCGGCTCGGCGCCCAGAATCGCCACGCCGCAGTCGTCGCTGGCGGCGTGATCGGTGACCGGCGCGGAAAAGGTCACGTCCAGCCCCTGCGCCCCTTCAATGATGCGCTCGCGCCAGTCGGTGTGAATTTCGCCTGACAGATAGACGGTCAGTCCCATACGTCTTGCCTCCCTCGGTCCTGCCCCGAAGGTAGGTGTGCAGGGCCCGGATGCAACCATCCGGGCCCCGCAAACCGGTCAGCCGTCGATCCGGATCCGGGCGTTGGCGGGATCATAGGGGCTGTCCTCGACCACTTCGGCGGGCCAGAGATCGCCCATCATGCGCACCAGCAGCTTGGTGCCGGGCACCGCGAGTTCCGGGCGGACATAGCCCATGCCGATGCTCTTGCCGAAGGCCACGGAATAGCCGCCAGAGGTCAGCCGCCCGACCCGCGTGTCACCGTGATACAGCGCCTCGCGGCCCCACGGGTCGGCATCGGCAGGCCCGTCGATCAGCAGGGTGCAGCATTTCGACCGGATACCGGTGGCCTCCATCGCCGCCTTGCCGTGGAAATCCTTGGACAGGTCGACGAAGCGCGGCAGATCGGCCTCCAGCGGGGTGGCGTCGCGGCCAAGCTCGGTGCCGAAGGCGCGGTAGCTTTTCTCCTGCCGCAGCCAGTTCTGCGCCCGCGCGCCCACCGGCTTCAAGCCATGGGCCGCCCCCGCCGCCATCAGCTGATCCCAGAGGTAAAACCCCATCTCCATCGGGAAATGCAGCTCCCAGCCCAGCTCGCCGGTATAGGCCACGCGGATGGCGCGCACCGGGCACATGCCCAGTTCGATGTTGCGCATCGACAGCCACGGGAAGCGCTTGTTGCCCAGCACCGTCTCGGGCTCCGCATCGCGCACCAGCCCCTGCAGCAGCGCGCGGGCATTGGGCCCGGCCACCGCATAGACGCCCCATTGCGTGGTCACGTCCTGCACGGTGAACCAGCCGTGATCCATGCCGAAATCCTCGGCGGCCTTCTGCAGGTAATCCTCGTCATAGGCATGCCATGCCCCGGCGCTGACGAGGTAATATTCATCCTCCGCCAGCCGGACGATGGTGTATTCGGTGCGCGTCGTGCCCTTGACCGACAGCGCGTAGGTCAGGTTGATGCGCCCGACCTTCGGCAGCTTGTTGCAGGTGAAATGGTCCAGAAAGGCGGTGGCGCCGGGGCCCTTGACCACATGTTTGGCAAAGGCGCTGGCATCGATGATGCCGACCGTCTCGCGGATGGCACGGGCCTCGGCCTCGGCATAGGGCCACCAGCCGCCCCGGCGGAAGCTGCGCGCGTCATGGTCGAAATGCTCGGGCGCGTCGAGCGGGCCGTAATAGTTGGGCCGTTCCCAGCCGTTCACATGGCCGAACTGCGCGCCAAGCGCCTTCTGCCGCTCATAGGCGGGGGCGGTGCGCAGCGGGCGCGCGGCGGGACGCTCCTCGTCGGGGTGATGCAGGATGAAGACATGCTCATAGGCTTCTTCGTTCTTGGTGACCGCGTAATCGGTGGTCATCCAGTCCTGCCCGTAGCGTTTGGGATCAAGGCTGGCCATGTCGATCGCCGCCTCGCCCTCGGTCATCAGCTGCGCAAGGTAATAGCCCGCGCCGCCGGCAGCGGTGATGCCAAAGGAGAAGCCTTCGGCCAGCCACATGTTGCGCAGCCCCGGCGCCGGTCCCAGCAGCGGGTTGCCATCGGGAGTGTAGCAGATCGGGCCGTTGAAATCGTCCTTGAGCCCCACGGTTTCCGAGGTCGGAATCCGGTGGATCATGCTCATGTATTCCTCCTCGATCCGTTCCAGATCCAGCGGGAACAGATCGGCGCGGAAGCTGTCGGGCACGCCATAGCGGAAACAGGCGGGCGCGCCGCGCTCATAGGGGCCAAGAATCCAGCCGCCGCGCTCCTCGCGCACATACCATTTGGCATCGGCATCGCGCAGCACCGGGTGCTGCGGGTTGCCTTCCGCGCGCCACGCCACCAGCGCCGGATCGGGTTCGGTGATGATATACTGATGTTCGACCGGGATGGCGGGGGTCTTGAGCCCCAGCATCCGCGCGGTGCGCTGCGCGTGGTTGCCGGTGGCGGTGACCACATGTTCGGCGCGGATCACCACGCTTTCCTCGGTGGGCACAAGGTTGCCGCCGCGTTCGGCCATCTTGGTGACCTGCACCTGCCAGTGATCGCCATGCCATGTATAGCCGTCGACCTGCCATTTGCGTTCGATCAGCACGCCGCGCTGGCGCGCGCCCTTGGCCATGGCCATGGTCACGTCGGCGGGGTTGATATAGCCATCGGTGGGGTGGAACAGCGCGCCCAGCAGATCCTCGGTGCGCACCAGCGGCCAGCGCTCCTTGATCTGCGCCGGGGTCAGGAATTCATGCGGCACGTCGCAGGTTTCGGCGGTGGCGGAATAGAGCCGGTATTCGTCCATGCGCGCCTGCGTCTGTGCCATGCGCAGGTTGCCCACCACGAAGAAGCCCGCATCAAGCCCGGTCTCCTCCTCCAGCGTCTTGTAGAACTTGATGGAGTAGTCGTGGATATGCGTGGTGGCATAGGACATGTTGAAATAGGGCAGCAGGCCCGCGGCATGCCATGTGGATCCTGCGGTCAGCTCGTCCCGTTCCAGCAGCATGACATCCGACCAGCCCGCCCGGGCCAGATGATAGGCGATGGAGGTGCCCACCGCGCCGCCGCCGACCACCAGTGCTTTGACTTCCGTCTTCATGATATGCGCTCCCCGCAGGTTTTTCCCCTCAATAGCGCGCGCCGCCACATCCGGCGGGTGCGGCCCGACTTGTCGTGACGGGAAAACGACATGTGGACGGCATGGCGGCCACGACGCGCTGCCCGCTTGGCGGAAAGAGGGGGCCGCGCGGC
>NZ_JAYKSL010000039.1:0-6984 GCF_035481585.1 Salipiger marinus | reverse complement strand
CCCCCGCCGGAAAAAAGGCGGGGGGCTCTGCCCCCCATGGGCGCGTGCCGCGCCCTCCCCCCGGGATATTTTTCCCAAGAAGAAGGCAAATTTCTGCGCGCGGGCCGCTTCTTCTTGGTTAAAATATCCCCGCCGGAGGCATCCGGCACCGCAACCCGCGCGACCTTGGGCTGAAGACGCGCGGGATCACGCGCATTTGCGGGCCGGGGGGGCTTTTGCGCGGAGGCGAAACGGGCCTATAAGGGCGGCGGCCTCGGCTTGAGGGAGTCGGAGGCCATTTTTCCGTATTACTGGGACGGGACACTGGATGTTTGGACTGGACAGACTCATGGGCGCCTTTTCGGCGGACATGGCCATCGACCTCGGCACCGCGAACACGCTGGTCTACGTGAAAGGTCGCGGGATCATCCTCTCTGAACCTTCCGTGGTGGCGTATCACGTCAAGGACGGCGTCAAGAAGGTTCTTGCCGTGGGTGAGGATGCCAAGCTGATGCTGGGGCGCACCCCCGGCTCGATCGAGGCCATCCGGCCGATGCGCGAAGGCGTGATCGCGGATTTCGACGTGGCCGAGGAGATGATCAAGCATTTCATCCGAAAGGTGCACAAGCGGTCCACCTTCTCGAAGCCGAAGATCATCGTCTGCGTGCCGCATGGCGCGACGCCGGTGGAAAAACGCGCCATCCGGCAGTCGGTGCTGTCGGCGGGCGCCCGCAAGGCGGGTCTGATCGCCGAACCCATCGCGGCGGCCATCGGCGCGGGCATGCCGATCACCGATCCCACCGGCAACATGGTGGTGGATATCGGCGGCGGCACCACCGAAGTGGCGGTGCTGAGCCTTGGCGACATCGTCTATGCCCGTTCCGTCCGGGTGGGCGGCGACCGCATGGACGAGGCGATCATCAACTATCTGCGCCGCCAGCAGAATCTTCTGGTGGGGGAATCCACCGCCGAGCGCATCAAGACCTCCATCGGCACGGCGCGCATGCCCGATGACGGGCGGGGCTCCTCGATGCAGATCCGGGGCCGCGACCTGCTGAACGGCGTGCCCAAGGAGATCGAGATCAGCCAGGCGCAGGTGGCGGAGGCGCTGGCCGAGCCGGTGCAGGCCATCTGCGAGGCGGTGATGACCGCGCTGGAGGCGACGCCGCCGGATCTGGCCGCCGACATCGTCGACCGGGGCGTGATGCTGACCGGAGGCGGCGCGCTGCTGGGGGATCTGGATCTGGCGCTGCGCGAGCAGACCGGGCTTGCGGTCTCCATCGCCGAGGAAAGCCTGAACTGCGTGGCTCTGGGCACCGGCAAGGCGCTGGAATATGAAAAACAGCTGCGCCACGCGATTGATTACGACAGCTGATCCGGGCCTCCTGCGGGGCAGGACCGGCTGAGCCACCCCCCCGGCGGGGGGTGGCCTCAGGCCTTGGACGCGGGGACATCATGGCCAGACACGGCTCCAACAGCGAGGATTATGCCGGTCCGCTGAAGCGCCTGCTTCTGGCGGTTCTGGTGCTGTGCCTGCTGGGGCTGTTCGTGTTCTGGCGCATCGACAGCCCCCGCGCCGAACGGTTCCGCGCCCAGATCATCGACGCGGTGATCCCGGGCTTCGACTGGGCCATGGCGCCGGTCACCGGCATCGTGACGCTGCTGCGCGATTTCCAGTCCTATCAGCGCATCCACGAACAGAATCAGGAACTGCGCCGCGAGCTGCGCCAGATGACGGCGTGGAAGGAGGCGGCGCTGCAACTGGAGCAGGAAAATGCCCGGCTGCGCGATCTCAACAATGTCCGGCTCGACCCGCGCCTGACCTATATCACCGGCGTGGTGCTGGCGGATTCGGGCTCGCCCTTCCGGCAGTCGGTGCTGATCAATGTCGGATCGCGCGACGGCATCGTTGATGGCTGGGCCACCATGGACGGCATCGGGCTGGTGGGACGCATCTCTGGCGTGGGGGCCAATACCAGCCGGGTGATCCTGCTGACCGATGCCACCAGCCGCATCCCGGCGGTGATCCAGCCCTCGGGGCAGCGCGCCATGGTCACCGGCGACAACACCGCGACGCCGCCCATCGATTTTCTTGAAAACCCCGATCTGGTGAAGCCGGGCGACCGCATCGTCACCTCCGGCGATGGCGAGGTGTTTCCGCCGGGCCTGCTGATCGGGCAGGTGGCGCAGGATCCGGGCGGTCGGCTGCGGGTGCGGCTGGCGGCGGATTACGAACGGCTGGAATTCCTGCGCGTGCTGCGCGATCACGGCGCGCGCCGGGTCAACGCGCCTTCGGGGCTGATCCTGCCCGCCCCGCTGCCCGAAGCGCCCGAGGCCACAGCCGAGGAGCCCGCCGCCCCGGCGGATGCTGGCTCCAATGGCTGAAAGCAGGCCCGCCCGGATCTGGGCCATGCGCGTGCTCTTCGTGGCGCTGGCCTGCGGGGTGGTGTTCTACCACCTGCTGCCGCTTGACCTGATGCCCGCGCGGCTGGCGGGGCCCGACCTGCTGACCGCGCTCTGTTTCGTCTGGGTGCTGCGGCGCCCGGATTACGCCCCGGCATGGCTGGTGGCGCTGGTGATGCTGATGGCCGACATCCTGTTCCAGCGCCCGCCGGGGCTGTGGGCGGCGCTGGTGCTGCTGGCGACGGAACTGCTGAAATCCCCCAATCGCGGCAACCGCGACCGCACCTTCCTGATGGAGTGGATCACGGTGGCGCTGGTGCTGGCCGCGATCACGATTCTGTACCGTCTGGTGCTGATGGTCTTGATCGTGCCCGCCGGACCGTCTTTTCTGACGCTCATGCGGTTTGCCATGACGGTCTTCTGCTATCCGCTGGTGGTCATGGTCTCGCAGCTTCTGCTTGGCGTGCGCCGCACCGCGCCGGGCGATTTTGATCACGCCGGGAGGCCGATGTGAGACGCACGCCCAAGGAAAGCACCGACAGCTGGAAGAAGATCTCGCGCCGCGCCCTGCTGCTGGGGGGCGCGCAGATGGCGCTGGCGGGCACGCTGGGGCTGCGCATGCGGCACATGCAGGTGGATCAGGCCGACCAGTTCCGGCTTCTGGCCGAAGAGAACCGCATCAACATCCGGCTGATCCCGCCGACGCGCGGGCGCATCTTCGACCGCAACGGCAAGGTCATCGCGGAAAACGAACCCACCTACCGCATCACCATCGTGCGCGAGGATGCGGGGGAGATCGACGAGGTCATCGCCCGGCTGTCGGCGCTGGTGGATCTGGATCCCGACGAGCTGAACCGCGCCATGGCAGAGATGAAACGCTCCGCGCCCTTCCTGCCCATCACCGTGGCCGACCGGGTCAGCTGGGATGCGATCAGCCGCGTAGCGGTCAATGCCCCCGCCCTGCCCGGCGTCACGCCCGAGGTGGGCCTGTCGCGGTTCTATCCGCAGCACGGCAATTTCGCCCATGTGGCGGGCTATGTCGGGCCGGTGTCGGAACGGGATCTGACCCGCTACGAGGATCCCGAACCCGTGCTCAGCATCCCCCGCTTCCAGATCGGCAAGGTCGGCGTGGAGGCAAAATTCGAGGATGCGCTGCGCGGCAAGGCCGGGGCCAAGCGGGTGGAGGTCAATG
The DNA here is from genome assembly GCF_035481585.1 of Salipiger marinus. Lineage (NCBI taxonomy): Bacteria > Pseudomonadati > Pseudomonadota > Alphaproteobacteria > Rhodobacterales > Roseobacteraceae > Salipiger > Salipiger marinus. Next base: position 3,410 of record NZ_JAYKSL010000039.1, on the reverse strand, counting down.
CCGTGGGCCGCGTCATGCGCGAGCTGGACCGGCAGGAGGGCGATTCCGGCGCCGACATCCAGCTGACCGTGGACAGCGGGCTGCAGGATTACGTGACCGCGCGGCTGGGGATCGAATCCGCCTCCTGCGTGGTGATGGATGTGGAAAAGGGCGACCTGCTCGCCATCGCCTCGGCGCCCACCTATGACCCCAACAAATTCGTGCGCGGCATCTCGGTGCCCGATTACGCCGTGCTGCGCGACAATGACCACCGGCCTCTGGCCTCGAAGACGGTGCAGGACGCCTATCCGCCCGGCTCCACCTTCAAGATGGTGGTGGCGCTGGCGGCGCTGGATGCGGGGCTGCTGTCGCCGGATGACACCTACTGGTGCCCCGGCCATCTGGAGGTCGGCTCGCGCCGCTTCCACTGCTGGAAACGCACCGGGCACGGCCATGTGAACCTTGAGCACAGCCTGCGAGAAAGCTGCGACGTGTTCTATTACGAGCTGGCCATGAAGGTGGGGATCGAAAAGATCGCCGCCATGGCCCGCAAGATGGGGTTTGGCGACGCGCCCGACGTGCCGATGTCGGCGGTCACCGCCGGGCTGGTGCCCGACAAGGACTGGAAACGCCGCGAACGCGGGGCGGAATGGCTGATCGGCGACACGGTCAACGCCTCCATCGGGCAGGGCTTCGTGCTCAGCTCGCCCCTGCAGCAGGCGGTGATGACCGCGCGGGTCGCCACGGGCCGCGCCGTGCGCCCGCGCCTGATCAAGACCATCGACGGCGTCGAGCCCCCGATCGAGGGTGGCGAGGATCTGGGGCTCAACCCCAACCATCTGCGCTGGGTGCGCCGGGGCATGTATGCGGTGATGAACAACCGCCGCGGCACCGGCTACCGGTCGCGGGTGGATCACGAACCCTATCTGATGGCAGGCAAATCCGGCACCAGTCAGGTGCTCAACCGCGTCGTGCGCAACGAGGATGTCCCGTGGGAGGAACGCGACCACGCGCTGTTCGTGGCCTATGCCCCCTTTGAGGCGCCGCGCATCGCGGTGTCGGTGGTGGTGGAACATGGCGGCGGCGGCTCCGCCGCAGCGGCCCCCATCGCGCGCGACGTGGTGCTGCAGGCGCTTTACGGCGGCACCCCGCCGCTGGACGCCTATCCCGCCTCCGACCGGGGCCGCATCGAGGCACAGCAGGAACGGCTGGAGCGCGAACGCCGCGTGCGCGAGCAAGAGGCGCAGAGCCGCGCATGAGCTATCTTGAATACACGGTCAAGACCACGCCTTCGGGCTGGCGCAAGGTGCTGCACCTCAACTGGCCGCTGATCCTGCTGCTGTCGGCGGTGGCGGGGGTGGGCTTTCTCATGCTCTATTCCGTGGCGGGCGGGTCGCTGCAGCCTTGGGCCGAGCCGCAGATGAAACGCTACGGCATGGGGCTGGCCGCCATGTTCGTGGTGGCCATGGTGCCGATCTGGCTCTGGCGCAACCTGTCGGTGCTGGCCTATCTGATCTCGCTGACGCTGCTGGTGGCGGTGGAGCTGTTCGGCGCCATCGGCATGGGGGCGCAGCGCTGGATCGATCTGGGCTTCATGCGGCTGCAGCCTTCGGAGCTGATGAAGGTCGCGCTGGTGATGGTGCTGGCCGCCTATTACGACTGGCTGCCGCTGCGCAAGACCTCCAGCCCGATCTGGGTGATCCTGCCGCTGCTGCTGATCCTTGGCCCCACCGCGCTGACGCTGGTGCAGCCCGATCTGGGCACGGCACTGCTGCTGATGACCGGCGGCGGGCTCATGATGTTTCTGGCAGGCGTGCACTGGGCCTATTTTGCCGTGGTGCTGTCCGCCGGGGCGGGCACCGTCTGGGCGGTGTTCGAATCGCGCGGCACCCCGTGGCAGCTGCTGAAGGATTACCAGTTCCGCCGCATCGACACCTTTCTTGACCCTTCCACCGATCCGCTTGGCGCGGGCTATCACATCACGCAGGCCAAGATCGCCATGGGCTCGGGCGGCTGGACCGGGCGCGGCTTCATGCAGGGCACGCAGTCGCGGCTGAACTTCCTGCCGGAAAAGCACACCGATTTCATCTTCAACACGCTGGCCGAGGAATTCGGCTTTGTCGGCGGCATCTCCCTGCTGGCGCTTTATGTGCTGGTCCTGATCTTCTGCATCGCCGCCGCGCTGCAGAACCGCGACCGCTTCTCCTCGCTGCTGACGCTGGGTGTCGGACTGACCTTCTTTCTGTATTTCGCCGTGAACATGTCCATGGTCATGGGGCTGGCCCCGGTGGTGGGCGTGCCGCTGCCGCTGGTCAGTTATGGCGGATCTGCCATGCTGGTGTTGATGATCGCCTTCGGTCTGGTCCAGAGTGCGCATATTCACAGACCAAGATGAGAGCATGATGTCCCCCACCATCCTTTTCGCCGCCCCGGCTGACCGCTGGGCGCAATACGAGACCCCCCTGACCGAGGCGCTGGACGCCACCGGGCTGGACTACCGGCTGGGGCTCGACCTGCCCCCCGAAGAGGTGGATTACATCATCTATGCGCCGAAATCCGGCCTGACCGACTTCACCCCCTTCCCCCGGCTCAAGGCGGTGCTGAACCTCTGGGCCGGTGTCGAAGGCGTGGTCTCCAATCCGACGCTGCGCGTGCCGCTGGCCCGCATGGTCGATTCCGAAGGCCTGACGCAGGGCATGGTGGAATATGTCACCGGCCATGTGCTGCGCCACCATCTGGACATGGACAAGTATATCGGCAACACCACCCCGGCATGGGATCAGGTGGCCCCGCCGCTGGCGCAGGAACGCCCGGTGACCATCCTCGGGCTGGGGGCACTGGGTCACGCCTGCGCGCGGCAGCTGACCAGCCTTGGCTTTCCCGTCACCGGATGGAGCCGCACCCCCCGCAGCCTTGACGGGCTGCGCTGCCTGCATGGCGCGGAGGGTCTGACCGAGGCGCTGTCGGGGGCCCAGATCCTCGTGCTGCTGCTGCCCCATACCGCCGAGACGGAAAACCTGCTCGACGCGGCGGCGCTGGATCTGCTGCCCAAGGGCGCCGTGCTGATCAATCCGGGCCGGGGCGCGCTGGTGGAGGACACCGCGCTGCTGGCGGCGCTGGACAGCGGACAGGTGGCGCAGGCCACGCTTGACGTGTTCCGCATCGAACCGCTGCCCGCCGATCACCCCTACTGGCAGCATCCGCGCGTCACCGTGACCCCGCATATCGCCGCCGAAACCCGCCCCGCCTCCGCCGCGCGGGTGATCGCCGACAACATCCGCCGCAACGAGGCCGGCGAACCGCTCTGCCATGTCGTCGACCGCGATGCCGGTTACTGACCTCCCCCACAAGGACCAGCCCATGCCCTTTGACCGCCGCGTAAAGATCGCGCCCTCCATCCTGTCCGCCGATTTCGCCGATTTTGGCCGCGA
>NZ_JAYKSL010000038.1:0-23760 GCF_035481585.1 Salipiger marinus | reverse complement strand
TGTTGCAGTGCGGTTTGGACCGCTCAAACTTTGCCTTTGCCATGATCTTGGCTCCCTTCTTTGTCGGATGATGGGGTCAGACCCCACCCTACGGTGGTGGGTAGGGCGGGGACCGGCCCCGCCACCCGGCTTATGCGTATTTCTTCTGGATCTCGTCCGAGATGTTCTGCGGCACCGGATCGTAATGGTCGAACTGCATCGTGAACTGCGCGCGGCCCGAGGACATGGAGCGCAGGTTGTTGATGTAGCCGAACATGTTGGCCAGCGGCACCATGCAGGCGATGGCAATCGCGTTACCACGAGTGTCCTGCCCCTGCACCATGCCCCGACGCGAGGTCAGGTCGCCGATGATGCTGCCGGTATATTCTTCCGGCGTCACAACTTCGACCTTCATGATCGGTTCCAGCAGCTTCGCGCCAGCCTTGCGGAGACCTTCGCGCATCGCCATCCGGGCCGCGATTTCAAAGGCGAGCACCGAGGAGTCCACGTCGTGGAACTTGCCGTCGATCAGCGCGACCTTGAAGTCGATCACAGGGAAGCCCGCCAGCGGACCGGAGTCCATCACCGACTTGATGCCCTTTTCCACACCGGGGATATATTCCCGCGGCACGGCCCCACCGACGATCTTGCTCTCGAAAGAGTAGCCTTCGCCCGGCTCTGTTGGCGAAATCACCAGCTTCACTTCGGCGAACTGACCCGAACCACCCGACTGTTTCTTGTGGGTGTAGGTGTGTTCGATCTCGTGACCGATGGTCTCGCGATAGGCCACCTGCGGCGCACCGATGTTCGCCTCGACCTTGAATTCCCGCTTGAGGCGGTCAACCAGAATGTCGAGGTGAAGTTCGCCCATGCCCTTCATGATGGTCTGACCGGATTCAAGATCGGTCTCCACCCGGAAGGAGGGGTCTTCGGCGGCCAGACGGGCCAGACCCTGAGACATCTTCTCCTGGTCGTTCTTGGTCTTCGGCTCGACGGCGATCTCGATCACCGGCTCGGGGAAGGTCATGGTTTCCAGAACCACCGGATCGGACGGATCACAGAGCGTGTCGCCGGTGGTGGTTTCCTTCAGACCCGCCAGCGCGATGATGTCGCCGGCGAAGGCCTCGTCGATTTCCTCGCGGTTGTTCGAGTGCATCATCATCATACGGCCGACGCGCTCGCGCTTGCCCTTCGTCGAGTTCATCATCGAATCGCCCTTCTTGAGCGAGCCGGAATAAAGACGGGTGAAGGTCAGCGAGCCCACGAAGGGGTCGTTCATGATCTTGAACGCAAGGCCCGCGAAGGGCATCGCATCATCCGCCCGGCGCGGAATGCTCCGGGTTTCAGTCTCGTCGCCCGGCTTGAAGCCCATGTAGTCAACCACGTCGAGCGGGCTCGGCAGGAAGTCGACCACGGCGTTCAGCAGCGGCTGCACGCCCTTGTTCTTGAAGGCGGAACCGCCCAGAACCGGCACGAAGGTCATCGACAGGCAGCCCTTGCGGATCAGAGCCCGCAGGGTGGGGATGTCGGGCTCCTGGCCTTCCAGATAGGCTTCCATGGCCGCGTCGTCCATTTCGACAGCCGCTTCCACCAGCGTGGCACGCCATTCGTCCGCCAGATCCTTCAGGTCGTCGCGGATCGGGCCACGGGTCCAGGATGCGCCAAGGTCTTCACCTTTCCACACCCATTCTTCCATGGTCACCAGATCGACGATGCCTTCCAGCTTGTCCTCGGCACCGATCGGGAAGTTGACCGGAATCGGGATCGCGCCGGTACGGTCCTTGACCATCTGCACGCACTTGAAGAAGTCGGCGCCGATCTTGTCCATCTTGTTGACAAAGACCAGCCGCGGAACCTTGTAACGGTCGGCCTGACGCCACACCGTTTCAGTCTGGGGCTCCACACCGGCGTTGCCGTCCAGCAGCGCCACGGCACCGTCAAGCACCGCCAGCGAACGTTCGACTTCGATGGTGAAGTCGACGTGGCCGGGGGTGTCGATGATGTTGAAGCGGAACTTGGTGTCGGACGTGCCTTCTTCGGACGGATCTTCCTGCCACTGCCAGAACGTGGTGGTCGCGGCAGAGGTGATGGTGATGCCGCGTTCCTGTTCCTGCTCCATCCAGTCCATGGTGGCAGCGCCGTCATGGACTTCACCGATCTTGTGCGAGCGGCCGGTGTAGAACAGGATGCGTTCGGTCGTGGTGGTCTTGCCCGCGTCGATGTGGGCCATGATCCCGAAGTTGCGGTAACGCTGGAGGGGATATTCGCGTGCCATGTTGGACTGCCTTTCCGGAGCTTACCAGCGGTAGTGGCTGAACGCCTTGTTGGCGTCGGCCATCTTGTGGGTGTCTTCGCGCTTCTTCACCGCGGAGCCACGCGACTGAACAGCATCCAGAAGCTCGCCTGCAAGACGCTCTTCCATCGTGTTCTCGTTGCGACCGCGCGCGGCGGTGATCAGCCAGCGGATGGCCAGCGCCTCACGGCGCTCGGTGCGCACTTCGACGGGCACCTGATAGGTGGCGCCGCCCACACGGCGGGACCGCACTTCGACGGCCGGCTTGATGTTGTCGAGCGCTTCGTGGAACACTTCCACCGGCGCCCGCTTCACCTTGCCTTCAACCCGCTCCAGCGCGTTGTAGACGATGCGCTCCGCGACCGACTTCTTGCCGTCGATCATCAGGTTGTTCATGAACTTGGTCAGAACCCGGTCACCATACTTGGCGTCGGGGAGAACTTCGCGCTTCTCTGCGGCGTGACGACGAGACATCTGTTGTTCCTCTTACTTCGGACGCTTCGCGCCATACTTGGAGCGGCGCTGCTTCCGGTCCTTGACGCCCTGGGTATCCAGCACACCGCGCAGGATGTGGTAACGGACACCGGGAAGGTCCTTTACGCGGCCGCCACGGATGAGCACAACCGAGTGCTCCTGCAGGTTGTGGCTTTCACCGGGAATGTAGCTGATGACCTCGTAGCCATTGGTCAGACGGACCTTGGCCACTTTCCGCATTGCCGAGTTCGGCTTCTTCGGTGTCGTGGTGTAGACCCGGGTGCAGACGCCGCGCTTCTGCGGGCACTGTTCAAGGTGCTGCGACTTGGACCGTTTGACTTTGGGCTGCCGCGGCTTGCGGATCAGCTGCTGGATTGTGGGCATATTGGGTTTTTCCCCGTCTTCTCACATATGTGGTGCACGGGGAACGCCCCATGCGGTTTCCAATTCAAGGCGCCCTGCGCGTCCGCAGGTCACCGGCGATGCACCGCCCGGCCAAAAGACCATAAAACGACGCAAAAGACCGCATCCGTCCCCAGTCCGGGAACGACGCGGTGGGTGTCCAGAGGATCGGGGCTTTCGCCCGGATCTTGACCGCTCCAGTTCTGTAGAATGCGCCGGACGCACTAAGCCTTCCGACGAATTGAAGGCGCGTATAGGGGGAGTCGGGGGCCTTGTCAACACAAGCAGGCCCTTGCAAGCGCAAAGCGGCGGTGCGATGCAGGTCATGTGTCGTGCTTGTGGAGCCTGCCATGCAGATCATCGGGTTCTGCCGCTTTTCCTATCCCGCAGAGGGCGGGTTTCAGGTGGAACACGACCGGATCGAGGACCGCATCTCCTATCTTTACGCGACGGCGCGGATGGAGGAAAGGTTCCGCCACTTTGAAACGCTCTGCCTGCCCGGTTTGCGGGCGCAGAGCGACCCTGACTTCCTCCTGCTGGTCCTTGTGGGCCGCGCCATGCCTGCCCTCTGGCTGGCCCGCCTGACGGCCCTGCTGGCCGATCTGCCGCAGGCCCGCATCATCGCCCGCGATCCCGGTCCGCACCGTCAGGTCTGCCAGCAGGTGATCAACGCCGCGCGCGACATGGCGCAGCCCTGCCTGCAGTTCCGGCATGATGACGACGACGCCGTGGCGGTGGATTTTGTCGCGACGCTGCGCGAGGCGGCACAGGACTGCGCGGCGCTGCTGGCCCGGCACCGTCTGGTAGGATTCGACTGGCAGCGCGGCTATGTGGCGCGGCCCGACGCGCGGGGCCTCTGCGCCGAGCCGTGCTTCACCCCCTATTGGGGCGTGGCGCAGGCGGTGGCGGTGCAGCCGCGCGTGACGCAGACCATCATGAATTTCGGCCACGCCAAGCTGCCGCAGTTCATGCCCACCGTCACCTTCGCCGACAGGCCCATGTATCTGCGCGGCCATAATGACCACAACGATTCCCGGCAGAAGAAACATGTCCGCCCGGCCCCCCTGCCCCGGCTGGATGCCGAGGGCGAGGACGAGATCCGGGCGCGGTTCGCCGTGGATGCGGATCACATCCGCCGCGTCTTTGCCTGAAGCCGGGCCAGCTGCAATTCGCGCCAGAGCGTGAAGATGCCGGTCGCCACGATGATCCCCGCCCCCAGCAGCGTCAGCGGGTGCGGCCAGTCGCCAAAGATCACCAGCCCCAGCACCAGCGCCCAGACCAACCCGGTATAGCGGAACGGCGCCACAAAGCCGACATCGCCCACCCGCATGACCATGACGCTGCAGCAGTAGCCCGCGATGACGAACACCGTGGCCCCCAGCAGCAGCAGACCCAGCCGCTGGTCCAGCACCACCCAGTCCTGCCCCAGCGACCAGATGCCCGCGAGCAGCACCACGATCACCGCCGATGACAGGGTGACCATCAGCGAGGGCACCGCGCGCGACATCCGCCGCGTCACCAGATCGCGCACCGTCACCGCCGCCACCGTGACCAGCGCAAAGACCGAATACATGTTGAAGCCTTCGGTGCCGGGTCGCACGATCAGCAGCATCCCCACGAAGCCCACGCCGATGGCCAGCCAGCGCCGCCAGCCCACCGGCTCCTGAAAGACCAGCGCGCTGCCCAGCGTCACCGTCAGCGGCGCCATCTGCAGCAGCGCCGTGACATTGGCCAGCGGCATGTGGCGCAGCGCCGTCAGAAAGAAGAAGGCTGAGGCGGCTTCGGCCAGACCGCGCAGCAGCATCAGCCCCCAGTCCTGCCGCGGCACATCCCGGCGCAGCGCGCCCATGCGCCATGCCAGCAGCGCGATGAACAGGCTTGCCAGAGTCCCGCGCAGCACCAGAAGCTGCGACAGCGGCATGCCCTCTCCGATCGCCTTTATGCAGGCGTCGCCCAGAGTAAAGCCAGCCATGGCGCCCATCATCAGCACCACGCCGCGCGCATTGTCGGAAAAGCCGTTCATGCGCCAGCGCTAGCACCGCCCCGGGCGCCGCGCCATCGGGAAATGTCAGAGCGGCCGCAGCGAGTCCTTCAGAGCCTCCATCAGCGCGCGGTTCTCGGCTGCGCTGCGCAGGTAGGTGATCGGACCGCCGCCTTTCTGCCGCGCCTCATGCGCCAGCTGAAACACCCCGTCCCGCCCGGACCGCCGCACCACCGTGCCCGCAGGCAGGGTCTTGCGCAGATTGGCGGGCGGCGTGCGCGACACATCCACCCAAAGCAGCACCAGCTGGTCGCGGTGGAGAAAGAACAGCCCCATGCGGTCGGACAGGCTGCCCTTCAGCCCGCCCGACAGCCCGACCCGTTCGCCATAGGTCAGATAGGCGGTGCCAAGCCCGGGCAGCGTGACGCGGGTCAGCGGCCCCCAATGGTTGTCGCGCCCTTCGCTCGCGGCATGCAGGCGTGTGGCAAAACCTTCCAGAAACCCGTCGCTGCGCCCGGTGGTGACGGAACAGGCCAGCGTCACCAGCAGGGTGGGCTTGGTCGTATGCCGTGCGCCGGGGCGGGGATCGCGCGCATGGAAGTGCTCGCCCAGCATGTAGCTGTAGGTGATCCGGACATCGCCATCCTGTTCCCGGTCTCGCGCCACGTCGCGCGGCCAGCGCAGATCGATGCCAAGCGCCACACCGCAGTCGTCATGCCGGACCGGGCGCAGGTCGGCGGGCAGGAAATTGACATCCAGCACCGGAATGTCCTGCGCCTGCGCCACAGATGCGGCGACGGCCAGCCCAAGGGCCAGCGTGAGCGTTCGAAGCCTCGTCCAGTCTGCCATGCACCCGACTCGCGATGGTCTGCCTGCGGCACGATACCATCGCCGCAGCGCGGCGGGAGGCCAAAAAGAAACGCCCCCGCATCGCTGCGGGGGCGTCTGGTCGTTCAGGAGGCAGTCGCGATCACTCGCGGCTTTCCGGCGTGTCCACCACCAGCGTGTCGAACTCGTCGCCGCCGATCACGTCGTTGCTGCTGGAAGCAGGCGCTGCCAGCATGGCTGCGGCTTCGGCTTCCTCGCGGCGCACGTCGATCACCTTGTTGTCGCGTTCGGTCGCGATCTTGCGCACCTTCTGGGTGGCGCCACCGGTGCCCGCCGGGATCAGGCGGCCCACGATGACGTTCTCCTTGAGGCCCACGAGCTTGTCGACCTTGCCCTGCACCGAAGCTTCGGTGAGCACGCGGGTCGTCTCCTGGAAGGAGGCGGCAGAGATGAAGGACCGCGTCTGCAGCGATGCCTTGGTGATCCCGAGCAGGATCGGTTCGCCCGTTGCCGGACGGCCGCCCTTGGCGATGATCTTCTCGTTCGCCATGTCGAACTCCGACTTGTCCACATGCTCGCCCTTGAGCAGCGTGGTGTCGCCGGAATCCTGGATCTCCCATTTCTGCAGCATCTGCCGGACGATGACCTCGACATGCTTGTCGTTGATCTTCACGCCCTGCAGACGATACACGTCCTGCACTTCGTCGATCATGTAGTTCGCCAGCGCTTCGACACCCATGATGGCAAGGATGTCATGCGGCGCGGGGTTGCCGTCCATGATGTAGTCGCCCTTCTGGACGAAGTCGCCTTCGACCACAGGAATGTGCTTGCCCTTCGGGATCATGTATTCCTTGGACACAAGCGTCTCGTCCACCGGCTCGATGGTGATGCGGCGCTTGTTCTTGTAGTCCTTCCCAAAGCGCACATAGCCGTCGATCTCGGCGATGATGGCGTGGTCCTTCGGACGGCGCGCCTCGAAAAGTTCGGCCACACGCGGCAGACCACCGGTGATGTCCTTCGTTTTCGCGCCCTCGCGCGGGATCCGCGCCAGAACGTCACCTGCCTTGATTTCCTGTCCTTCTTCGCAGGACAGGATCGCGTCCACCGACATCGGATAGGTCATCGGGTTGCCCGAGGCATGACGCACCGGTTCGCCATCGGCATCCATCAGGATGATTTCCGGCTTCAGTTCGTTGCCCTTGGGCGCGGCCCGCCAGTCGATCACGATCTTCTGGGTCATGCCGGTGGCCTCGTCGGTCTCGTCGCGAACGGCGATACCCTGGTTGAGGTCGACATGCTTGGCGATCCCGTCGGCTTCGGCAATGATCGGCAGGGTATAGGGATCCCATTCGAACAGCTTGCTGCCCCGCTTGACGGTCGAGCCTTCCTTGACGAACAGCTTGGAGCCGTAGCTCAGCTTGTGGCTGGCCCGTTCCGCGCCGTCCTCGCCCATGATGCGCAGCTTCATGTTGCGGCCCATCACCAGCGTCTCGCCGATGGAGTTTTCCAGCGTCGAGGCGCCTTCGAAGGCGATGATGCCTTCCTGCGACGCTTCAAGGAAGGACTGCTGCCCGCCCTGCGCCACGCCGCCGATGTGGAAGGTCCGCATCGTCAGCTGGGTGCCGGGTTCACCGATCGACTGCGCCGCGATGATGCCCACCGCTTCGCCGGTGTTCACCATGGTGCCGCGGGCAAGGTCACGCCCGTAGCACATGGCGCAAACGCCCTCTTCGGCCTCGCAGGTCAGCGGCGACCGGATGCGCGCGGTCTGCACCGCCGCCTCGTCGATGGCATCGGCCATCCGCTCGTCGATGAGCTGGCCCTGACGCACGATCACCTCGTCGGTGCCCGGCTTCAGGATGTCATCCGCCGCAACCCGGCCCAGCACGCGCTCGGCCAGCGAGGAGACGACCTCGCCATCGTTGACCGCCGCTTCCGCGGTGATCGCCCGGTCGGTGCCGCAGTCATGGGCCCGCACGATGCAGTCCTGTGCCACGTCCACCAGACGCCGGGTCAGATAGCCCGAGTTCGCCGTCTTCAGCGCGGTGTCCGACAGACCCTTCCGGGCGCCGTGAGTCGAGTTGAAGTATTCAAGAACGGTCAGACCTTCCTTGAAGTTCGAGATGATCGGCGTCTCGATGATGTCGCCGTTCGGCTTGGCCATCAGGCCGCGCATGCCGCCCAGCTGCTTCATCTGCGTGACAGACCCCCGGGCGCCGGAATGGGCCATCATGTAGACCGAGTTCGGCTCCGCTTCGGCGCCATTCTCGTCACGACGGTTGGCGGAGATGGTGTTCATCATCGCCTCCGTCACCTTGTCGTTGCACTTCGACCAGGCGTCCACGACCTTGTTGTACTTTTCGCCCTGAGTGATCAGGCCGTCCATGTACTGCTGTTCAAAGTCCTTCACCTGATCGCGGGTTTCCTCGACGATCGACCACTTGCTGTCGGGGATGACCATGTCGTCCTTGCCGAAGGAGATGCCCGCCTTGAACGCCTCCTTGAAGCCCATGGACATGATCTGGTCGCAGAAGATGACCGACTCTTTCTGGCCGCAATAGCGGTAGACGGTGTCGATGACCTTCTGGACGTCTTTCTTCCGCAGCAGCGTGTTCACCAGATCGAAAGGCGCCTTGGCGTTCATCGGCAGCAGCGCGCCAAGCCGGACCCGGCCCGGCGTGGTTTCATACCGCTTGACGACCTCGTTGCCCTCTTCGTCGATCTGCCGCACCCGGCACTGGATCTTGGCGTGCAGATGCACCTCGCCCGCGGTCAGAGCGTGCTCGACCTCTTCGATATTGGCGAACTTCATGCCCTCACCCTTCATGCCTTCGCGCATGATGGTGACGTAATAAAGCCCGAGGATCATGTCCTGCGACGGCACGATGATCGGGTTGCCGTTGGCGGGCGACAGCACGTTGTTGGTCGACATCATCAGAACGCGCGCTTCCAGCTGGGCCTCAAGGCTCAGCGGGACGTGCACGGCCATCTGGTCGCCGTCAAAGTCGGCGTTGAAGGCCGAACAGACCAGCGGGTGAAGCTGGATCGCCTTGCCCTCGATCAGCTGAGGTTCGAACGCCTGAATGCCCAGACGGTGCAGGGTCGGCGCGCGGTTCAGCAGAACGGGGTGTTCGCGGATCACCTCGTCAAGGATGTCCCAGACCTCGGGACGTTCCTTTTCCACCAGCTTCTTCGCCTGTTTCACGGTCGAGGACAGGCCCTTGGCCTCCAGCCGCGAATAGATGAACGGCTTGAACAGTTCGAGCGCCATCTTCTTCGGCAGGCCGCACTGGTGCAGCTTCAGTTCGGGGCCGGTCACGATGACCGAACGGCCCGAGAAGTCGACCCGCTTGCCCAGAAGGTTCTGGCGGAAGCGGCCCTGCTTGCCCTTCAGCATGTCGGACAGCGACTTCAGCGGGCGCTTGTTGGCGCCGGTGATGACGCGGCCGCGACGGCCGTTGTCGAACAGCGCATCCACAGCTTCCTGCAGCATCCGCTTTTCGTTGCGCACGATGATGTCCGGCGCGCGCAGTTCGATCAGCCGCTTGAGGCGGTTGTTCCGGTTGATCACGCGGCGATACAGGTCGTTGAGGTCGGAGGTCGCGAAGCGGCCGCCATCCAGCGGCACCAGCGGGCGCAGTTCCGGCGGAATCACCGGAATCACGGTCAGCACCATCCATTCCGGGCGGTTGCCGGATTCGAGGAAGGATTCGACCACCTTCAGCCGCTTGATGATCTTCTTGGGCTTCAGCTCGCCGGTGGCTTCCTTCAGATCGGCGCGCAGCTGCTCGGCCTCGGCTTCGAGGTCGATCTGGGCCAGCATCTCGCGGATGGCCTCGGCGCCGATATTGGCACTGAAGGCATCGGCGCCGAACTGGTCCTGCGCGTCAAGGAATTCGTCCTCGGTCAGCATCTGGCCATAGGTCAGATCGGTGAGGCCGGGTTCGATCACCACATAGTTCTCGAAATAGAGCACCCGCTCCAGATCGCGCAGCGTCATGTCCAGCATGAGACCGATGCGCGAGGGCAGCGATTTCAGGAACCAGATATGGGCGCAGGGCGCGGCCAGTTCGATATGGCCCATGCGCTCGCGACGGACCTTCTGCAGCGTGACTTCAACGCCGCATTTCTCGCAGACGACGCCGCGATACTTCATCCGCTTGTACTTGCCGCAGAGGCACTCGTAATCCTTGATCGGCCCGAAGATGCGGGCGCAGAACAGCCCGTCCCGCTCGGGCTTGAAGGTCCGGTAGTTGATCGTCTCGGGTTTCTTGATCTCGCCGTAGGACCACGACAGGATCCGCTCCGGGCTGGCCAGAGAGACGCGGATCTCGTCGAAGACTTTCGGCGGGGTCAGCGGATTGAACGGGTTGTTGGTCAGTTCCTGGTTCATATCAAACCTTTTGCATCAGGGCAGCGTCAGGGGCAGGGAGCGAGATTTTTCGTACGAAAAATTTCGCCAGGAAAATTTTCGTACGAAAATTTTCCGTCACTCCTCCCCGTCCGCATCCAGGAGTTCCATGTTCAGGCCGAGGCCGCGGACTTCCTTCACGAGCACGTTGAAGCTCTCGGGAACGCCCGCCTCGTAATTGTCCTCGCCCTTGACGATCGATTCATAGACCTTGGTCCGGCCCGCCACGTCATCCGATTTCACCGTCAGCATTTCCTGCAGGGTGTAGGCGGCGCCATAGGCTTCCAGAGCCCAGACCTCCATCTCCCCGAAACGCTGGCCGCCGAACTGCGCCTTGCCGCCCAGCGGCTGCTGGGTCACGAGGCTGTACGGCCCGGTCGAACGCGCGTGGATCTTGTCATCCACAAGGTGGTGCAGCTTGAGCAGGTATTTCACCCCCACCGTCACCTTGCGGCTGAACTGCTCCCCGGTGCGCCCGTCGAACAGCACCGACTGGCCGGAGGTGTCGAACCCGGCGCGGGTCAGCGCGTCGTTCACGTCCATCTCCTTGGCGCCGTCAAAGACCGGCGTGGCGATCGGCACGCCGCCCGTGGCATTGCCCGCCACCTCGACCAGACGGGATTCCTCCATGTCGGCGATGCCTTCTTCGTAGACATCATCGCCATAGGCAATCCGCAGCGCTTCCCGGACCGGGGTCAGATCGCCGGAGCGGCGGTAGTCCTGCAGCGCCTCGTCGATCTGGATGCCCAGACCGCGCGAGGCCCAGCCCATATGGGTTTCCAGAATCTGACCGACGTTCATCCGCGACGGCACGCCCAGCGGGTTGAGGCAGAAATCGACCGGAGTGCCATCCGCGAGGAACGGCATGTCCTCCATCGGCACCACGCGGCTGATCACACCCTTGTTGCCGTGACGACCGGCCATCTTGTCGCCCGGCTGCAGCTTGCGCTTCACCGCCACGAACACCTTGACCATCTTCATCACGCCCGGGGGCAGATCGTCGCCACGACGGACCTTTTCGACCTTGTCCTCGAACCGCGCGTCCAGCGTGCGCTTCTGCGCCTCGTACTGGTCGTGCAGCGCCTCGACGATCTGGGCATCCTGCTCTTCGGCCAGCGCCAGCTGCCACCATTGGCCGCGGCTCAGCGTGGACAGCAGATCCTCGGTGATCTCGGAGTTCGGGCGCACGCCCTTCGGCCCCTTCACCGCGGTCTTGCCCAGCACGAGATCGTGCAGACGCGCGTAGATGTTGCGGTCAAGGATCGCCAGTTCGTCGTCCCGGTCACGGGCCAGACGTTCGACTTCCTCGCGCTCGATCTGCAGCGCGCGCTCGTCCTTTTCGACGCCGTGACGGTTGAACACCCGCACTTCGACCACGGTCCCGTAATCGCCCGGCTTCACCCGCAGCGAGGTATCGCGCACGTCAGAGGCCTTTTCGCCGAAGATGGCGCGCAGCAGCTTTTCTTCCGGCGTCATCGGGCTTTCACCCTTGGGGGTGATCTTGCCCACCAGAATGTCGCCCGGCTCCACATCGGCGCCGATATAGACGATGCCCGCCTCGTCGAGGTTGCGCAGGGCTTCCTCGCCGACGTTGGGAATGTCGCGCGTGATTTCCTCCGGCCCGAGCTTGGTGTCACGGGCGGCGACCTCGAACTCCTCGATATGGATCGAGGTGAACACGTCGTCGCGCGCGATGCGCTCGGAGATCAGGATGGAGTCTTCGTAGTTGTAGCCATTCCACGGCATGAAGGCGACGATGACGTTCTTGCCAAGCGCCAGTTCCCCCATGTCGGTGGAGGGACCATCCGCGATGACCTCGCCCTTCTCGACCAGATCGCCCACCTTCACCAGCGGACGCTGGTTGATGCAGGTGTTCTGGTTGGAGCGCTGGAACTTGCGCATCCGGTAGATGTCCACGCCCGCGTCACCCAGTTCCAGATCGGCGGTGGCACGGACCACGATGCGCTGCGCGTCAACCTGGTCGATGATGCCGGCCCGGCGGGCCTGAATGGCGGCGCCGGAGTCGATTGCGACCTTTTCCTCGATGCCGGTGCCCACCAGCGGCGCTTCGGAGCGCAGCACGGGCACGGCCTGACGCTGCATGTTCGCGCCCATCAGCGCGCGGTTCGCGTCGTCGTTTTCAAGGAAGGGGATCAGCGAGGCGCCGACCGAGACCAGCTGTTTCGGCGACACGTCGATCAGGTCCACGCTTTCGCGCGGCGCCAGCGTGTAATCGCCCGACTGGCGGGTGGAGACCAGATCGTTGACGAACCGGCCTTCCCCATCCAGCTGCGCGTTGGCCTGCGCCACGGTGTGGCGCATTTCCTCGGTGGCGGACATGTACTGCACTTCATCCGTCACCTTGGCATCGGTCACCCGACGGTAAGGCGTTTCGATGAAGCCGTACTTGTTCACCCGCGCAAAGGTGGCAAGCGAGTTGATCAGACCGATGTTCGGACCTTCCGGCGTTTCAATCGGGCACATCCGGCCATAGTGGGTCGGGTGCACGTCGCGCACCTCGAAGCCCGCGCGTTCCCGGGTCAGACCGCCCGGCCCAAGCGCCGACAGGCGCCGCTTGTGCGTCACTTCGGACAGCGGGTTGGTCTGGTCCATGAACTGCGACAGCTGGCTGGAGCCGAAGAATTCGCGGACCGCCGCCGCCGCCGGCTTGGCGTTGATCAGATCCTGCGGCATCACCGTGTCGATCTCGACCGAGGACATGCGCTCCTTGATGGCACGCTCCATCCGCAGCAGGCCGACGCGATACTGGTTTTCCATCAGTTCGCCCACCGACCGCACGCGGCGGTTGCCGAGGTGGTCGATGTCGTCGATGTCGCCACGCCCGTCGCGCAGATCGACCAGCGCCTTGATGCACTTCACGATGTCGTCGCGGTCCAGCGTGCGCTGGGTGTCCGGCTTTTCGAGGTTGAGGCGCATGTTCATCTTGACCCGGCCCACGGCGGACAGGTCATAACGCTCGCTGTCGAAGAACAGCGTGTTGAACAGCGACGAGGCCGCTTCCACGGTGGGCGGCTCGCCCGGGCGCATCACGCGGTAGATGTCCATGAGCGCGGAATCGCGGTTCATGTTCTTGTCCGCCGCCATGGTGTTGCGCATGTAGGCGCCCACGGTGATGTTGTCGATGTCCAGCACCGGGATCTCGGTGATGCCCGCGTCCATCAGATCCTTGAGCGTGCCGCCGGTCACGTCGCCGTCCTTGTCGACGGTCCAAGTCAGCTCGTCGCCGGCTTCCACATAGATGGCGCCGGTCTGCTCGTTGATGATGTCCTTGGCCGCGAACTTGCCCACGATATGCTCGAAGGGCACCAGCAGGTTCTGCACCTTGCCTTCGTCCACCAGCATCTTGACGGCGCGCGGGGTGATCTTCTTGGTGGCCTCGGCGATGATCTCGCCGGTATCGGCGTCGACAAGGTCATAGGTCGGGCGGGTGCCGCGCACGCGCTCGGGGAAGAACTTGGTGACCCAGCCCTCGCCACGGCGCAGCGTGTAGGACACGGTGTTGAAATAGGCGTCCATGATCGCCTCCTGATCCAGCCCGAGGGCATAGAGCAGGGTCGTCACCGGCAGTTTCCGGCGGCGGTCGATCCGCGCGAACACGATGTCTTTGGCGTCGAATTCGAAATCGAGCCACGAGCCGCGATAGGGAATGATGCGGCAGGCAAACAGCAGCTTGCCCGAGCTGTGCGTCTTGCCCTTGTCGTGGTCAAAGAACACGCCCGGCGACCGGTGCATCTGGGACACGATCACCCGCTCGGTCCCGTTCACGATGAACGTGCCGTTCGGGGTCATGAGCGGCATGTCGCCCATGAACACGTCCTGTTCCTTGATGTCCTTGATCGACTTGGCGCCGGTATCTTCGTCCATATCGAACACGATCAGCCGCAGCGTGACCTTCAGCGGCGCGCTGTAGGTCATGTCGCGCTGCATGCACTCTTCGACGTCGTATTTCGGCTTCTCAAGCTCGTAGCTGACAAATTCCAGCCGCGCGGTCTCGTTGAAGTCGTTGATCGGGAAGACCGACTGGAAAACCCCCATGATCCCTTCGCCTTCCTGAGGCTTGGGCTGGTCACCGGAATTCAGGAAAAGTTCGTAAGAGGATTTCTGAACCTCGATGAGGTTCGGCATCTCCAGAACCTCACGAATTTTGCCGTAGTATTTGCGAAGACGTTTCTGGCCAAGAAAACTTTGAGCCATGGGTCAGCTTACCTTTCAGCTTCTCACCGGACGCGCGTGCTGTCGGGCACCAGCGGCACATCCATCCGAGACGGCAGTGTTCCGATCCATTCCTGGCCCCTGTCCCACCAGAGGCCTCCCGATCCTGGAACTCGCCTGAAAAAGGCCCCTCGCGCTGCTTGTCCAAGCAGAAGGGCCTCTCTGAGACGGGTTCGGCTGGACCCGGATTGCTCCGGATCCAGCCTGCAAATCAACTCGTGCGGGCCAGTGCCCTGCGCGATTACTTGACTTCGATCTCGGCGCCAGCTGCTTCCAGCTGCTTCTTGATCGTTTCGGCTTCCTCTTTCGAGACGCCTTCCTTGACGGCCTTGCCACCGGCTTCCACCAGATCCTTGGCTTCTTTCAGGCCAAGACCGGTGATCGCGCGGACTTCTTTGATCACGTTGATCTTCTTGTCGCCGGCCGACTTCAGGATGACGTCGAATTCGGTCTTTTCCTCTTCGGCAGCGGCGGCTTCGCCTGCGGCCGGGCCTGCCATCATGACAGCGCCGCCAGCGGCGGGCTCGATGCCATACTCGTCCTTGAGGATGGTTTTCAGTTCCTGGGCTTCGAGCAGCGTGAGGTTCACGATTTGCTCAGCAAGTGCTTTCAGATCAGCCATTTTGCATTTTCCGTTTGATTAGATGTGTTCCAACGTGCGGGCATTCAACCCCACGAGGTTCCTCGATTGCCTTAAGCCGCCTTGTCCTCGATAGTCGAGAGGATCGAAGCGATGTTCGAAGCAGGTGCGCCAATGGCACCGGCGATGTTCGAAGCAGGTGCGCCGATGCAGCCCGCGATGGAAGCAATAAGCTCCTCACGCGACGGCATTTTCGACACGGCCTCAACACCGGCACGGTCCAGCGCCGTTCCCGCCATGGCCCCGCCAAGAATCTCGAATTTCGAGTTTGCCTTGGCGAAGTCCTCCACGACCTTGGCCGCAGCCACGGGGTCTTCGGAGAAGGTGAGAACGGTCATGCCCTCGAGGTATTTCGCGATGCTCTCGCACCCGGTCCCCTCAAGGGCGATCTTGGCGAGCCTGTTCTTGGCGACGCGGACCGAAGTCCCGCCCGCGCGTGCGCGCGACCGGAGGTCCGTCATCTCGGCAACCGTGAGACCCTCGTAGCGGGAGACCACCACGACGCCAGAGCTTTCGAAGATCTGGCCGAGTTCCTCGACCACTTTCTCTTTCTGGGCTCTATCCACAGTTTCACTCCAGTTGATGGAGGGGAACGACCCCCTCCGGCTCTATTCGCCCGGGCAGAAGCCCGGACACTGGTCCGAATTCGGGTCGTCGCATCGCGCCTCCGGAACACATCGGCCCGGAACACTATGTCTCTTCCCGCCTCAGGCAGGACTTACGGGCTTCCGTATGGAACCCACCCACCGTCTCGGACGAAATAGAGGGCCTTCGCGAATCGTGCGAACGCCCTCACAAGCTCTCCTTAACGGGTTTGACCCGGCTTGCCAAGGGCGCACCGGCCTCTGCCCGTTTTCTGTGGCGCAGCACGGTACTCCGCCCCGCCGCGCGCCCGCGGGTGCGGCGGGCAGATCGGGGTTGATCCACGCAGCCCGCCGCGTCACGCTTCACCCAGAAACCAGAAACCAGTACCGGAGGCCAGCATGATCCGACCCGCCGTGGCAGACGATCTTTCCGCGATCCAAGGCTGCGCCGCCGCCGCTTACGCCCGTTACATCCCCCGGATCGGTCGCGCCCCCGCCCCGATGACCGCCGACTTCGCCGAACAGATCGCGGCGGGGCTGGTGCATGTGGCAACCTCCCCCGAAGGCGGCCTGCTGGGCTTCATCGTCTTTTACCCGCAGGATCACGCGATGCTTCTGGAAAACGTCGCGGTCCAGCCCGCTTCAGCCGGGCATGGCGTGGGCCGGGCGCTCATCTCCTTCTGCGAGGATCAGGCCCGGCAGCAGGGCGCCGACCGCGTGGTGCTTTATACCAATGCCAGGATGACCGAAAACCTGACGCTTTATCCAAGGCTGGGCTATCGCGAGACCGACCGCCGCCAGCAGGACGGCTTTGACCGGGTGTTCTTCGAAAAGCCCCTGCCCCGGACCCCCGGCTGAAATGCAAAAAGGCCCCGCCGAAGCGGGGCCTCTGTCATCCCGAAGGATCGGCAAGATTACTCGGCGTTGGCCGAGCTGACATCCACCGACACGCCCGGCCCCATGGTGGAGCTGAGCGAGATCTTCTTGACATAGGTGCCCTTGGCGCCGGTCGGGCGTGCCTTGGCCACCGCGTTCACGAAGGCGCGGACGTTTTCAACCAGCTTGGCGTCGTCGAACGAGGCCTTGCCGACACCGGCGTGGATCACACCGGCCTTTTCGACCTTGAACTGGACCTGACCGCCCTTGGCGTCCTTGACTGCCTGCGCGACATCCATGGTCACCGTGCCCACTTTGGGGTTCGGCATCAGGTTGCGCGGGCCAAGGATCTTGCCCAGACGACCGACGATCGGCATCATGTCCGGCGTCGCGATGCAGCGGTCGAACTCGATCTTGCCGGACTGGATGGTTTCCATCAGGTCTTCGGCGCCGACGATGTCGGCCCCTGCGGCCTGTGCTTCATCCGCCTTGGCGCCACGGGCGAACACCGCGACGCGCACGGTCTTGCCGGTGCCGTTGGGCAGACCGACCACACCACGGACCATCTGGTCCGCGTGACGGGGGTCAACGCCAAGGTTCATGGCGATCTCGACGGTTTCATCGAACTTGGCCGAGGCATTGGCCTTCAGCAGTTCGATGGCAGCTTCGACCGACAGGTTTTCCTTGCCGGCAAAGGCTTCACGAGCAGAGCGGGTGCGTTTTCC
Organism: Salipiger marinus; assembly: GCF_035481585.1. NCBI lineage: Bacteria > Pseudomonadati > Pseudomonadota > Alphaproteobacteria > Rhodobacterales > Roseobacteraceae > Salipiger > Salipiger marinus. Next base: position 6,334 of record NZ_JAYKSL010000038.1, on the reverse strand, counting down.
AACTTTCGCCATCTTACTTCACCTCGATGCCCATGGACTTGGCGGAGCCAAGGATGATCTGCATTGCCGCTTCGACGTTGGTCGCCGAAAGGTCCTTCATCTTGGCTTCGGCGATCTCGCGCACCTGTGCGACGGTGATCGTTGCCACGGTCTCACGGCCCGGCTTCACGGCGCCCTTGGGGCGGTTCCGCTTGCCGACGGGCTTCAGACCGGCTGCCTTCTTCAGGTAATAAGACGCGGGCGGCGTCTTGATGTCCATGGTGAAGGACTTGTCCTGATAATAGGTGATCACGGTCGGGCACGGCGCACCGGGCTCCATTTCCTGCGTCTTGGCGTTGAACGCCTTGCAGAATTCCATGATGTTGATGCCGCGCTGACCCAGCGCAGGACCCACGGGGGGGGAGGGCGTGGCTTTGCCTGCAGGAATCTGCAGCTTCATCTTGCCCATAAGTTTCTTGGCCATTGGCCTGTCTCCTTTTCCGACACTCCGGAAACGCGTTTCCGAAGCTTCATGTGGCGTGGTCCGGTCCGCGTATCGCGATACGTTCGCCTTCCACGAGTCGCATCCCGCAGGATGCAAGGCGCCCCTCTAGACGATCGCCCGCCCCGGCGCAAGCACCTACCCGCACCCCGCTCCGGCCCCGCAAAGAAAAAGGCGCGCAGCCCCGCCGCACGCCCCGTCTTCTGTCCGTGGTCCGGTGAACAGGGTCAGCCCTGCTTGGACACCTGGGTGAATTCCAGTTCCACCGGCGTTTCGCGGCCAAAGATCGACACCGACACCCGCAGACGCTGGTTGTCCTCGTCCACGCCCTCGACCGTGCCGTCGAAACCCTCGAACGGGCCGTCGTTGACCTTGACGCGTTCGCCGATCTCGAAATGGATCAGGGTGCGCGGCTGGTCCTCGCCCTCCTGCACCCGGCCAAGGATGGCCTGAACCTCGGCGTCGCGCATCGGCATCGGGCGCCCCTGCGGACCCAGAAAGCCGGTCACCCGGTTGATCGAGTTGACCAGATGATAGCCCCGGTCCGACATCTCCATATGCACCAGCACATAGCCGGGCATGAAGCGGCGTTCGGTCGTGACCTTCTTGCCGCGGCGCACTTCGATGACCTCTTCGGTCGGAACAAGCACCTCGTCGATCTGGTCTTCGAGCCCCTGCTCGGCCACAGACTGCCGGATCTGCTCTGCGATCTTCTTCTCGAAGTTCGACAGAACGCTCACCGAGTACCACCGCTTCGCCATCTGGCCCCTCTTCCTATTCTGGTCCGGCCAAAGGGCCGTCCGTCTCGTCATGCGCCGGATCGCCGGCGGCAGGATCTTTGCGGATGCGCCGCGCCCCAAAAGAAAACCGGCGTGCAACCGAATCGCTGCACGCCCGCTTTGGGAATTGGGGCGTCCCTACCCCCGCCGCGCCACGAATTCAAGTGCCGCACGCAGGCCATGGCAGCCTCCGCGCCTCTTCTGACCCNACCGGCGTGCAACCGAATCGCTGCACGCCCGCTTTGGGAATTGGGGCGTCCCTACCCCCGCCGCGCCACGAATTCAAGTGCCGCACGCAGGCCATGGCAGCCTCCGCGCCTCTTCTGACCCCAAATATCCCGGGGGAGTCCGCGGCACGCGGACGGGGGCAGCGCCCCCTTCACCGCAGCACGCCTTGCGCGCTGCGGACATGTCGGCCTCAGCCGAAGAAGGACAGCAGGCCCTGCAGACCGGTGCGGATCAGGATGTCCACCAGCGCAAAGAAGATCGCGGTCAGCGTCGCCATGATGAAGACGGTGATCGTGGTCAGCACCACCTCGCGGCGGGTCGGCCACGAGATCTTGCCGATCTCGGACCGGGTCTGCTGGATAAACTGAAGCGGATTGGTCATGGCAGGCCTCGGACTCTCTGGGTTGCCGGGTCGTATACGCGCGCGCACCCGGTCTGGCAAGGACCGGTGCCACCCGCCCTGCCCCGCCTGCGGATCACGAAACGCGGTCAGGTGCTGTCGGAAATCTGACCACAGGCGCCGCTTCGTGATGAAACCCGGGCACGCCTTCCGCGTTCACGCGCGCTTAGCCAGCAAGATGCGGCGGCAAGCCCCCCGGCAGCGCGTCACACGAAAACTTGCGCCGGACCGCCCGGGAACCTCCACGGCTGTGGCCCCGTTGTGGTGGCAGAGAGGCAAGGGCGGAAGCCTGAAGCGCCTCGAAGATAGTAACGAGAGAAAGGATACACCATGAACCGCTTTCTGACCGCAACCGCCGTCGCATCCGTTCTGGCCACCAGCGCATTTGCCGCCACGCCGGAAGAAACCTCGCTCATCAACCGCTATGCGCCTGACGTGAATGTGGAGATGATGACCGACGAGCAGGTCGCAGAAGCCGTGGCGATCGCCACCACCGACAGCGCCGATACCGAAAAGCGCACCGAGATTCAGGCCATCCTCGAAACCGACACGATGACCGAAGATTTCTCGCCGGATCAGCTGAGCATCATCAACGAATTCATGTCCTCCGACCAGATCGCCGTGATGAGCGCCGACCAGCGCACCGAGGTTCTGCGGATCGTGAACTCGGAGGCAGAGCCGGACCAGATGCGCAACGAAATCCTCGCGCTCTATCCCTCGGACAGCCCGGCGCTGACCGAAGCCGAAGCACAGCGCGTGCAGTTCTTCGCCCCCGAAGCGGACCTGAGCGTGCTCACCGCTGGCCAGACCGAGCGTCTGCGCGCCGCCATCAACAGCGGTCAGGGCGATGCCGACATCAAGCTGCTGGTGGACGACATCCTGTCGTAATCCCTCCGCAGTTTACGGAAAGAGGGCCGCACGTGGTGCGGCCCTTTTTTATGTCCCGCCTGTCAGCCCTGCCCAAACGACGCCCCAGCCAGATGGCGCCGGACCGGACGCGGCGCGGAAGATTTGGTGCCGAGCCGTTGAATTCATTCAGGAAAGATGTCGCCCACCCAGCTTCACCCGGCAGGAAACCCCATGCCATATTGCGCAATGCTGACATCCGTCGCGGGCGCTGGAGCAAAGCGGCCGGGGCGAATCCGCTTGAACCGAGCCCGTCGCCCGATACCATCCCTGCCATGACCGAACGCATCCAGGTTGCCGCATTGCCTCTGCGGGCCAGCCGGAAAAATGGCATCCAGATTCTGCTCGTGACCTCGCGGGATACCGGGCGGTGGGTGCCCCCCAAAGGCTGGCCAATGGAAGGCCGCGCGCCTTGGTCCGCCGCACGCATCGAAGCTCTGGAAGAGGCCGGGGTGATCGGCACCATGTCCGATGAACCGCTGGGCAGCTACAGCTACCTCAAGCGGCTGGAAGACGGCGAGGTGGTGCCCTGCCGCGTTTCGATCTATCCGCTTTTCGTCACGCGGCTGAAAAGCGCGTGGAAGGAACGGAAAGAGCGCAACCGCCGCTGGTTCTCGATCGATCAGGCGGCAGAGGCGGTGGATGAACCGGACCTGAGCCGGATCCTGCGCGGCCTGTCCGACCGCGAAATCAGGAAGGGCCGTGTCGTCCCCAAGCGCGCCACAGCGGACTGAGCCCTGCCCCTGCCCCTGCCCTGCTTTTCCCCTCCTTCGGCGAGGCCAGTATCCAAAGGGATAGATCCGTGGTTCAAGCGGAGGGGCGGAATTGAACAGTTGATTATTTTATTTAATTTCAATGTATTAAAGAGAGATTCCAGATCCGGGGCATGCTTGTCTGGAATCGGTTTTATGACTAGGCATTAGCCTGTGAGCACGTTGCCCGAGCAGATCACAACGCAGCTCTCCGTGTCGGTCGCGTGTTTTTCGCAAAGCTAGGAGTCCGGTAGCCAGAACCATAGAGAGATTGTCCATGCCGCGAAACTGGAAGCTATCCTTAAACATCTTACTCACGAGTTTTCTGTGTCTGGTGGCGGTAAACATCTCCTGCGCGCATACGCCCATCCCGTCGGGGAGTATTCTCTCTGACAAGGTGGTCCATGCTCTGGCCTTTGCCGCGACACTGGTTCCCACAGCGGTCCTTGCCCCGCGCTATCTGTTATTCACCGTCGGATTTGTCGTTTGCCTGATTGCCGGAATTGAATTTTTTGTCCGGGACCACAAGTGCCCCAGCGAATATCTGTCCTGGGCCGCTGAATTGATGGGCGTCACCTTTGCATTTTGCACCATTACGATCGTTCAGGGCATCTGCCATGCCATTGACGACGAATCGGATGACGAACTTCCGTCAACCTGACATCTGCTGAACGTCCGGACAGCCGCATCTCGCGGCTTCGGACAAAGCCACCACGCTGCGTTGCTCTCTCCTTGATCCTGCCCCGGCTTGCCAAGGGCCGGAACCGCCAGACAGGTGCGCCACATCGGCTGCAAAAGGCGGCTTCGACCTGTGCAGCGCCAAGCTACCGTTGCAAGCCGGGCCCGGCTGTAGCACAACGGCGCGCCCCGCTCAGCAAAGGACAGCGCCATGCAGCACGAGCCCTTCTTTGCTCTAGCCCCCTATCACATCGCCCTCGTCGTTGCCGGGCTGGTGGTGATCGCGGCGCAATGGCTGCCGCGTCTGGTGTCCTCCCGCGAACCTGCGGCGGCGCCGCTGATGCTACTGTTCGGTGCGGCGGTGGCGCTGATCCCCGGCGTGCCGCAGATCCCCGACCCGCGCACAACGCCGCTGCCGTGGGAAATGCTGAGCGAGATGGCGGTCATCGTGGCGCTGTTCGGCGCGGGCATGCGCATCGACAATCTGCGCCCGTGGCGCCGCTGGCTGCCGACCTTCCGCATGCTGGGCATCGCCATGCCGCTGACCATTCTGGCCGTGGCCCTGCTGGGGGTCGGGATTGTCGGGCTGACACTGGCGGGCGCCATCCTGCTGGGCGCGGTGCTGGCCCCCACCGATCCGGTGCTGGCCGGGGAAGTGCAGGTCGGGCCACCGCACAAGGGGCAGGAACACCCCGTCCGCTTCGCCCTGACCACCGAAGCCGGGCTGAATGACGGGCTGGCCTTTCCCTTCGTCTATCTGGGGCTGATCGTCGCCGCCCAAAGCTTCACCCCCGGCACTTGGGGGCTGGACTGGCTGCTGCGCGACGTGATCTACCGGATCGCCGTCGGCGCGGCGATGGGCTGGCTGGGGGCAAGGGCACTGGCCTATGTGCTGTTTTCCGTGCCGAAAGGCGCCGTTCTGGCCGACACCGCCGCCGGGGTCATCGCGCTGGCGGGCATCATGCTGTGTTATGGCTCGACCGAACTGATCGAAGGTTATGGCTTCATCGCGGTCGCGGTGATGGGCCTGACGCTGCGCCGCGTCGAACAGCATCATGATTTCCACCGGCGCCTGCACGACTTTTCCGAATCCATCGAACATGCGCTGACCGTCCTGCTTCTTGTCGCCTTGGGCAGCGTGCTGCCGCGGCTCTTTGCCGATCTGACATGGACACATGCCGTGCTTGCCCTGCTGCTGATCGTGGTGATCCGTCCGCTGTCGGGCGGGATCGCCCTGCTGGGCGACCGGTCGCTGGACCGCAGAAGCAAGGCGGTGGTCGCGATCTATGGCGTGCGCGGCATCGGGTCGGTCTATTATCTGGCCTATGCGGCCAGCCATGTGGAATTCGCGAACGAGTCGCAGATCTGGTCGCTGGTGGCGCTGGTCATCCTGCTGTCGACGCTGCTGCATGGCTTCACCGTCGGCTGGGCGGTGGACCACCTGAAGGACGGCGACTCCTAACTCCATCCCCTGCCGAACAGCCACCGATCCGTGAATTGGATGTGTGTGGCCGCTGCTGTAGAGGCGGCGCGGGCGCGCGGGCTGCCCGCCGCTTTTCCGGGGCGGCGGCAGGATTTGCCCGTCCCACGCGCCACGTGACCTCATCACTGACGGGATCCCTGCTGCACGGGAGACGCAATGCACCGCCGCCTGTTTACGATTGTTCTGTTAACCAGCCTGACAGCCGCCGCGATCAGCTTTCTGGCCTTGGCCCCGCATCACGGGATCCAGAGCAGATACCGCATGCTTGCGCATCTGGAGCATGTTCTGGCCTTTGGTCTGCTGATGGTGCCCGCAGCCCTGCTGCGACCGCACTGGCTGCACTGGCTCTGGCCCATGGGCATCGCCTTCGCCGGGGTGATCGAGCTTCTGCAGCCGCAGTTCGGACGGCGCGCCGATCTGATGCACTGGGTGTCCAGCTCCTTCGGGATCGTGCTCATCACCTTCGGAACATGGCTGGCCCTCAGCATCGTCGACCTGATCCGGCACCGCGACGGCCCATAAGCGCAACCGGATGACCGCAGGGACAGCGGTCAGGATACGCAGGACAAATTTTCAAGAGAGTTATGGCAGGGGCAGCAGGGTTCGAACCCGCGACCTACGGTTTTG
>NZ_JAYKSL010000037.1:0-28267 GCF_035481585.1 Salipiger marinus | reverse complement strand
ATTTCCTATCGCCGCTGGGTCAGTTCTCAGTGACATCCAACAATCTGGGTCTCCCTGTCGGATACCTCGTGGTGCTGGCGACCGGGGTCGTTCTGCCGTTCATCTGGACCAAGTCCATGGTCTTCTTCCTGATTGGCCTCGTCGCCTATCCGATCCTCTGGTTCGTCGCCGACCGCGAGCCGCATTTCTTCGAGGTCCTGCGCGTTTCCTTCGGCTCGGTGCGTCCGACAAAGAACCGGGCCCTGCATGGAGGCGACAGCTTTGGCGCTTGATGCGGGCACTCTTTCCACTCACGGATCAGCCCTGCATCAAGCGGGCGGCAGGGAGTTCGCGCGGGAGAGTTATCTCGCGGAACACCTGCCGTACTTTGCCCTCGCCGATGACGATGTGATGGTCCTCCGCGAGGGCGACCTCTTGGCGACCCTGCGCCTTGATGGTCTGAACCCGATGACAACTGAGGACGCCCGGCTCGACGCGCTCAAACGCGCGGTCGCGGCCATCGTCGCCCAGACCGGCAACGCCTTCGGTTTCTACATCCACCGGATCTCCGTGCCGCAGGATCTCGGAATGCGCCCCATCGAGGAATACAGCTTCGCCGCCGCGATCGACGCGCGCTGGCAGGCCCACGTCAAAGACCTGCGCCCGGCCAAGCGCCAACTCTATCTCAGCGTCATCCGGCGCCCCGACATCTCGGCCCGCATTCCGCTCTTGCGCGCGCTGGCCCGCAAGGCCTGGGTCAAGGACCGCGCGACACGTATGCAGGAGCTGAACGAGGTCATGGGCTTCTTCGAGGTGGCGCTTGCCTCGGCCAACCCGGTCCGACTGACCCGCACGGGCGGCGAATGGCTTGGCTATCTCAACACGCTGAACGCAGGCAGCTTCTCCCCCATCGCCTTCGGACAAAACGCTCTGCCTCTTTCACATACTTTGAGCAATTGCCGCGCGACCTTCGACGGCGACGTCGTCACCCTGAACGACGCCGTGACTGGGCGGGTCAAATACGGCGCGCTCTTTTCGATGAAGACCTACCCGGCGCTCACGGATGTCACGCTGCTCGACGCGCTCGACCTGCCGCTCGACATTGTCCTGACGAACTCCTTCAGCCCGATCCCGAACAACATCATGGCCGAACGCATCCAGCGGATCATCCGCCAGATGCAGGCTTCCGACGATGCCGCCGTCTCCCTGCGCGAACAACTCGGCCAGGCAGCAGACGATCAGGAGGCAGGACGCATCGCGTTTGGCGATCATCACCTCTCGATCGCGGTCTATGCCCCGGATCGTGACACGCTCGAACGCGCCGCCGCCCAGATCAAGCGCGTGGGCCAGGAGATCATGTCCGTCATCGTGCGCGAGAACATGGCGCTCAAAGCCACTTACTTCGCGCAGTCGCCAGGTAACTTCGGCTACCGCGCCCGCAAGACGCCGATTTCCTCGATCAACTTCGCCGACTTCGCGGCCCTCCATGGCAGCGTCGAAGGGCGTGGTCCGGACCAATCACCTTGGGGTCAGACCATTTCGGTCCTGCCCACGGTCAGCACCTCGGGCTATCGCTTCAATTTCCACGAGGCGGGAGCCCCAAGCAAGGAACCGACCGTTGGCCATACGCTGGTTCTAGGGCGCACCGGCACCGGCAAGACGCTGACCACCGCCTTTCTCGCAGCGCAGGCGCAGCGGGTCGGCGCACGGCTTTTCTTCTTCGACAAGGATCGGGGCCTCGAGATGGCTGTCCGCGCCCTTGGTGGCCGTTACAACGAAATCCGCGCCGGGGTGCCCTCGGGCTTGAATCCCCTCGATACCGAAATCGACGAACGTGGCCGCGCCTGGCTCTCGGATTGGCTTGCGACACTTCTCACACGCAATGGAACCCTCACGGGCGAGCAGTCACGACACATCCAAAGCGCGGTCTCGCAAAATGCCCATGCCGAGGGCTCGCTCCGGCGCTTCGCGAGTTTCGAGACCCTGTTTCAGTCGCTCGATGACGATGGCGAGCTACAGTCCCGCGTCGCCGAATGGGCCCCGGGCGGCCGCTACGGATGGGTCTTCGATGAGCCGGAACAGGGTGCCGGGCTTGAACTGGCCTCCGACATTATCGGCTTCGACATGACCGAAATCCTCGACATGACCACCGAGCGCATGGCGGTGCTCTCCTACATCTTCCGTCAGATCGAACGCGTGGTCGAGGATCGCCGCCCCACGATCATCGTGCTCGACGAAGCCTGGAAACTCCTGGACGATCCGTATTTCGGGGCGCGGCTGGAGAACTGGCTGGTGACGCTACGCAAGATGAACTGTGTCGTGATCATGATGACGCAGTACCCGAGCCAGCTCCGGGACAGCCGCGTTGGCAAGACCATCGTCGAGACGGTGCCGACCCAGATCCTCTTCCCGAACGATCGCGCTACGGTCTCGGATTACGACTTTCTTCGCGTGAACGCCAAGGAGGCGGCCCTTCTCGTCCAGCCCACAATCGGCCAGCGCATCGCGCTTGTCCGCTCGGCCGGCGACAGCGTCTTCGTCGATGCGGACCTCTCCGCCTTGGGCGACCTCCTCCCCATCCTTGGCGGCGGTGCAACCGGCGAGGCCCGTGTACCCGCCGATTGGCGCGCCAATCCCGATTTCTGGAGACATCTGATATGAGTTCAAAACCCCTCCTCGCGCTTTGCGCCGCCGCAAGCCTTCTCGCCGCTTGCGAAAAGTACACCGAGAAGACCTCGCCCTGCTTCGGACGCAATGGCGAGCCGCAGGTCACGCGCGCCGCGCTTTCCTTCTCGACCATGGGCGCACCAGTTCAGGAGACGACCAAACCCGACTGCCGTTTCGAACCCCTGCCCCGTCCGGAATGAGCCGCGCCGCGATCATATCCGTCGGGCTCTGCCTCGGCGCCCTGCCCGCGCATGCCCAGGGCGTGCCGACGCAGGACAATTCCGCGATCGGCCGCGCCATCGCGCGGGTGACGGCGCTGGCCGAAGATCTGGGCGTCCAGCAGGACAAGGATCGAACCGAGTCCACGCTTTCCGAGGTTCAGGCCGACCAGCTGCGCGTGCTCGAGGAGATGACGGCGGCCATCACCGGTCCGGGATTCGACATCCGTGCGCTCGAGGGTAATGCGGATTTCGGGGTGGCGGCGGTCTACCCGAACACCGATCCAAGCCCGATGAACAGCCGCCTTTTCGGCGAGGGCCGAGAGACGGTCGAGATGATGATTGTCGAAGTTGCGAGCGAGTTCGCAGGCGCTCCCGGTGTGGCCCGGGCCGGGCTCTCGGCCACGCAGTGGCGCTGCCTTTTCCAGGCGCTGATCAAGCAGGAAAGCCGGTTCAATGTCGCGGCCGAAAGCCCGGTCGGGGCCTATGGTCTCACGCAGCTCATGCCCGGCACCGCGTCTGACCTCGGCGTCGACCGCTATGACGTGAAAGACAACCTCCGCGGCGGCGCGCGCTATATCACCACCCAGCTCAACCGCTTCGGCAACATACCCCATGCGCTCGCGGCCTATAACGCGGGGCCGGGTCGGGTCATCGAATATGGCGGGGTGCCGCCCTTTGCCGAGACCCAAGGCTACGTGCGCAACATCTCGAAGTTCTACAACGAATACCTCGCCGTGGTCGGTGGCGCCGACGCGCTCGGAACACTCTCTCCCTCGGACTTTGCGCTCGCCGAATATGCCAGCATCTCCGAGGCGGGCGTCTATTACGCCGCCGACAGTTCGGCAACGACCGAGCAAGTGATCAACCGCCTCCGCGCGATCATCCTGCAGATCGATGCGCAACCCAACGCCAAGGCGGCCTGGGAGCTCAACACCTACGCCAAGGCCGAGATCGGCCGCATCCTCAATCTCCGCGTCCGACTGATGGCGGCAAACCAGCAGCGCGAGGCGGCCTATGCGCAGCACCTCGTGGCCGACCGGCTGGCCGAGCGCGACTTCATGCAGATGGGAGTTCCCGAATGAGACACCTTCTCCTGACCCTCGCGGCGGTCACCACACTCGGGTTTGCCTCGCCCGCAACGGCCCAGGGCGTACCAACCTTTGATGGCTCGCAGCTTGGTCAACTCGTGGCCCAGCTCGAGCACATGGCCAAGGACCTGAATGTTCAGATGCAGCAGCTCGCGACCATGCGGCTGGAATTGGAAACCCAGCTCTCGCAGCTCACCAACCTCGAGGCGCAACTGACCTCGCTCATTGAAGGCAGCGGGCTCGGAGAACTCTTTGCCACGGTCGAAGAATTCCGCGCGCTGCGTGGCAAGCTGGTCGCCCCCCTCAACACCGCGCAGTCCTTGGCCAGCGGCGATTTCCTGAGCGGCTTCAATCCCGGCGCGGAACTCTCGGCCTCGGTCGAGCGCGTGCTTTCGGGCAGCGGCTTTACCTCGGAACGTCTGAGCACGCTCTCTGGATCCGATCAGCCCGCCGACAAGCGCATCGCCACCTCGGCCGGGGCCAGCGCCATGTTGTCCGTCGCGGCGCAGGAGAGCCACGAAGAGGCGGGCCAAAGCCTCGAACGACTCGAGACCATGGTCGGCCTCATCGATGATCAGGACGGGCTGAAAGCCGCCGTCGATCTCAACACCCGCGTCACCGCAGAACTTGGCATCATCCTGACCCAGATCTGGCGGCTGGAAGCGGCGCAAGGCGTGAGCGCCGGCCAGCTTGGCGTCGTCGATGCCGCAACCCTCGCGGACGAGCGCAAGTTCCGCTCGATGGCGGTGGATCCATGAGGAAGTCCATGACCCACCGGTTGGCACCAATTCGGGCGCGTTGTCTCGCAGCACTTGTCCTGACTGCCCTGCCTTGTGTCGCACTGGCCCAGACTCCGAACACGAGTTCGTCTGATGACGCGCCCTTCAACTCGATGGCCATCGCGCGGGACGAGACCGATGATTGCCGGGTCCCGAAACCCCCAGTCGATCTCGCCGAGACCGCCTATCTCCGCAACGGCTACCGCGCAATCCTGCGCATCCTGATTGCCGAGGAGGCGCTCGCCTCGGAAACCTGCACCTGCCTGCTGGATCAGTTCACCTGGGATCAGGCACTCACCGCCCTGCCCCGGTTCCAGACCTCGGACAACCCGCGTCTGCCCTTCAACGTGCTCGAGCTCTACGCGCAGGCCGACGCGTTCGAGGCCCAAGTTGCGGAGGCCTGTGTAAAGTAGATGGGTGTTATTCGCGACATCCTCAGCCAGGTCGATGCCGCGGTGGATACTGTGGCGCAAGACGGCTTTGTCTCCTCGGCAGGTGCTGTCGGTGACGTGATCTCGGCAGGTGCCGCGCTCCTCGTCGTGCTGCTCGGGATCAATGCCGTGATGCAACTCCGGCCCCTGCCCTTCGGTACCGGCTTTGCCTTCGGGATGAAGGTGGCACTGGTAGGCATATTCGCACAAAGCTGGGACAATTTCAGCGTCATCTATGACATCGTCACGCGGGTTCCGGACTCCGTCGGTGCCTCGATCCTTGCCCTCACCGGCTCGGGCGACGAGGCCGGGGTCTATGAAAGCCTCGACAACATGGTCGCCCGCATCACCGCCTATGGCGATACGATCGGCGACCGCGCGGGCTGGGTCTTCGGCGCGGTCCTGGGTGCCATCTTCTTCGTGCTTTCCGCCGTATTCGCCGCTGTCACCGCCGGCATTATAGCCTTCGCCCGCATCGTCTTCGCGCTGATGATCGTGATTGCCCCCTTCATGATCGTGACCTCGCTCTTCAAGCCGACCCAATCCCTCTTCGAGGCCTGGACCCGCGCCACCATCGGTTACGCGCTGATGCCAGTCGCCGCCGCAGGGGCCGCGGGCATCATCGTTGCCATCGCCGAGGCGATCGGAGACGCCTCCGCCGATCCAGGTGACGTCGAGACCGTCAGCCTCATCCTGCCCTTCCTCGTGATCCTGATCCTCAGCGCCGGGATCATGGCCTCGGTCCCCTACATCGCCTCCAACCTCACCGGCGTTGTCGGCATTGCGTCCAATGCCGTGGGCCTCACAGGCCTTGCGCGCCAGGGGTTCGTGAACACGCGCCAGTATGGCACCGGCACGGCCGCGCGCCTCGTCACCGGAAAATCTCCGCACGAGCTGAACCATATGGCCAATACCGGCGTCGTGAAAACCGGCGAGATGATCCGCCAGAGCCCCGGCGCGCTTCTCTCCGCCGCCAAGGCCTTCCGCAAACCCTGATTTGAAAGACGACGACTTTGAAGAAGCTTGTGACCAGTTCCGCAGCTAGTGACCGCGACGCTTTCGAGGTGGATTTCATCTACGGGCCAAGACGGCGTGAGCGTTTCGCCTGGTTCGTTGCGGCGGCCGGCGTACTGGTCGGCGTCGCCGGCATGGTCGCGGGCGCGAGCCTCTTTCCCCTCAAATCGACCGAGACCTTCGTCGTCGTGGTCGACAAGGAAACCGGCCAGATGGACCGGGTCGCTGCCGTCCAGGCACTGACGCTGTCGGAAAGCGACGCCATCATCCAGGCCAATCTCGTGGCCTATGTTGACGACCGTGAAACCTACGACCTGACCGACGGCGAGCAACGCATCAACTCGGTGCTCGACCGCTCGGATGGTGATGCCGCCCGCACGCTGCGCGATCTCTGGTCCTCGACCAACGAGGATTACCCGATCACCGTCTATGGCCGCGACGCCAAGATCGAGGTGGTGATCAAGTCCGTGAACCAGATCGAGCGCGGGGTGGCCCAGGTCCGCTTCACCCGCACGCTGCGGCGCCCCCGCGACACCCGCACCGTGACCCGGTCTTACGTCGCCACCGTCGGCTACGACTTCCAACCCGAAACCCGCCAGCGCCTTCAGGACGTCTGGGCCAACCCCTTGGGCTTCGTGGTGACCTCCTACCGCGTCGACGCCGAGACCCTGGAGAACTGACCCAAATGAAATCCCTGCCTGCGCTCCTCACCACGTTTCTCCTGGCGCTTGCCCTTCCTGTTGCCGCCAATGCCGAAGCCACCCCCCAAGGCGGCCCGCTCGATATCCGCATCCGCACCGCCGTCTATAATGAAAACCAGGTCTACCGGATCGAGACCGATCTCAGGCATTCGACCACGATACATTTCGGGGCGGCGGAGCGCTTCGAGGCCGTCATAGTCGGCGACACCGAAAGCTTCCAGGTCGACCCGATCCCGGAGCTCGGCAATGTGCTCACGATCAAACCGCATGTGGCCAATGCCTCGACCAACATGACGGTCATCACCAACCGCCGCACCTATTCTTTCCATCTGCGCGAGGGCTCGATCCCGAACCGCACCGGCATGTTCTTCGAAGTCCGCTTCCGTTACCCCGACGAAGAACGCAGCGCGGCGGGTGCGACGCAGCCCAAGGGGTTCGAGGCCCCGCGCAACTACAACTACCGCGTCTCCGGCGAGGGCGACTTCCGCCCCAGCCATATCTATGACGACGGGCGCTACACATATTTTGTCTTCCCGGAGAACACCCGTCAGCCCGCCCTCTTCAAGGCCGATAACCAGGGCCGCGAGCGCACCGTTAACTGGACCCAACAAAGCAACACCGTCCGGGTGCTCGGGGTGAACACCTACTGGACGCTGCGCATCGGCGACGAGGCGATCTGCGCCTGGCGCGACGAGAGCGCCATCTATGTGAGCAACTGACCATGGCCGATCAACCCCCTCCCGACCTTCAGAACCGCCTTGATCAATTCAGCCAGCGCGGCAAGTCCAAGCGCCGCGGCAACAGCCTAGGGGTCGGCGCGCTCGCCGCCGCCCTCGCCCTTGGCGGTGCCGGGGTCGCGTATTTCCTGGCCACCGGCTTGCAGGAGGGCGACAGCGCGCTTGAGACCTCCGATGTCGAGACCTTCCAGGATCGCCGCCCCGGCACCGGTGGGCGGCTGGAGTTTCCACCCGATGAGACCGAACAACGGGTCAATGACGCGCTGATCGCCGTCGAAGAAGCGCTTGATGTGCCCGCCGCCCCTGCCCCCGAACCGAGCGCCGAGGTGCTGGCCGAGATCGCCAAGCTCCGCGAGGCCCTTGCCGCCAGCCAGGCCGCCCGCAACTCGGAAATCCAGTCCGCCGTTGCCGACCTGCGCGAAGCCTTCGATGAACAGAAGGCTGCATTGGAAGCGCTTATCGCTGAGAAAGAGGCAGAGCTTGCCAACCTGCAGCGCCAGACCGAGACCCGTATCGAGGGGCTTCAGGCCATGCTCGATGCCGAACGAGCGCAGCGCGAGGGGCTCGAGGCCGAGCTCGACCGCGAGGGGCTGATCGCAGACCAGCGCCTTCTCGAAGAACGCCGGCGTCAGGAAGAGGAGCAGCGCCAGCGCGAGGCCGAGCGGGTCGCCGAGGAACTTCTGACTGCGCAGATCAAATCCCCCGCCGTGGTCTATGCGGACGGTCCGCGCGGCGGCGCGAGTAGCGCGGCGGTGGCCGATCCGGCGGCCCCCGGCACCCAAGGGCCAACCCTCTCGGGCAATGAGCAGTTTTTGCAAAGCGCGCGCCCGCTCGAAGTGCAGGAGGCCGCCCGCCTCACCCATCCCGAGCGCACGCTGACGCAAGGCTCGGTCATCCAGGCCGCGCTCCAGACCGCCATCAACAGCGATCTGCCCGGGTCTGTCGTGGCGGTGGTCTCCGAGCCGGTTCCGGCGTTTTCCGGGGACCGGATCCTGATCCCCCGGGGCTCCCGCCTTTTTGGCCAATACCGTTCCGGGATCGAGATGCACCAGAAGCGTATCCTCATCCTTTGGACTCGCGTCCTGACGCCGGACGGCACCTCGATGGAAATCGCCGCCGTGGGCGGCGATCAACTCGGCCGCTCGGGCCTCACCGGTCTCGTCGACACCAAGTTCGCCGAGCGCTTCGGCGGGGCGGCGCTAATTTCCGTGATCGGTGCGGCACCTGCCGTTGCTGCGGAAAGCGCCAACAACGAAACCACCAGCATCGTCCTGGGCGATGTCGGCAGCGATCTGCAGGACGCAGTCGGTTCGGTCATCGCCGACCAGGTGTCGATCGCGCCCACGATTTATGTCGATCAGGGCGCCTCGGTCACCGTGCTCGTGGACCGGGATGTGGTGATCTACTGATGGATCAGGCGTCGCCAGCCTCCTACCTCGAGCGGTATCTTGACCCGTTCCGCGACCTTCTGCGCCGTGACGACGTGGTCGAGATCGCGATCAACCCGGATGGCAAAGTCTGGCTCGAGGTGGCGGGGGACGCCACCATGCGCCACGAAGGCCAGACCGTGGACCGGACCACCGCGCTCAACATGGCCCAAACCATCGTCGGTGACGCCAAGGCCCGCGTCTCTGAAAAGAACCCGCTCGTTTCCGGCAAGGTAGAATATGCGGGCCGCCCCCTCCGGGTCCAGGTCGCCGTGCCGCCCGCCATCGATCGCGGCGCCTCGATCACCATCCGTCTCTTCGCTTCGGGCAGCGTCCGGGACTACGCCCCGGCCTATCTCTTCGGCAAGGCCGTCTCGCTCGACGCGCTCCGCGCCGAGAAGATGAAGAACATTGCCAGTCTGGCGGGGGAGAACCTTGAGGCCGCGCTGCAAACCCTGGTCGAGGCACGGCTCAATGTCCTGATCAGCGGAGGCACCTCTACCGGCAAGACCACCTTCGCCCGCCACCTCCTGACGCATGTGAGCGAGCACGAGCGACTGATCACTATCGAGGACGCCTTCGAGCTCTTTCCCGGGCAGCCCAACACCGTCGCCCTTCTGGCCGACCGCGGTGCCGGTTCACAACGTAGCGCCAACGCCCTCCTGCAGGCCTCCCTCCGCATGCGCCCCGACAGGATCATCGTCGGCGAATTGCGCGGGGCCGAGGCCCTGACATATCTCGAAGCGATCAACACCGGCCATGGCGGATCGGTCTCAACCATCCACGCCGAAACCGCCGAACTCGCCATCGACCGGCTGGCGATCATGGTTCTGCAGGCTGGCACACCGCTGACCTTCGCCGAGGTGCGGGAATACATCCGGAAATCCATCGATGTGATCGTGCAGCTGGGACGGGCCGAGGGGAAACGGGGGATTACGGAGTTCTATCTGCCGGGTCGACGAAGCCATTGAAGGTTAACGGACTAATAGCAGATTAGCGACGTCTTGAGTGCAGTGATATCGGTGAAACGGTCGTTCACACATGGCGCAACGATCACCCTATGACATAGCAAGTATCTATTCCTGGCTTTGAAAGAGAAGTGGCTGTCGCCTAGACGCCGTGCTGAAAGATCGGGGGGCGCCCATTGTCCCAATCCTCTCGGTTCAAGAAGATTCGGTACCCTTTGAGGTGGAAGGCGGCATTTCCGAGATCCTTCACCGGATCTAGGGTGTCAACATGGATGAAGTGGCGATAGGCGACCCGGAATCCTTCGCCAGGTGCCGCACGGAAGTGAATGCCCTGGGGCCCGATCGTCAGGCATGCCTCTTGCTGCGGATCGTTCATCTCAGACAGCGAAGATGCCGTGAAATCCGGCTGTATTATCCAGTCGGTTCCAAAGGAGATACACCACTCGTCCGCTTCCCATTGGAATATCCGATGCCAAGTGGCTTCGCCTTCACGCCCGAAGTCAGGGTTCAATAGCAGAACCGTCGGCTTGTCGTTGGGCTGATCCAATGGTTCAGAAAGCTTAATGCCATAGATCGGTTGATGGCCGTACCTCTTGAGGAGAAACAGCGTACCCTTCGGCTCCTCGGCGAGAGCGGCTGATTTTGCGTTCAAAGTACTTCGCATGTGTGGACTCCCTCACGAGCCTTCATTCCCAACCCCTCCGGATATCGGTTCGATAACATTCGGGACAATGCACCGCGCTAGTCGGCCGCTTTTCACGGCGGGCCTCGCGACGTTCGTACTCATCAAGCACTTCGACTTCGAAGCGGTACCCACAATTGTTGCAGCGGAAATGAACACGCTCAGTCATAGCTGATACCTGCGTTACCAATGAACTCATTCCAGAGCACCTCAGCCGCTCGCTCTGGAGTCAGCCGTTCGTCAGCTCTACCGAAGACGTTCATGGTTTGAATCAGGAATTGCTCGTAATCATCGGCCGAAATGTTGAAACCGCCATTTGCTGTGTTGTCACCGGCGTTTTCGCTGAACGAGTAGTAAATATCGCCCAGGGCGACCTGCGAGCTCCGGCAGTGCACCGAGATGTGGGCCGTACCATTTCGATGTCCGCTGTTGACAACCGTTGCCCCAAAAGCGGTCGCACTTCTGTCAACGAAGCGTCCGCGCAATCCATCGATTAAGTCGATTTCGATGATCGCTCGTCGGAAGTAATCCTTGAAGGTGGCGAAGGCAGCATCGCGGAAATCACCCTTGTCGATTTGGTCGAACTGCCGCTTTGCGCGGTAGCGTGCCATCGAGGGGCGTGTGGCCGATGGCTCATCGGCTACTTTCGCCGCAGCTGTAGGTACGGCTTCAGCTTCGATGATGCGTCGAAGTTCCTGCACGACATTTAGGTAAGCGGTGTTTGGATTGGCCCAGGCGCTGATCGCCTTGCCGTCCGTCGGCACGGCCTTCAGTTGGCGCAACTCCCTCATCGCTTTCCAATCGCATTCCTCCACGATGATCGGCACTACACGGGCGGTCCCTGCGGCGTGGCGTTCAAGCGCGCGTCTCATTTCGCGCTCGACACAGTAGTCGGATGCGATGAAGTCGGGGCTCACCAGGAGCAGGAACAGGTCGGAAGCCTCAAGTTCCCGTTCAATCTCAGCGTCCAGTTCGCAACCAGCCAAGATGTTGCGATCATACCAGGTCTCAATACGCCCTTCCCTTGTAAGGTTCTTGAGGTGGACGTGCAGCCGATCAAGCGCGGCCTTGTCGCTATGAGAATAAGAAATAAATGCCCGCATCTGCTCAACTCAAATGTTTAATGTTTGTTCATGATTGACCCAAAGCGCTACCTACGTGAGACACGGCCTGTAGCGCTTGAACCCGAAACCACTGTTATACTGTTTACAGTCAGCGCTTCTTGTTCGACTGGGACAACACCGAAGCGGCAAGTGTCTTTGTCTTTTCAGAATAGCGATCGCTGCGAAGTACCTTTGACGCGAGGTCCTCCATTTCCGCTCCGGTTTGCCGATTGGTCTTTGACTGAGACAACGCCGAACCAGCAAGCTTGCGGGCGATCTGTGAAGAGCCAGGTTTGAAAAGGGTGTCTGCTGCAAGCGAGGCAACCTTGGTCGAAGTTCCTTTACGATTTACCGCCATACTATCCTCCATATGGTGTTTGGTTTGCTTCTAGTTACTAGATGTGGGATTTGAGCCAACTTTTCTCAAGCTTCATCAGTGACATTTTAAAATGGCAGCCTCGCCTCAAAAAGGTCTGGCGTGTCTTCGTCGCGCCGCCTGCTCAGGCCTTCACCAAGATGCAGGCACGGATGTTTAATACGTGTCAGGCCTTTGCCGCCCTCAAAATGGACCCACCCTCCTCTGGGCATGCCCACGCTTACGATCAGCGCCCCGCATATTGGACAAGTCCGCCTGAAGGATGCGCCCTTCTTGCTTTCACGATCGCCTCGAACTGCCCAACCTCCGCGAACGGATACCGTGCGCCCTGTCGACAGACGGCGGGTGTGTGCCTTCCTGTAATACCAACGGTCCGTCATCCCAGCCCCCTCCTTTCCTCGACCCGGCTGCCGCTTGGGGTCGAACGCACGTAGAAGCCTTGTGGAATAGCCTCTTGCACCAGCCCGACATGGGATATCAGGCCCACGGCACGACTGCCCTCTGTCAGCGCGGCAAGAACTTGGATCACCTGATCCAGTGTGCCCGCCCCATTTTCGGTGTCGAGGCTCCCAAAGCCTTCGTCGATGAATATTGTGTCCATCCGAATCCTGCCCGAAAGGCTCTCGACCACATCAGCGAGCCCAAGCGCGAGGGCCAGTGCCGCGATAAAGGTCTCGCCGCCTGACAACGTGGCTGTCGGGCGCGCCTTGCCGGTGTTGATGTCGAAGGCCTCGATTTCGAGCCCACGCTTGCCGCGACCGCCAGATGCCTCGAGCCCACGCGTTAGCCGGTAGCGACCACGTGTCATAGGGTCGAGCCTCATATTCGCCGCCTCAAGAACCTGGTCGAACATTGCTCCGATCGCGAAGGTCTCGAGTGTCATCTTGAAATCGTTCTTGCCGTTAGCCAGATCGGCCAGCCCCCGGAGCGGACCAGTCTCGGCTTCTAGCCGCTCGGTTTCGGCCAGAGCCGCGGCAAGCGATTCCTTGAATTTGGTCAGTGACGATACATCCGTTCTCGCTGTGGCAAGTGCAGCGTTGGCCGCGTTCAAGGTCTGGGTGGCGTCTGTCAACGCCAGCTGAAGCGGGGCAAGATCCGGGCGTTCACGATCTGCGCAAGCGGCTATGGCGTTATGCAATGTCGTGCGAGCAGCGATCAATCCATCGCGGTGATCGGTTACCTTCTTGCGGTCGGCGTCTAGAGTCGGGAAATGGCTCTTGCAAGCATCATATCCCGCTTTGTCCAGCCCAACCTCGGTAAGCCGAGCGACAAAATCACCTTGTGCCTTCTTCACGCGCTGCTGCTGCCCGTCGCGCGCCCGCTTCGCTGCTTCTAGCTGCTCTTGCGAACGGGTGAGCACCTCACTGGCGGCTCGGTCCTGTTGCGTCGCCACTTCCAGCGCCTCGGAGAGTTGCCTTTGCTCTCTCTGCAAAGCCTCCCGTCGAGCGACAACCGCCTCGGGCGTGCGCAGACCTTTCGGCAGGGCCTCAATCACTGTGTCCAGCTTGGCGCGCGCGCCGGCAAGAGCGGTCTCGGCTTTCCCCGCAGCGGTGCGCGCCGAAGCCTCGCCGGTTTCTGCCTCAGTCACCTTGCGCTTGAGCTCGGCCAACTGCTCCGCCATCGCGTCCAGATCAACCGCCTCTCCAAGCGTGGCGACGGTGCCTTCAATCCGCGCGATTTCGGCTTCGAGTTGCGCCAACGTGCGCTCAGGGCGCTCCTGTTCCTCCAGCGCCCGCTTCTTTTCGTCGAGCCGCATTCGGAAATTGCCGAGGTCGCTTTCGGCCCGAACTCTGGCTTCGGAGGCGATTCTAGCCTGAACCTGAGCGCTCCGAAACGCTTCTGTCAAACCAGATTGTTCAGGCGCACCATGGGCAGGCGCAGGATGATCATGGGAACCACAGACAGGGCAGGGCGCCCCTTCGGTCAACTTTTCCGCGAGAATGATCGCTTGCGTGCGCGAAAGCCGTGCCTCGGCATCTACCAAGGTCGCATCAGCGGCTTGCGCCGCGTCGGTTCTTGTCGCCAGTTCACTCGATGCCGCTTCAACATTTCGTTGAGCATCCGCGACAGCTTCTTGCGCCCTAGCATACGCCGCTGCCTTGACCCTTTCTCGGTTGAACTCGGCCAGCTCACCGGTCAGCTGGCCTCGCTCCGTTTCGGTCTTTCGCGCTTGATCAAGCGCCAGATCGGTCGCATCGCGCTGAGACTTGAGCTTCTCTCGGGCATCAATGGCCTCGGTCAGAGCCTTCTTCGCTGAAGCTTCGTCCTTCACAGCGTCGTCAAACGCGCTTCTAAGATCCGCTGCCTGCCCGACCTGCTTCTCGATCGCCTCCAACCTTGTCAGGTCAGCCTGAACTTGTTGCCGTCGGTCCTCGCCAGACTGTGCCTCAGCAAGTTTCTTTTCCGCCAACTCCTTCGCGCCAGTGGCGATGTTGAGTTCCGCCTCGGCCTTCGTGACAGCCTCCACCGCTTTCAGGCTATCCTGCTCCGCATCGCACCAAGCCGTCTCAAGATCACGGGCCTGCAAGGCATTCCGGACAGCCTCAATGCGCTTGGCCAGCTCTTCGACCTCGATCGTTCTCTTTTCTAGATCATCGACAGCCTGCTGTGCCGTGTCGGCAGAAGAAAATGCCTTTTCGATTTGCTCGCCTTCGGTCAGAGCTTTGCGCGCAGCTTCGTTTGCCATCTCCGCACCACGCTGAACGCCCTGCTTTTCTTCGACTTCGGCTGCGGCTGCAGCAATCCCAAGTTCAAGCGCTTCGGCGCTCTCGAACCCGCGTTCCTCGAGGCGAGCCAGGTAGAGCGCGCGCTGGTCGCGCAACGCTCGTTCTGCCGCTGAGGCTTCTTCCTTCAGCCTTGCGGCGAGATCGCGATAGACCTTCACGTCGAAAAGATCCCGCAATATCTCGACCCGCTCATCCGTTTTTGCGGCCAGGAACGTCTCGAACTTGCCTTGCGGTAAGAGCACGATCTGTCGAAACTGATCTGCCCCGTAGCCAAGCAGCGCCTCGACCTGCTGCCCTACTAGCGAGACCTTCTTTTCCGCAATGACACGGCCGGACTGACTCGGACCAAGAGTGTCCACCGGAATCCCGGTGACGTCGAATAAAGAAGCTTCCGCCGCGTCCTCAGTGGTCCCTTCACCGCGTGCCTTCGGACGTTCCTGCGCCGGACGACGACGGATCAGGTAGGCCTTGGTGCCCAGCTCAAAGACAAATTCGACTTCGGTAGGTAGATCCGAAGCGGCGTGATCCGAGCGTAGTGAACGTGGTTCCTGATCAGTCCTAGTCGGCGCCCCGAATAGCGCGAAGGACATCGCCGAAAACAGCGTCGACTTTCCCGCGCCGGTCTGACCATAAATTCCAAACAGACCCGTCTCCAGCGCGGACCGGAAATCGACTACCTCGGTTGTGGCAAATGGCCCGAAGGCTTGAAGCGATAGGCGAATGGGTCTCATGTCTGCTCCTCCCCGGAGGCTACTGCGTGGAGCTTTTCCGCGACGATCGCGACTTCGGTGGCGTTTGGTTCCCGGCCGCGCACAACCTTCACGAAGTCGCCAATCATCTCGATCGGCGTCACAGTGGCCCGCCCGCTGCCGAGCGCCTCGGTCTCCGCCGCGCGCTCCTGCCGGGCATAGGCCAGATGGCAAGCATTGGGATAGGTCGCGCGCAACCGCTTCATCGGATCGATCAGAGGGTTCTCATCCGTCAGGATGGCCTGGATGAAATCATCAGACGGCGTTCCCTCCAGAAGTTCCGAGAATTCCCCGGTAAGCGAGCGCACTTGCCGGATCGGTCGGAACGGCACGGTGCGGATCTCGGCCCCTTCAGCCTGCAGATCGACGACAGTCATTGATTTTTCGTTTCCTGCCTCGTCGAACCCGAAAGCGAGCGGTGCGCCGGAGTAACGAATATGGCTCGCGCCCACTTCCTGCGGCTTGTGCAAATGTCCTAGTGCAACATAGTCCGCCCCGTCGAAGACATCGGAGGGAACAGTTTCGATACCCCCGACTCGCGTCAAGGCCCGCTCGGTCTCGCCAACCGCACCCCCCGCGACGAAAGCATGGGCCACGACGACCCAACGCGCCCCATCAGGCACCTGCCTCCTCGCCGCAGCGATCTGAGCGGCAACGACTTCCGCTGGCGCATTAATGCTTTCATCCCCGAACACCTCGCGTGCGGCGTATTCATAGGAAAAGGGCAGTGCGGAAAAGGCGATCTCGCCTTGCGCGTCACGCAGCACCAGTGGCGCCTCTACCGCGTCGGCAATCCCGCGCACCAGCACACGAGACGCGGTGGAAAAGACAGACATTGCCTCGATCCGGTCGCCAGAATCGTGATTTCCAGAGATCATCACCACAGCGGCTTCGGTCTCCTCCGCCACGCGCTTGAGAAAACGATTGAACTGCCGGATCGACGAATTGGGCGGCGAGGCACGGTCAAAAACGTCCCCCGCAATGACAAGAACATCGGCCCGTTCGGCCACAAGCGCTTCAAGGATCTGACCCAGGATAACCTCATGATCATCCTCGAGGCTCAACCCCATGAACTGCCGCCCCAGGTGCAGATCTGCTGTATGAAGTATTCGCATCCGATCAATCCATTTTCTATACGTATAGTAAATGTATGGACCTTGCGCGCCGAGTCAAGTACTGCTTCGTGCATGAGCCTAGAAGACCTCAAACACGCGCAACGCGAGCGAATTTTGTTCCTCGATCAATGCCTGACCTGGAGAGGTCAGGCGAACCGTCGTGACTTGATGGAACGATTCAATATCTCGATGGCACAGGCTGCCGTTGACTTTCGAACCTATCTCTCTCTGACGAACACGCCGCCAGTCTATGACGCCGGGGAGAAGGCCTACTTCTCGACCGGCGACCACTGCGCATTGACTGAGGCTGGCCCGGAACAAGTTTTCGAATTGCTCGATGGCAAGGCGGCATCGCTTGGCGCGAGCATCCCGCTTCCCACTCGCGTGATGGATTCCACCGTCGTCGCACAGCTCTACCGCGCGATGAAGGGCGAACGAGACATCCAGATCACCTACACCTCGATGTCAAGCGGCCTCTCCGACCCTCAGTGGATCAGTCCAGTTCAGTTTCATTTTGACGGAGAGGCAATCTATCTCCGCGCATGGAGCTATAAGCACAGTGCGTACCGCGATTACCTCCCAATACGAATAGCGAAACAAACTGAGATGAAAACGCGGGAGCGGCCTGCTCCCCTGCCTTTTGACACGGACTGGAATAGCTTAGTGCGCTTGTGGATACGCCCGCGTTCAGATCTATCCGATGCGCAAGCTCGAGCCGTCCGGCTAGAGTATGGCTTTGACGACAAAACGCATTTGCTGATCGAAACGCGTAAGGCGCTCGCATTTTATGTCGTAAGACGATGGCGCCTCGATGACGAAAAAGCTCGGCTAGAATTAGATAGGATGGAAGAATTGGGTGCGTAAAGTACGCCCTGCGCGAAAAAACTGCAAATTCAATGCCGAACAGGATGATATAAAACAGTGGCCCTGTCTGCATCTGTACGCCAACATGAGCCTAATGAAACTGACATAGTAAGCTGACATCTTAATTTCCGCATGACGGAGGCAAGGCATTTCGGCCAAGTGGGATACAGAACGCACGACAGACACGCCCCCTGCGCACACTATCCAAACTGCGCTGCTAACAAGCGCAACAAGCTTCAATGCGGTTGGAAAGCCGGAGCCTTTTCAGACGGCCGCCGTAGACGGGCGAGATCGAGCGTGGAATATTGAACCAAGTGCTAGATGCGAGGATGCAGAAGCAAGTGTTGAGGGAGCGTAAGTTGACTGTCAGTGTTCATAATCCCGATCAGTATATGGCGGCGCTTAGGACGATCGTCGCGCAGGGCCGGAAGCGGATCGGGCTGTTGGTTGGCGCTGGAGCTTCTGCCGGAATGGCAAAACCCGATGGCACCTATCCGCTCATCCCGGCAGTTGCGGGGCTCACGGACCAAGTTCTCACGACACTTGCCCCAACCTATCAAAAACAGATTGATGGCCTGAAAGCCGAACTCGCGCAGCATGACATCGAGACGATCCTTTCGAGGATTCGCTCTCTGAGCCAAGTGATTGGTTCGTCGAAAGTCCACGATCTCGACGGCCCAGGCTTTGCGACCTTCGGAGAAGCGATCTGCTCCGAGATAGGCAAGATCGTGGACGTCCGATTGCCCGAGACTGGATCAGCATATGCAGATCTCGTGAATTGGATCACGGGCACAACGCGTGACTATCCCGTTGAAATTTTCACCACGAACTACGACTTGTTGTTCGAAGAAGCGTTCGAATCCGTACGAGCGCCGTACTTCGATGGCTTCACGGGTGGTCGCGAACCATTCTTCGACCCCGTCTCAGTGTCGCGCAGTGATCTTCCCGCGCGCTGGACGCGGCTATGGAAGCTCCATGGATCGCTCGGCTGGCGCGCTAGCTCTAAGGGCGAAGTAATTCGCACGGGCCAAAGCTCAGCAAGTCACCTCGTCTTCCCCGAACACCTGAAATACGATCAAACACAGAAAGCGCCCTACGCAGCGTTGCTCGATCGCCTTCGTACGTTCCTGCTCACCCCCGACACGCTACTCATTTCTATCGGATTTTCTTTTGCCGATGCACACATCGCGGCCCGGATAGATGAAGCGCTCGCAGCCAATCCATCCTCCAGCGTATTCGCATTCCAGTACAAGATTCTAGATGAAGAGGGTCCGGCGTGCGACCTCGCGCGCCGTCTGCCTAACTTTAGCGTCTATGCACGTGACCAGGCCAAGGTGAACGGCACGCGCGGCGCATGGAAAGCTCCGGCCGAACTTCCGAGCAAGGATTGGGGGCCGATAAGGTCAACCTACATGGACGACAAAGGAAACTTCACGCTCGGTGCAATAGAACCCTTTGCTCGCTTCTTCGCGGCATCACGATCGGTTCAAGCATTTCCGACACAACCGGATCTTGCAGCATTGGCAGCGGAGGCGCCACCACCGACAGCCGCCACCGCGTCGGAGGCCAAATGAACGCCCCTACTCTTCTCGGCCATGTCGGCTCTGTCGCCGGTTCGACCGTAAGTGTGCGTCAATTCGAGGGCGTTGCTTCGGGCATTGCGATCATCGGAGGACGAAGCTACCGGGTAGGTCAGGTCGGCAGCTTTGTGCGGATACCACAGGGGTATCATGATCTTTATGCTATCATATCAGAGGTCGGGGCAAGTGCGACACCGGTGACGCTAGTCGATGCGCTAGACCGCGGCGAACGATGGCTAACCGTTCAGCTCATTGGCGAGATTGTCGAGGCCTCGTTTGAGCGAGGCATCAGCCAGTATCCGAACCTGAACGATGAAGTGCATCTGGTCACAGAAGAGGATCTGGCCAAAATCTACGGTGCAGAGTTTTCCGGACAAGTGATAGTCGGGCGACTTGCTAACGCCGAGAGCATTCCGGTCCGCCTGGACCTCGACAAGCTAGTCACGCGCCATAGCGCAGTGCTCGGCTCTACCGGGTCGGGCAAGTCCACGACTGTCTCTAGCTTGTTGCGGTCAATCTCGGCGCCTGACGGAGCAGGCTTTCCGAGCGCGCGGATCCTCCTACTCGATATCCACGGCGAATATGCCAGCGCGCTCGCCGACAACGCTGAGATTTTTCGGATTACACCCGGAGTCGGCGAGAAGCAGCTGGTCATTCCGTACTGGGCACTACGGCCGGCCGAAATACTCAACTTTCTGTGCGGGAAGTTGGATGATCGCGCAACGACCGCAATACTCGACAAGATCTTCGCAGCCAAAAGCGCGATTGCTCAAGCAGACAATTTGCCTGGTGTCGATCTGAATTCAATGACCGTCGACAGCCCTATTCCGTACAGCTTGCGAAACCTGTGGCTCGAGCTGATCGAACCAGAAGTCAAAACCTGGCTCGATCAGGCCAAGACACAACCGGCGATCATTCAGCCCGGCGACGCGACCACGCTTCGTCAACCAGCCTACCAGCCGCACACAACAACGAATTCAGCACCTTACCAGAACAACGTCGGTGTGCTCGGAATCCGCAAGCAGCTCGACCGAATGCGATCACGTATGCTCGATCGTCAGTTCGAGTTCCTGCTCAAGCCCGGTGAATGGGAGCCTGACCTGACGGGCCACGTAACGAACGACCTTCCATCCCTCCTCGAAAGCTGGATTGGCCACGAGAAAGCGATAACGGTGCTTGATCTGTCGGGTATTCCTAGCGCGGTTCTTCTAGATTTGATCGGGGCGATTCTGTCGATTATCTATGAAGCGCTCTTCTGGGGTCGCGAGCGCGATGAGGGCGGCCGAAAGCGGCCTCAACTCGTCGTTATGGAGGAAGCTCACCGGTATCTTGGTCGAGAATCCGACAACCCTGCGCGCGAAATGGTTCAGAGAATCGCGAAAGAGGGACGCAAGTTCGGTATTGGTGCAATGATCGTCAGCCAGCGTCCTTCGGAAATTGACGACACCATTCTCTCCCAGTGTGGGACTTTTGTCGCGTTGCGCCTCACCAATTCCACTGACCGCAGCAAGGTACAAGCCGCTTTGCCCGATAACCTGAGCGGTATCGCCGATAGCCTCTCGGTTCTAAGGACCGGCGAAGCAATAATAACCGGCGAGGCTGCACGGCTTCCAGTGCGCTGCCGCGTCACTCTCCCACCCAAAGACCGTCGTCCAAACAGCGAAGATCCGCTTGTAGCGGACAGCTGGAAGCGCCCCAGGGGCCCTGAAAACTATGATGAGCTTGTCGCGGTATGGCGTGCGCAGGATCCAAAGTGGAAGCCACCAGAAGTGGGCGAGAACGAAGACGAGAACGAGGGAGAAATTTGATGGAACGACAGCCAGTAACTTCCAGCAACTTGGCTGAGGTCGGGTATGACCCGGAATTAGAAACGCTCGAGGTCCAATTCAGGCATGGCGGCGTTTATCAGTATTTCAACGTGCCTGCCTTCATGTACGAGCGTCTCATGTCCGCTGACTCACTAGGTCGTTTTTTCAACGCGGAAATAAAGGGGCACTACCCCGAGGCGAAGATCTAGCGCGCTGCGTTGAAATGACTTTGAAGTTTTCAAGCCGCATTGAGATGCATCTCAAGCGCGCTTGTCTCCAATCAGTCCCAAGGGCAAAGCTGCCTACAAGATTGTCGCGCTCACCCACCCAACAATTCCTCGATGAAATCCTCCTGCCGGTCGAGTGCCGCCTCCCATTCCTTCGGCACGGCGGCTTCCCGATCGAGCGTCCCGGGCTCAGGCTGCCCGCGCCCAGCCTCCATCGTCCTCACGCTCATAGCGCGCGCTTCGCGACGCTGCGAGCGATCCCGGACAGGCGCGCGTTCGGCTGGTTTCGCCTGCTCGTCTGCGCCGGCCTCGTCTTCACCGTCGCTGCCCCATGGCCCCACGCCCTGCACATTCGGCGGATAGGGGAAGGGCTTGCCCTCCTGCCGGGCCAACATCTCTTTGAAGAAGGGATCGTCGTAATACTTGATCCGGCTCGCCTTGATCGGATGCTGGGGCGAGGCGAGGATGATGACCTCGTCGGGATCCATCAGGCGCGCTTCGGTCTCGGAAAGCAGCGGCCGCTCTTCCAGCCGCGCCGAGGTCGAGGTCGCGCCAAGGAACCCCTTGTTGCGACCATACATCCGGGTCACGGCCTCGCGGGTGGTACTGCCGACGGCGGCCGAAACCTCCTTTACAGTGCGCTGGTCACGCGGGGTGATGTAGAGCTTAAGCCCGGCCCCGTTCTCGAGGCTTTCGCGGCCCTCGGGCCCGTAGATCCTGTCAAGCGAAGCCAGTGACTGCGCAATCATCGCAACCCGGCCGCCGTAGCTCGCCAGCGAATGGATCGCGCGCTCGAGATAGGGCATCGCCCCCATCTGCTGGAATTCGTCGATCATCATCATGACCGGCCAGGGCTCATCCGGGCCCGGCTCGTTCAGGCGGATCGACGCGATGAGATCGGCGAACATCAGGCGCAGGAGCGGCGCCAGGGTCGCGATGTGATCCTCGGACACCGCGATGTAGAGCGACTGCGGGGTCTTCCGAAAGGTCGAGAAATCGAAGTCACTCGCCTCGGTCGCGGAGCGGACCGCCGGGTTGTCCCATTGCTTGAGACCGGCGGTCATCAGCGCCTGGATGTTCGAGGTTAGCAGCCGCGACGAGGCCGAGGCCGCATTGGTCCAGAGCTCGCGCAGGATGTCTTCCTCGGCCTCGTCTGCATAGGTCTTGTACTGGGCGTTCTTGTATTCGCCCCCGGCGACGATCTTGTTTACCTCGCCGAGGTTCGGCGTGCCACGCTGGATCGCCAGCAGGCAGGCCGCGACAAAGATCGACTTGCCAGCCTCGGAGAAGGTGTCGAGCGTCTTGTTGTCCTTGTCGAGGAAGAGGTCGGCGAGGATCGAGACCTCGGTGAAGCGCTGTGCGAAGCTCGGGGCCTTTGCGATCCGCGCGAGCGGGTTGTAGCGATGCGTGGCATTGGCCCAATCAAACGGGCTGAAGCGATAGACCTCGTCACCGTTCAGCGCCCTGAGCCGCGCGGTCTTCTCAAAGTTCTCGCCCTTCACGTCGAGCACTACGACCGAACCCGCGAAGCTCAGAAGGTTCGGGATCACGAAACCCACACCCTTACCGGCACGGGTCGGCGCCACCATCATCACATGCGGGATTATCGTCGAGGAAATGAACTCCGCCTTCGAGGTCGGCGCGCCAAGCTTGCCGCAGACAAAGCCCTTGCCGGGGGCCTGGAGCATGTCGTTCTTCTTCAGCTCCGCCTTGGTCTGCCAGTGAGCCGAGCCGTAGTCGTCGCGCTCCTTCTTCCAGGTCCAGGCCAGCGCCAAGACGCCGAGACCAATTGCGCCAAAGCCGACGGCGCCGAAGCCAACCTTGAAGGCTTCGGGATGTGCCGCGCGGGTGCCGGCGCTCGCCTTCCAGAGCGCCAACATGTCGAAGCTCTGAAACCCGGTTTTCAGGGCCAGGGTCAGGTAGAAGGCGGCAACGATGGTGCCGATGACGGCGCCGCAGATCACACCAAAGAGGAGCGCGGCCCAGAGGGGGAGTGTCTTGGTCATGGTGGTCATCTCCCCCTTAGAATTCCATATCGTCATCGAGACCGCGGTCCCGACCGAGATTACGTCCCAGCTCCTGGGCCTCCTGCTGGCCGCGCAGCCGCGCCACTTCGGTCGCCTTGTCCTGCTGCAACCCGGCGGCACGGTCGGTGAAGACCTGGTCGCCCGTTTCCTCAAACGTCATTTCGAGGAATTCCTGCGTGACGGTGATCTGGTCAAGCTTGCTCGGCAGGGCCGCATCCAGCACCTCGTAGTTGCCACGGCGTAGCTCGGCCAAGCCTTCTTCTCCCAACTCCTTGAAGAGTTCGGATTGCAGGGTCCGCTCGACGGTCTCTTCCTGTTCCTCGGTGAGCTTGCCGTCCCGCAGCATGTCGGCGAGGTCCTGCAGGTAGGGATTGGGCGTCCGGTCATCCTCGTCGATGAGGGGCAACGTCGCCTCCTCCTCGTCCGCGAGGGTTCGGCCGATCTCGACGCCCATCTCCTTCGCCCGCTCCATCAGCGCATCCATTACGCCGTCGACCTTTTCCAGCGCGACGTCGAGCTGGTCGTCACTCGCGGTCTCCACGCTGAGGCCATCCTTCGCGAGCACCGCGTTCATGTCCCGCTCAACCCAGTCCTGCGCCATGCCGTAGTTGCGCGTGCCACCCGCCGCGATCCGGGCCAACAATTCCTCGCTGTCCATGCCCACCTCCTCGGCGCGCTCGAGTACCTCGCGCAGCCCGTCGTCATTGCCGGACCGCAGCGCGGCGATCAGCACCTCGCTGCCCGCCCCCGGCGGATAGGGTTCTTCGAGCTGCTTGCCAAAGCGCGCGCGCAGGTCCGGGTCCGGCACCATCTGCGAGAGGTCCGCGATGATCGGCGCGGCCTTGGCTTCAAAAGCGGCCCGCTCGGCCGGGTCCAGTTCCTCGGCCTTGAGCCTCAACGCCTCGATCGTGCGCTCGGAATAGTCGATCGCGTCACCGACGGTCTTGATGTCCTTCATGTCTATCTCTCCTTCGGTGAAGTTCCACGGCGTGCCGGAGCCAAGCCCGTCCGCCATGCCGCGGACCGCACGTGCCATGTGGCGCTGGTCCATCCGGTCCAGCAGGTCGGCGAGGTTCTTGTAGTCCTTGGCGAAGCCCACCACCTGCGCCTGCGCGATGGCGGATTCCTGGGCCGTCATGACGATCTCGCGCGGCAGCCTTGCCTCTTCCTTCGCGCGGTAGATCTCCTCGATGCCGGCGGGCTTCTCGAAGATGCCACGCTCGAGCCGGGTGGTGGCGTCGAGCATGACACCATAGCGCTCCGCGATCTCAGCCTGCTTCTCGCGCATGAGCTGCGGCGACATCACGCCCTCCGCCCAGCAGGAGAACCAGGTGCCCTTCTCGACGCCGCGGTTGTTCAGGATGATATGGGCGTGCTTGTGCGCCCGGTCGTCATGGACCGCGAGAACATAGTCCCACTGATCGCCATATTCGCCGCTCTCAAAGAAATGCTCCGTCCAGTCCATCGCGATGTCGCGCACCTGGTCGATGGATACGTCGGTCGGGAAGGACAAAAGCATGTGTGAGGTGAACCCGAGCTTTGTCGAGCCGCGCCAGGTCCCGGCCCAGTCCTCGATGATGTCCTCTTTCTGCTCGTCGGAAAGCACCGCCGCATCGGTCAGCGCATTGGTCATCGTCGAGTAGGTATAGACCGCCTTGTCGTTGATGTAGGAAATCTGCGCCCCGAGCGAAGCACGCGTCTTGCAGCCTCCGGCTCGGATCCGTTTGAAGACCGCCGCCCGGCTCTGACCCGACGCTGCCTTCAGCGCGTTGCGCGCCGACATGGATCCGACGCGCGCGAAACTCCGTCCCTGGCGTCGTCCCGCCAGCCGGGCGTCGATCCGCGCCGCGGCCTGACCTCGGATGCGCTCATCCTCCCAGAGCCGCCCCATGACCGAGGTGTAGAGGGCGAGGGGATCAGCCATTTCTGACGAGCCTCAATCCGCGTTCGATCGCGCGCGGGCCATCCTCCAGAACCGCGCTCTCCGTCCCCTGCCCTTCTTCCTTTAGCGGCCACTCCTGATGACGCAGCACCTGCGCCGCATCCTTCATCCGACCCATCTCACGGCTCATCGACTGCGCCAGATCAAGCAACTCGATCAGCATCGCGCGGTCGGCGTCCGAGACCTCCAGCCGACCGCGATGGACCACCTTGGCAAGCACCAATCCGGCGTCGCTCACATCCTTCGCTTGACGCCATGCGGCGCAGAACTCCGCAATCAGGTCACGGGGCACATCGAGAAATCCGCACCGTCCGCGCAGCACCGCATTCAGCGCCTGGGATCGGTTGGCAAAGCCCCGTTCGCGCCAGTCCGCGTCGAAGGCATCGAGCTCGGATCGACTGGCCCGGAAGGCCACCGTCTCGCTCGGATCGCGCACCGCGAGCCCCTCGCCCGCCTCCTCTTTCGCGAGCCGGTTCACGTGGCGCGGAGAGATGCCGAACGCCGCCGCCAGATCCTTGGCACTCTCGCCCGCCGCGAAGCGCCGCGCGACTTCGATGCGCTCTTCAAGCTTCAGGTTTTTCGCTGGCCTCGGCACGGGTCAGACCCCCTCGGACAAAATGTGCAAACATTGGCCATATCCTGCCAACGTCTTCCTTCTCTCCTTCGCTTATACTTCAATACATCACATTGCGCAATATTACGTTTTGCATGTTGTGTCTTTTTGCGGGCATTGGACGCCGTCAAGACCCCGCGTCGCGGCGCGACCTGGAACGGGTCCCGCCCTCATCGATGCAGGACAACCAGGTCGAAAAAGCTTCCGAAACTTGTGTTCAAGACGCACGCGACGACAGACAAACCGAACGCTCGAGCCGGTCACGGATCGGGCGCCAGAAACACGAAAATGGCCCGCGCTGGATGGCGCGGGTCGCACCCTCTGAGGGCGTCGCGAAGCTTCTTAGAGACGGCGTCAGAGCCCTGTGGATCCGAAGACCCGCAGGGGTGTCTGGGTCAGTGACCCAGTCCCTGATTGCGTAGGTCGTCGTAGCGGCTGCGGGCGATCAGAGCCTCGGTCTCGAGGCTGTCGAGTAACTCGGGATGGGCGTCTTCATCAAAGGCGGCGAGGTAGGCATCGAAGGCAATGTCGGCTTGCAGTTCGGCGAGGTCGATGGATTGTTCGAGTGTCATGGTGTGATCCTTTCCGTTGATCGTCGTTGGACGGATCGTGGAAAAGACCGGGGGCATGAGAGCGGGCTGCACCCGGCACGGGGCGGAATGAAATGGAGCACGCCGAGGGCAGGTTTGTTGTGAGCGGTGCCTCGCAGCGCTCAAGGCGCAGCCGTCCAGAAACCTGTCCCCGGCGTTGCCGACCGCTCGACCCCGGGCTAGCGATCTGAAAGGCCAACAGGTCGACGGAAAGGCGCGCGGCGGTGGCCCTGAAGTGAGACGCTGCCCCCCGGGATGCACGACGATGATTTGCGATTTCGTTGCCTGCGGCAAAGGGTGAGTTTGCCGCCCCTTGGCGCTTCGCCTAGACGACCGTGGCGCGGGTTGCTCAACTGAGAGAAGGGGTGCGCTTGGCCTCTCTCAGCGGGCTGCCAGCTCTCCCTGCGGACATTCGGTTCCGACTTGGGTTCGCGCGATGCACGTTGTAGCTGAACAAAAGGATCGGAGCCGCGTCAGCGACCTATCCAATCTGACTATCCGCCTCGGCGTCCGCGTCCGAAATATGCGGCGTCTTTCGGACACCAATCTTGCGCCCGCCCGGGACAAGTTCCCCCGGAACGAGAAAGTGCCAGACCGCCGAGGCGGTCTGGCCCCTGGCTCAGGCTGCGTCTTTCGGACCCCAGGGGATGACGGCCTGCAGGGACAGATCGTCCTGGTTCGCGGCCTTGCCGAGGTTGGCGTTGAAGCCGTGGTCGCGGATGGTCAGCGTGTAGTAGTCGGCGCCGGTCTCCTTGTTTTGCTTCTTCCAGCTGCCGCCGCACTCGACCAGCTTGCCGCGCGGGGAGCGGCCGAGGACGCGGTGCGTGGGGGCCATCGTGTTCGTGCTTGCGACGGGCTCGACCGGGATGTCGAGGTCGAAGGTCAGGGTCGAGATGGAGCCGACGCCCTTGGCGGTTTCGATGTCGGCGCTGGTGAATTTGATGCAGTTCGTGGTCATTGCTCTTCTCCTTGTTTGCGTTGCAATGATGGTCACCTTGCAGCTGGCCAAGGCCCGGCCACACCGAAGGCGAAGCACAGCGGAGAGGGGCAGGCGCCGATCTTTTTGCTCCGCGCGGAATGGCCCGCAGGGGNGTTGCAATGATGGTCACCTTGCAGCTGGCCAAGGCCCGGCCACACCGAAGGCGAAGCACAGCGGAGAGGGGCAGGCGCCGATCTTTTTGCTCCGCGCGGAATGGCCCGCAGGGGCAGGGGAAAAAGATCGGCGACAACCTTTGTGGACGGGACGACAGCTGCGACCAGCATGTCATGCAACTCAGACAAAGGGAGAAGTGCGGGGCCGCGAAGGAAACTGGGTGAACAGCCGAGGGAGAGAAATGCCTGTGGTGGCGATATTTCTGTCCTCTCGCTCCGAGCCGCATCCCGACCAGTCGGAGCTTTGCTGACCCTGCCTCACGTGCCGCGACGGCTGGTTTCCGTGGCAACGCGATGTGTTTTCTGGACGAACAGCATGGAGACCGTCGAAGCTTCGACAACGTGTCCGGATCACTCGAATTTCGAACGGACCCTCTACGGCAGCCCGATAGCCTGCGATCCGCGCATCACGACCATCACCGACCTTCTGCCAGCTGCGGCCAATGCAATCCGGCGGTCGCCGGAAATCGTTTGCGACCCATGATGACAGGGCGGCACAGCATGTCCGGCAAAGCACGGAACAACAGCGGCCGAGACGCGACGTACGAGATCACTGATGTCACGCGCCCGCCCCAGCGACCGTAACCGAATGGCCGAGATGAAGCGTTGCCACGACCATGCGACGGCTGGTCGAGCTGGCTCCGGAGGAGACGGCACGGCCAGCGGCACGTCGCAGGGAGAGGCGGCGTTTCAGCTCGGGG